>JBOGEN010000001.1:0-20698 GCA_050743265.1 Actinomycetes bacterium
GGGCTAGTCCTCGCTCTCCCGGTACACGTCGACGAGCGTGCGCGCCTGCATCGCAAGCTCCGGGTCGTCCGGCCCGGTGACCCGGACGGAGACGACGCCGCTCCCGGCGGCCTGGGCGAGGCGGACCTCGACCGGGCGTTCGCCGGGGAACGGGTGGACGTACCAGCTGTCCGGACCGCTGTCGTCCGTCGCCTCCAGCGCGGCCAGGAGCCTGTCCCAGTCGGCGCTGTCGAACTCACAGCCGACGTAGCGGCCCAGCAGCGAGAGCAGCGGCCGTACGTTGCGGTCCCTGACCGACCCTTCGGCAAGTTGCGACGCCATGGACTCGATTGTGACGCGGAGGGTCCGGACAGGGGGCGGCGACCCGCCCTGGCGGTCTCGAAGGCGCCTTCACCTGCCAGGATGCGCTCGAGACCGGCGGTTCCCTGTCGGGCGAGGAGGATCTCCGTGCGTCTGGACGCCGTGGACACGCAGATCGTTGCGTTGCTGCTCGAGAACGCCCGCGCCAGCTACAGCGAGGTCGGGCACGAGGTCGGGCTCTCGGCCCCGGCCGTGAAGCGGCGGGTCGACCGCCTGGTCTCGACCGGTGCGGTGAAGGGGTTCGCCGCCCTCGTCGACCCCGCCGCCCTGGGCTGGACGACCGAGGCGTACGTCGAGCTGTTCTGCCGGGGCAAGACCGCCCCGGCGGAGATCCGTGCCGCCGTGGCCAAGCACCCCGAGGTCGTCTCCGCCTGCACGATCTCCGGCGAGGCGGACGCGCTCGTGCACGTGCTCGCGGCGGACGTGCGCCACTTCGAGCAGGTGCTGGAGAAGATCTCCGCCGAGCCGTTCGTGGTCCGTACGCGCAGCCAGATCGTGCTGTCCCGGCTGCTCTCCCGGATGGGCGTGGCAGCGGAGTAGACCGGGCGCGGGAGCCAGGAGACCTCGGCGGAGAGCACACGCAATGATCAGCCGGTCGAACGGGTGACAGACGCAACGAACCGGGCGGAACTGCGCAAGGGAACCCGCTTGGCCGTGCCTCGGCCAGGACTTACCGTGAACTGGCACCCCTCACGTCACCGTCTCGGCGGCCGGACGTGCTCACCCTGGAGGCCGCGCATGACTGCCACAGACGCGACGCCGACCACGTCGTCGACCGACCCCCTCGCGCTCGAGCACGCCCACGCCGCGCACAACTACCACCCGCTGCCGGTGGTGGTCCGCGAGGCCGAGGGTGCCTGGGTGACCGACGTCGAGGGCAGCCGCTACCTCGACTGCCTGGCGGCGTACTCGGCCGTGAACTTCGGTCACCGGCACCCGGCCCTCGTCGCGGCTGCCCGGGCCCAGCTGGACCGGGTCACGCTCACCAGCCGGGCCTTCCACCACGACCAGCTCGGCCCGTTCTGCCGCGACCTCGCCGCCCTCACCGGCAAGGACATGGTGCTGCCGATGAACACGGGCGTGGAGGCGGTCGAGACCGCCCTCAAGGTCGCCCGCAAGTGGGGCTACGACGTGAAGGGCGTGCCGGAGGAGTCGGCCAGCATCGTCGTGATGGCGGGCAACTTCCACGGGCGCACGATCTCGGTCGTCTCCTTCTCCACCGACGAGACCGCCCGCGCCGGCTTCGGCCCGTACACGCCGGGGTTCCGCATCGTGCCGTACGGCGACGCCGCCGCGGCCGAGGCCGCGATCGACGACACCACGGTCGCCGTGCTCGTCGAGCCGATCCAGGGCGAGGCCGGCGTCATCGTCCCGCCGGACGGGTACCTGACCGCGCTGCGCGAGGTCTGCACGCGGCGGCGTGTCCTGCTCGTCGCGGACGAGATCCAGTCCGGCCTGGGCCGTACTGGGCACACGTTCGCCTGCGACCACGAGCAGCTCGTGCCCGACGTGTACGTGCTCGGGAAGGCACTGGGCGGCGGCATCGTCCCCGTGTCCGCGGTGGCGGCGGACGCCGACGTGCTGGGCGTCATCCACCCGGGCGAGCACGGCAGCACGTTCGGCGGCAACCCGCTCGCCGCCGCCGTCGGACGCGCGGTGGTGGAGCTGCTCCGCGGCGGGGAGTACCAGCTCCTCGCGCGGCTGCGCGGTGCACGGCTGGACGCGGGCCTTCGCGACCTCGACGGGCACGGGGTGGTGGCCGTCCGTACGCGCGGGCTGTGGGCCGGCGTCGACGTCGATCCCGCACTCGGCACCGGACGCGAGGTCTGCGAGGCGCTGATGCGGCGTGGCGTGCTCGCCAAGGACACGCACGGGTCCACAATCAGGCTCGCTCCGCCGCTGGTGGTCACCGAGCCCGAGGTCGACCTTGCCGTCACGAGGCTGCGGGAGGCGCTGGGCGACCTCGGAGGGTAAGGGGGGCGATGAGCAGGGGCCCTCGGCAGGGCAGAGCAGCACGACCTCGCAGCCTGTACCGGCAGGCGCTGGCGACCCCGGGGGCGATCGGCTTCGTCGTCCCCGGGTTCGTTGGACGCATGTCGATCGCGATGGTGGGCATCGGCCTCGTCCTCCTCGTCTCCTCGGTCACCGACTCGTACGGCATCGCCGGCGGTGTGGCGGCGACGTTCGCGCTCGCCCAGTCGCTGGCCGGGCCGTTCGTCGGCCGGCTGATGGACCGCCTCGGGCAGGCGCGCGTGCTGCTCCCCGCGGTGGCCGTACACGCCGGGGCGATGCTCGCCCTCGTCGCCGCCGCGGAGTCGGGCGCCCCGACCTGGACGCTCTTCGTCGCGGCGGGGATGTCCGGGGCCGCCTTCCCCTCCCTCGGCTCGCTGGTGCGGGCACGCTGGAGCCACCTGCTCGGCCGTCTGAGACCGAGCGCCCTGGACGCGGCGTACGCGCTGGAGTCCGTGGGCGACGAGGTCATCTTCGTGCTCGGACCCGTGCTCGTCACGGTGCTCTCCACCGAGGTCGAGCGGTCCGCGGGCGTGCTCGCCGCGCTCGCGTTCACCGTGACGGGCAGCCTGGTGCTCGCCGCGCATCGTGGCTCGGAGCCGCCGGCGTCGGGTGCCTCCGGCGTGCGGGGGCGCTCGGCGCTGCGCTCGCCCGCGGTCCGTGCGGTGTCGCTCGTCTTCGGCGGCGCCGGTCTCGTGTTCGCCGGCGGCGAGGTGTCGGTCATCGCGTACGCCGAGGAGGCGGGGAACAGGTCGGACGCGGGGTGGCTGCTCGCGCTCGTCGCGGTCGGCAGCATGCTCTCCGGGATCGTCTACGGGGCGCGGACGTGGCGCAGCCCGCTCTGGCGACGGTTCGCCCTGGGCGCGTGCGGGTTCGGCGGCGGCACCGTGCTCATGGCGCTCGCCCCCTCCGTCCCACTGCTCGGCGTGGCCGCGTTCGTGTTCGGCCTCGGGGTGTCGCCGACGCTCATCCCCGGCTTCGCGCTGATCGCGCGGTACGCGCCCGACGGGCGGCTCACCGAGGCGATGTCCTGGGCGACGACGATGCTGGGGGTCGGCATCGCGGTCGGCTCGTCGGGTGCCGGACGCGCCGTCGACCTCGCCGGCCCCGGGTACGCCCTCTGGCTGGTCGCGGTGGCCGGGCTCGCGACCGTGGTGGCCGCAGCGGCCTCGGTGCCGGTCGTCGCCGCAGCCGACCGGGAGCGCACCGGTGAGACGGTCCCGCTCACCGGCACCGGCGGCGGGGCCTCGGCCCAGGACGGCTAGCGCACCACGAACCCGTTCAGCCCCTCGGGCCGCTCGTCGGTGACGTCCACCCCGGTGACGGAGGCCTCCGGTGGGCCTGTACGGGCCCAGCCGACGAGCGCGTCGACGGCAGCGGGCTCGCCCTCGAAGACGGCCTCGACCGAGCCGTCCGGGCAGTTGCGGACCCAGCCCAGCACGCCCCGTTCGCGGGCCATCCGCCGGCAGGTGTCGCGGAAGAAGACGCCCTGGACGACGCCGCAGACCACGACCCGCTTGCGCACGAGCACGTCCGCCGCCCTAGTGGGAAATGGTGCGCTGGTCGCGGCGCAGGGGGTGGTCGTCCGGCACCTCGACGAGTGCGATCCGCACTCCGTCCGGGTCGGCCACCCATCCCTCGACGAGGCCCCAGGGCTCGACGCGGGGCTCGCGCACACTCGTCACCCCGGCGGCCACCAGTCGCGCGTGCTCGGCGCGGACGTCGCGTACCTGCAGCCACAACGCCACGCCGTCGCCCGTACGTGAGGTGGCGCGTCCTGAGACCTCGAGCTGACCGGTCCCGCAGAAGTACACGACACCCGGGTCCGCAGGGTCGCCGAACTCGCGGGCGACGGCGAGGCCCAGCACCTCGCCGTAGAAGTGGCGGCTTCGCACCGGGTCGGTGGGACGGAGCAGGACGCGGCTGGACAGGACCTCCATGCCACCCATCCTCACCCGAGACGCCGCCGCGGTTCGAGACCCCTCTCACGACGGGCGACGCGCTGGCCGTCGTCCCCGCTCCCTCGGGCGGAGTGGGGGGATGATGGGACAGGACGGACGGGCACCAGGGGGCACCATGACGAGCCGGACAGGCGGGGACGCGTCCCGGCGGGACCAGGTCAAGCGGTTCCGCGCCCTGTTGGACGACGAGCGGGAGGCCGCGGCCCTGTACCGCGGTCTGGCCGACCAGTCGACCGGGGACCGGCGCGCGATCTTCGCCGAGCTCGCGGACGTCGAGGACCGGCACGCCGAGCACTGGGCGGGCAAGCTCGAGGCGCTCGGGGAGACGGTTCTCCCAGCCTCGGGGCACCGGGTCGGCCTGCGGACCCGGGTGCTCACCGTGCTGGCCCGGTGGTTCTCCCCGGGTGCCGTGCTGCCCCTGATCGAGCGTGCCGAGCGGGCGGACGCGCTCAAGTACGCCGGTGAGCCCGAGGCCGCCTCCGGCATGGACCTCGACGAGCGCACCCACGCACGCGTCCTCGCCCGCATCGGCCCGGACGCCGGCGGAGCCGGCATCGTGCGGGGCGAGCGCTGGCACCGGGGTGACCGGTCCGGGTCGCTGCGCGCGGCCGTGTTCGGGGTCAACGACGGGCTCGTGAGCAACACCGCTCTCGTCATGGGGTTCGCCGGCTCGACCGGGAACGCGGAGACGATCCTCTTCGCCGGGCTTGCCGGTCTGCTCGCCGGGGCGTTCTCGATGGGTGCGGGGGAGTACGTGTCGGTCTCCAGCCAGCGCGAGATGTTCGAGCGGGAGATCAGCCTGGAGCGCGAGGAGATCATGGAGATGCCGGAGGGGGAGCAGGCCGAGCTCGCGCTCATCTACCGCGCCAAGGGCCTCCCGCAGGCCGAGGCCGAGCAGCTGGCGGCACGGCTCATGACCGACCGCCAGGCCGCACTCGACACGATGGCGCGCGAGGAGCTCGGGCTCGACCCGAACGAGCTCGGCTCGCCGTGGCGGGTGGCCCTGTCGAGCTTCACCGCGTTCGCCGCGGGCGCGGTCGTCGTCGTGCTGCCCTACCTCGTGGCAGAGGGGACTGCGGCGCTCACCGCGGCGATCGGGCTGGCCGTCGCCGCACTCCTCGCTGTGGGCGGCTCCATCGGGGTGCTCACCGGACGCTCCGCGCTGCGCGGTGCCCTGCGCCAGCTCCTCGTGGGGGCCCTCGCCGCGGCCGCCACGTACGTGGTCGGGGCGCTGATCGGGGTCGGCGTGGCCTAGCCGTACGGGCGTGGCTCGGGCGACCGCTCGCTCAGCCCACGTGCGGGAGCACCTCGCGGGCCACCAGCTCGAGGTGAGCGAGGTCGGAGAGGTCGAGCGTCTGGAGGTAGACGCGGCTCGCCCCGGCCTCGGCGTACTCGCCCAGTCGTGCGACCACCTCGTCAGGCGTCCCGGCAGCGGAGACCGCGCGCAACTCGTCGACGCTCCGGCCGATCGCCGCGGCCCGGCGGGCGAGCACGGCCCCGTCCTCGCCGCAGCAGAGCACCAGCGCCACGGAGTAGACCACGTCGTCCGGGTCCCGCCCGGCCGCCTCGCACGCCGCGCGCACCCGGGCGCCCTGCGTGCGGTACGTGTCGAGGTCGGGGAAGGCGAGGTTGAACTCGTCGGCGAACCGCGCGGCGAGCCGCGGGGTCCGCGACGCGCCGTACCCGCCGACGATCACCGGCGGACGCGGCTGCTGCACCGGCTTGGGGAGCGCGGGGGAGTCCCGGATCGTGTAGTGCGTGCCGTCGTGCGAGAAGCGGCCACCCGAGGGCGTCTCCAGCATCCCGGTGACGATCTCGAGCTGCTCGGTGAGCCGGTCGAAGCGCTCACCGACGTCGGGGAACGGCACGCCGTACGCCGTGTGCTCCGCGGCGTACCAGCCGGCGCCGAGCCCGAGCTCGACGCGCCCGCCGCTCATCTGGTCGACCTGCGCCACCTGGACCGCGAGCATGCCCGGCAGGCGGAACGTCGCGGACGTGACGAGCGTGCCGAGGCGGATGCGCGAGGTCTCCCGCGCGATGCCGGCGAGCGTCGTCCACGCGTCGGTGGGCCCGGGCAGACCGTCGGTCCCCATGCCGAGGAAATGGTCGGACCGGAAGAACGCGTCGAAGCCGAGACGTTCCGTGGCCTGGGCGACGGCGAGCAGGTCGTCGTACGTCGCGCCCTGCTGCGGTTCGGTGAAGACCCGGAGCTGCACCCGGCTGATCCTGCCACGGCGGACAGGCGACCTCGTCAGGCAGAGGCAGCCTGGTCGGCGACGGCGAGGCCCTCCAGGACCAGCGAGCCGGGTAGCTGACCGAGGACGGCCCCGGGCAGCAGCAGCTTCGAGCGACGTAGCCCGCTGCCGACCACCACGTGCTCACGCTCGACGACACGAGGGTCGACGAGCACCGGCCAGGTCGCGGGCAGCCCGATCGGGGTGATGCCGCCGTACTCCATGCCGGTCTCGCGTACGGCGTCGTCCATCGGGGCGAACGACGCCTTGCGGGACTCGAGGTGCCGGCGCACCGTGCCGTTCACGTCGACGCGGGTGGTCGCGAGCACCACGCACGCGGCGTACGTGGTGTTGCCTCCGCGGCGTCCGGCCACCACGACGCAGTTCGCCGAGTCCTCCAGGGCGAGGCCGTACCGCGCGCAGAAGTCGGCGGTGTCCGCCGCGTCCGGGTCGATCTCGGCGACCTCGATCGCGTTCACCGAGGTCGGAGCGGCCCAAGCACCGAGTGCCGCGGAGACGGCCGGGGCGAGCAGGTCCGGTCTGTCGCGGGCGGGGACGAGCTGGAGTGACTCCGTCATGACCCTCATCCTGACTCACCGATCCTGCGTGGCACTCACCGCGTCACCCGGTGTCACTCTCCGTGAGCCCGGCATGGTCAGAGCAGGGCGAGCTGGTGCGGACGCGGGGCACCGCCCTGCCCGCCGCGTGGGGTGACCGCCCGGGTCTTCGCGGGGCTGCTCGGGCCGATCCCGTGGCGGCGGGCGGCGGCCTCGACACGCTCACGGACCTGCTCCTGGTACGCCTGCGGTGCGTATGCCCCACGCGCGTACAGCCGCTGGTACCGCGGGACGAGGTCCGGGTGCTCGCGGCCCAGCCAGGCGGTGAACCACTCGCGGGCACCGGGGCGTAGGTGCAGCACGATCGGAGCGACGTGGGTCGCCCCGGCCTCGGCGATGGCACGGACGGTGGCGTCGACCTGCGCGGGGGAGTCGGTCAGGTACGGGAGGACGGGCGCCATCAGGACGCCGCACGGCACGCCGGCGTCGTTGAGCGTGCGGCAGACCTCGAGGCGGCGGCGCGGGGACGGCGTGCCGGGTTCGACGGAGCGCCACAGCGGCTCGTCGAGGAAGCCCACCGACACGTTCGTGGCGACGTCGGTGACCTCGGCAGCCCGCTGCAGCAGGTCGAGGTCGCGCAGGATCAGCGAGCCCTTCGTCAGCACGGAGAACGGGTTGCACGCCTCGGCGAGGGCGGCGAGCACGCCCCGCATCAGCCGGTAGCGCCCCTCCGCCCGCTGGTACGGGTCGACGTTCGTGCCGAGCGCGACGTGCTCGCCCTGCCACCGGGGCGCGGCGAGCTCGGACCGCAGCCGCTCGGCCACGTTCACCTTGACGACGACCTGGGTGTCGAAGTCGCGTCCGGCGTCGAGGTCGAGGTACGTGTGCGTCCGGCGGGCGAAGCAGTAGACGCATGCGTGCGTGCAGCCCCGGTACGGGTTCACCGTCCAACGGAAAGGCACTCGGGCCGCGTCCGGCACGCGGTTCAGCGCGGACTTCGCCTGCACCTCGTAGAACGTGATGCCGCGGAACTGCGGCGTGGGGAAGGTCCTGACCCGGGCCTGGGTGCCTGCCAGGTCGAGCACGTCCGGGGTGAGGGGTGCCGCGCCGGCGTCGGAGGCGCCGGACGTGCCGGGCAGCGGCAGGCTCTCGGGGGCGCCTGCCCCGACCTGCTGCGTGGACCATCGCACGGCCACCACCTCCTGCCGCGAGTAGAACATACGTTCGAACGTCTGTCACTGGTGTGTGTCAGACCTTCCGGCAGGGGTGCCGGTGGGACCGAGTGCCGTCAACGCGATGCGAACACGTCGTGCCGACCGTTGTGCTTCCGTGCCGGGTGGGATTAGACATGCTGGATGCCTGAGCCTCTGACAACCAGGCACCGACTCCCACCGGTCGCCGATCGTCCGACCTGGCAGGCGAAGATCGACGAGCTCCGGGTCAAGGCGAAGGCCCACACGCGAGCCGGTGACGCACTGGCGGGTCGTCCGAGGAGCTCGCGGTGTCGCGACGTCACGGGCTGGACGGTTCCCGGTACGGGTCGGGCGGCCAGGTGCTGCGTACGCCCGTTCCGGTCGCCGCCGCCAGCTGGCCGACCTCCGCAAGAGAACTGGAAGTGGAAGACATGACCACGCCAGCCCCGACCGTCACCGACCACGACGACTTCGAGCGACAGCTCCTCGAGCTGCGCAAGCGCGAGAAGGCACACACCCGCGAGGGCGACGCGATCGCCGCGGCCCGGCGCCGGCTGCCCATGACTAAGGTGCTGCCCGACACCACCGTCATCGGCCCCGACGGCCCGGTCCCGTTCGGTGATGTCTTCGAGGGGCGCGACGAGCTGGTCGTCTACAGCCACATGTTCTACGGCGGGCAGCCATGGGAGTGGCAGTGCGAGGGATGCACCAGGAACTCCTGGCCGATGCAGGACGCCGCCGACGCGGCTTCCCTCAACGCCTACGGGATCACCTTCGCCATCCTCGGCAACGGGCCGTACGAGGAGATCGCGGCATTCCGCGACTTCATGGGCTACACGGCGCCGTGGTACTCCAACGCCCACGTCGACGACCCCACCGTGGGCCACGAAGGCCGGATCGCCTGCTACCTGTGGCGGGAGGACAAGATCTACCTGACGTACTGGACGAGCGGCAGAGGCGACGAGGTGATGAGTCCCTTGTTCGGGCTGCTCGACATGACCGCCTACGGGCGGAAGGAGGAGTGGGAGGACTCGCCCGAGGGGTGGCCGCAGTTCCCGACCCACTCCTTCTTGCGCACCGACGAGCACGGTGCGCCGATGGGGCCCAGAAACGGCGGTCGACCTGTGCCCCAGTGGACGCGCCCGGGCGTCACCGGGGTCGGCGTACACACCGGGTAGCACTGTCTGCGGCCGGCAGGACCGGCTCTGCGACCAGCGGCGAGATCAAGTCCTGCAACATTCGTGACTCGGACATCACGTCCACGCGCGCACTCGCCTCGCACACCGGGTCCGCCGAGCGACGGGCAGCCCCGCCTCACCTGACCTGACCGCGGGGCGCGGCATGATGCCCGGACGCGAGCACACCACTTTCGGAGGCGACGCCGTGGCCGGACGGCCCTGCCTGTTCTGCGCGATCGTCGCCGGGGACGAGCCGGGGCACCTGGTGCTCTCCGAGAAGCACGTGGTCGCGTTCCTGGACGTCCGCCCGCTCTTCCGCGGCCACACGCTGCTGGTGCCACGCCGGCACGTGCGCACCCTACCCGACCTCCCCGGGGAGCTCGTCGGGCCGTTCTTCGGCACCGCCCAGCGGCTCGAGCGCGCCGTCGTCGCCGCGTGCGGCTCGGAGGGCAGCCTCGTGCTCCTCAACAACGTCGTGAGCCAGAGCGTCCCGCACCTGCACGTGCACGTGGTACCGAGGACGAAGGGGGACGGGCTGCGGTTCTGGCTCGGCCCGCGCACCCGCTACGCCGATGCGCAGGACGCCGAGGCCATGGCGCAGGCGGTGAGGGAGGCCTATGACGGCTGCGCGCCCGCGGAAAGCTGAACTGGGCAAATCGGGCATGCGGTACGGTCGAGAAGCAGCCGGAATGGGTAGGGGGGAAGGCATGCACCGTGGGCTCCCGCATTCCGGCGAGACCCGCTCTGTCCGCCGGGCGGGCGACCGGGTCGCCGTCCGAGTCCATGACCTCGCCGACACCGTCAAGCCGCGATTCCGCGGGTGGCTGCACCTCGGCACGTTCCCGCTCGCCGTGGCCGGCGGCGTCGTGCTCGTCGCCCTGGCGCCTACCCCTACCGCACGCCTGGCGGCCGCCGCGTACGCGGTGACGTCGTGGCTGCTCTTCGGGGTCTCCGCGATCTACCACCGCGGCCGCTGGTCGGGTCGTGCCCACGCGCTGCTCATGCGCCTCGACCACTCGAACATCTTCCTGGTGATCGCGGGCACGTACACACCGTTCGCTCTGCTCGCGCTGCGCGACGGCCCCGGCATGGCCGTGCTCGCCGTGGTGTGGGCGGGCGCCGCGGGGGGCGTCCTGTTCCGTGTGGCGTGGGTGCACGCACCGCGGTGGCTCTACACGCCGCTCTACGTCGCCCTCGGCTGGGTCGCCGTGTTCGTCATCCCCGCGCTCCGCGAGAGCGCGGGCGTGGCGGTGCTGGTGCTCGTCGTGGTCGGCGGACTGCTCTACACGCTCGGCGGCCTGGTGTACGGGCTGAAGCGGCCCGACCCGTCCCCGCGGTGGTTCGGCTTCCACGAGGTGTTCCACGCGTTCACGGTCGCCGCGTACGCCGTGCAGTACGTCGCGGTGTCGCTGGTCGTCTACGGCGCCGCCTGAGACCGCATGCTCGCTGTGTGAGGCCTGCCCGTGGGCATGGGGTCGTCCACCGGGCCCGCGGAGTCACCTCCCCGGGGCGAGCGCTTCGAGTGCCTCGTGGGCCCGCGCCATCGACGCACGGGGGTCGGCGTCCGGACCACCGACCTCCGCGTCGAAGTTTAGGTCGACGAACGTCTCGGTGATGCCCTGGGCGGCGAGGTCGTCGAGGTCGGCGCGGACCTCGTCCAGCGTGCCCGTGAGCGGTCGCCGGTCGGACGCGCCGGGGGACTCCCGTAGCCGCACCACCCCGCGACAGACGAAGCGCAGCGCGTCCGTGTCGCGGCCCGCCTCGGCCGCGGCGTCCTTCACCGTCTGCACCGACTTGCCGATCACGCTGAGGTCCGCGCGAGCGCTGGATACCCAGCCGTCGGCCAGTCGCCCCGCCCGCTCGAGGGCTGCCGGGGCGAACCCCCCGACGATCACCGGAGGGCCCGGGCGCTGCACCGGGCGGGGGGCGACGTACGACGGCGGGACCTGCCACAGCTCACCGTCGAAGGACACCGGAGGCTCGCCCCAGAGCGCGTGCAGGCACCGGAGGAACTCCTCGGCACGGGCGCCTTTGCCGGTGAACGGCACCCCGGTGGCCGCGTACTCCTCGCGGGACCAGCCCAGGCCGATGCCGAGGTCGAGCCGCCCCCCGGACAGGACGTCGACGGCAGCCGCCTGCTTGGCGAGCAGCAGCGGCGAGAACCACGGCAGGTTCAGCACGGCGACGCCCAACCGGGCGCGGGAGGTCACACCGGCGAGGAAGCCGAGCGAGACGAGCGGGTCGATCACCTCGCGGTACGGCGGGATCCAGCGGGGGTTGGCGTCGTCGACCGGGTAGAGCAGCCGCTGGAACGTCCACAGCGAGTGGTACCCGAGGTCCTCCGCCCGCCGGGCCACCTCGGCTTGGTTGTCCGGGGTCGCCCAGGGGCCGCTGACCGGGACCGCGAAGCCGATCCTCATCCGTCCTCCGTGCGTCGTACGCGGCAGCCGTCGCGCCCGGCCACGGACGGCTGGACTCCGCCGACACGGCAGGGCGTCCCGCGAGCGTACGACCCCGGGGCGCGGGGCCTCAGAGGACCCGGCTCAGCACCTCACGGTCCAGCGCCGCGGTCACCTGGAGAGGCACGGCGTCGAACCGCAGGACGATCTCCCCGGTGTCCTGGTCGACGCGGTGGACGAAGGAGTCGACCGACACCTCCTCGCGCTCGAGCTCGAGCGCGAGCCGCAGCCGCTGACCGGGCGCCGGCAGCTCCCCCGTGGACAGCCGCAGGCGACAGCCGCCCCGGGACAGGTCGACCGTGCGACCGCGCAGCGGGGTGGTGTCCTCGGCTCCCGCGTACAGGGCGATGTCCAGGACCGCGGGGGAGCGCACCAGCGTCCGACGACGTTCCTCCACCGGTGCGGTGACCCCGCTCAGCTCGACGCGTGACGTCCTCGACGCCCGGGCCACGGCCTGGAAGGCGAGAAGACGCTCGTCGTCGCGGGTCATCACCCAGACGCGCTCGGAGACCAGCGCGGCCACGTCGGCGACCTCGGCCTCGACGTGGACAGCGAGACCGCCCAGCCCGACCGTCATCGACGTCAGGGTGCCCACGACCGAGGGAGCGTGTTCCGCAACCGGAGTGATCACCACGACACCGGGGCTGATGCCCGTCGCCGGCAGGGTGGAGTGCGGTGCGTCCATCGGGGCCCCTCTCTGCGGTCACGGGGGGGCTTCCACAATGTACCGGTGCTGGTCACGGTGAGGCTTGGCTTTGTGACACCGGGTGACCTGCTTGGCTAGGGGGCGAGGACCCGTACGGTCTCCCTGCTAGGCTTTGGGCGTACGACCAAGACGATCGCCCAACCTGCAGCTGAGCCAGCCAGCCCAGCCAGCGCGGCAGCCAGCCGAGCCCCGCCCGAGGAGACGACGATGAGATCCGGACGCGGTGACGAGACGCGGGCCCGGCTACTCCGGGCGGCCCAGGAGGTCATCGCGGGTCAGGGCTGGGGTGGGGTCACCACCCGGGCCGTGGCGGACACGGCCGGGCTCAACGCCGGTCTCGTGCACTACCACTTCGGCAGCGTGGACGCGCTGCGCCGGCAGGCCGTGCGCGGCTGCCTGGACGAGCTGGTCACCGCGTCGCTGAGCCGTCTGCGCGCGGTGGACGAGTCGCGCAGCGCGGGCCGCGGCCTGGGAGACGTCCTCGCCACGATGCAGCGGCGCGAACCCCAGGCCACGGTCGTCCTGTTCGAGGCCTTCCTCGCGTCGTTGCGCGACCCGGGCCTGCGCGAGGAGCTGGGCGCGATGCTGCGGGCGTCCCGCGTCGAGCTCGCCGGGTGGCTGGGCACGCGACCCGGCGTCCGCGACCCGGACGCGCTCGCCGGTCTGGTCGTGGCCGCGCTCGACGGGGCGTACCTGCACCGTCTCGTCGACCCGGACGTGGACCCTGCGACGCTGCTCGACCCGCTCGGCCGGTTGCTGTCCGAGCGCGACTACGCCGCGCAGGTGGGGCGATGACGACGACCGAGACCCGCACGGTGCTCGCCGAGCTGGCCGGGGTCACGAAGACGTACGGCACCGGGGAGACCGCCGTGCACGCGCTCCGGGTTGTGGACCTCGTGCTCGAGGCGGGCCAGCTCGTGGTCGTGCTCGGGCCGTCCGGGTCGGGCAAGACCACGTTGCTCAACGTCGTGGGCGGGATCGAGCCGGCGACCGGCGGTGCGGTCGTGCTGGGCGGGTACGACCTGCGGGGCCTGCCACCGCGGGGGCTCACCGAGGTGCGGCGTCGCACGGTCGGCTTCGTGTTCCAGTACCTCAACCTCGTCCCCACGCTCACCGCGCGGGAGAACGTCCAGCTGGTCGCCGAGCTCACCGGCGAGCCGCTGGGTGAGCGTGTCTCGGTCGCCCTGGACGCGGTGGGCCTCACCGACCGGGCTGACGCGTTCCCCGCGCAGCTCTCGCTCGGGCAGCAGCAGGGTGTCGCACTGGCCCGTGCGCTGGTCACCGGACCTCGCGTGCTGCTCGCCGACGAGCCCACCGGCTCGCTCGACCTGGAGGCCGGGCGCGCCGTCCTCGCGCTGCTGCAGCAGGCTGCGCGAGCCGAGGACCGTACGGTCGTCGTCGTCACGCACAACCAGGCCATCGCCGAGGCCGCGGACCGCGTGCTGCGGATGCGGTCGGGCGAGATCGTGGACGACGTCGCGGTCGCCTCCCCTCGGGACGCCGCCGAGGTGAGCTGGTGACGGAGACGTGGTGACGGAACTGTGGTGACAGAGGCGTGGTGACGGAGAAGCCACCTGTCGGGTACCCGACCCTGCGCCGCAAGGTACGCCGGGACGTGGCCCTGCAGTGGCGTGCCTTCACCGTGGTGACCGGCACCGTGCTGCTGGGCGTCGCGCTCTTCGTCGCCTCGTTCGACACGGCGCGCAACCTGCAGGAGAGCTACGACAAGGTCTTCGCCGCGCAACACTTCGCCGACCTGTGGTCCACCGGCGGCGACACCGAGGTGTTCGCGGACGCGGCGAAGCAGGAGCCCGGGATCGCCGACGTCCGCATGCGTACCCAGGTCGACGTGCCGATGGCGGTCGGAGACCAGCGGCTCTCCGGACGGGTCGTGGGGTACCCCGTCACCGGCCAGCCTGCGGTCAACAGGGTCACGAAGCTGCGAGGGTCGTGGCTGTCCGGTCCGGACACCGCGCTCGTCGAGCACCACATGGCCGACCACCTGGGCGTGACGGTCGGCGACACCGTCACGGTGCAGGGCGTGTCTGGCCCGCGGACGCTGCAGATCGAGGGTGTCGTGTCCAGCTCGGAGTACCTCTGGCCGGCGCGCAGCCGCCAGCAGCCGCTGGCCAGCCCGGACGACTTCGGCGTGCTGTTCGTCCCCGAGAACACCGCGCGTGCCGTGGCCGGACTCGACGCGCCCAACCAGGTCGTGGTGCAGCTCAAGGGCAACGCCCGCGCGTGGCCCGACCTGCAGGGCAGGCTGGCCGAGACGGCCGTGTTCTACGGGGCGACGGACGTGCTGACCCGGGACAAGCAGCCGTCCAACGCCGTCCTCGGCGCGGACACGGCGGGGTTCCGGGCGATGTCCCTCGTGTTCCCGCTGCTGTTCCTGACAGCCGCCGGGCTGGCGGCGTACGTGCTGCTGACCCGGCGTGTCGCGCGCGAGCGGCCGCTGATCGGCATGCTGCGCGCCGCCGGGGCCAGGCGGCGCACTGTCGCCCTGCACTACCTGGCGTTCGGAGTCGCAGCCGGCCTGTGCGGTGCCGTGGGTGGGGCGGTGGTCGGCGCCGTCGGCGCGCGAGTCCTGAGTGTGGTCTACGGCAACGCCGTGGACCTGCCCGAGTCGGCCAGGGTGCTCGCCCTGTTCCGTCCGGTGACGTTCGCGGCGGCCCTCGCGCTCGGCCCGCTCACCGGGATGCTCGCCGCGGCGGCGCCCGCGTTGGCGGCGTGTCGCGTCCCCCCGGGGGCGGCGATGCGGGGGATCGCGCCCGTGCCGGCCGGTCGCCACTCCTGGGCGGAACGGCTCGTCCCGCCGCTGCGCCGTCTTCCGGTCCGCTGGCGGATGGTGCTGCGGGGTGTCGGACGCAACCGGCGTCGGTCCGTGACGAGCGCGGCCGGGGTCGGCCTCGCCCTGCTTGTCGTCCTCACGTCCTGGACGTTTCTCGACACGACGATCGGGTTGCAGCGCACCCAGTTCGACCAGGTGACCCGCCAGGACGCCCAGGTGCTGCTCGCCGGGGACGCCGCGGAGGTCCTGCCGGCTCTGCGCGCCGCGCCCGGGGTGGCGGCCGTGGAACCGGTGATCGAGCGGCGGGCCGCTATCGTCCGTGGCTCCGAGGGGTACGGCACCGACCTGCGTGCGATGTCGGCGGGGACGACGCTGCACGGGTTCCGCACGCCGGCGGGGGAGGCCCGCGACCTTCCTGCGACCGGGCTGCTGCTGGGTCGTGCGATCGGGCAGCGCCTCGACCTGCGGGTCGGAGACGAGGTGCTGCTGCGCCTGCAGGGCGTCGACAGCGCGGTGCAGGCACCCGTGGCGGGGTTCGTCGAGGAGCCCTTCGGCACGTTCGCGTACGCCCGGACCAGCTGGCTGCGCGACACCGTCGGCGACCTGCCCGCGCAGACCGTGCTGCTGCGTCACGACCCGGGCGCCGACCCGGACGTGGTGCGACGTGCGGTCACCTCGCTCGACGGGGTGGTCGCGTACACGGACAGCGCCGCCGTCGAGCGGATCTGGGACGACCACACGCGCCCCTTCGTCGTCGTGGTTGCCGTCCTGCTCCTGTTCGGCGGGCTGCTCGCGTTCGGGATCCTCCTCGCGACGATGACGACCAACCTCGTGGAGCGGCGGCGCGAGCTCGCGGTGCTGCGCGTCGCGGGGGTCCGGAGCACGACGCTGGCACGGTTGGTCACCGGCGAGGGCGTGCTGGTCGCGCTGCTCGGCGTGGTCCCCGGACTGCTGCTCGGGGTGGTCAGCGTCGACCTGCTTCTGGGCTCCTACACGTCGGACATCCTCCGGCTCGACGCGGTCGTTCAGCCGCTCACACTCGTGCTCGCCACGGGCGCGGTGCTCGCGGTGGCAATGCTCGCGCAGTGGCCCGGGCTGCGGGCGGTCCGACGGACGGACATCGCCGAGGTGCTTCGCGAGCGGGGCGACTGACGTCCCTCCGGGGAGCTTCGCGCGCGGCTCAGCCCTGCTCATGGTGTGCTGAGCAGGGCATAGCGCCCGCGAGGAACCGACGGGGAGGCGTGACCCGACGAGTCCGCACTCGTCAGGTGGCGGGTGGCCTGGGCACCGGGCAGTTGTAGGAGAGGAGGGACGCGGTCTCGTCGCTCACGCGTACCTCGGTGACCGCTGTGCTGCGGACCTCGGGGAGCCCGCTCCGGTACGCGGCGAGGGTCGCGCCGAGCAGGTCGCAGAGCAGCAGGCGCATCAGCGTGCCGTGACCGACCAGGAGGACGTTCCCGCCCGGGTGTGCCGCCGCAGCCTCGCGGACCGCGGCCCACGAGCGCGCCACGCCGGCGCGAGGTTCCTCGCCGCCGGGTAGGTGGTGGGCGACCGGGTCGGACTGGAAGGCGGCGAACGCCTCGGGCCAGCGCGCTGCCATCTCCGCGTGGGTGAGGCCCTCGCCGTCGCCGAAGTCGAGCTCGCGGAGCCGGGCGTCGACGTGGACGCGGTGTCCGGTCGCGGCTGCGCTGGCCTCCGCAGTCTCCCGTGCACGCCTCAGGTCGGACGACCAGACCGCGTCGAGCCCGGCCACGGCCGCCCAGGCGGCCAGCTCTCGCGCCTGCCGGTACCCGGTGGAGGTGAGCGTCACGTTGCTGCGCCCGGCGTACCGGTGCTCGGCGTGCCACACGGTCTCACCGTGTCGGACGAGGAACACCGTGGTCGTGGTCACAGCAGCCCGTCGAGCAGCGCGTTGGCCTGGTCGCGCGGGTCGGTGGCGGCGGCGGGACGGCGCCACCAGTGGCCCCGGGACTGAGCCATCTGCCGCAGCTCCTCCTCGATCCGCCGCACCAGCCACTCCCGGACACACCCGTGGGACGTGCGGAACGTCGTCGCGGCGGTGAGCCAGCCGGGCGACGGCCCGTCCGGTGCGTGCCCGTGCAACAGCAGCACGGCGATACGGGCCAGGTCGTCCATGGCCGGACCGTCCGGCTGGTCGTGGGCGGACACCCGTGCGTAGGCCGCGGGCAGGTCCCAGCCCGAGACGGCAAGGTGGCTGGTGAGCACGGCCTGGGGATACGCACGCACGTTCCCGAGCGCGCGTGCCGGCATCACCTCCTGCAGCGGTGCCGTGCTCGTACCGAGCAGCATGTCGTACGCCCCGACCAAACGGTCGTGCGCCGGCCCGCTGACGCCGAGGTCGGGCCGCCAGGTCCGCTCCCGTGCCTGCACACCGCGGACGAGGTCACGGACGTCGTGGGACGCCGGCAGCGGCGCGGACGCCGGCACCTCGGCCAACGCGTCGCAGAGCGCGACGACACGGGACCGTGGTGGTGTCGCGACGCCGACCGTCCGGAGGGCTTCGAGCACCACGTCCGGGTCGGGCGGCGGCCCGCTGTCGTACCCCGGAAACCACGAGCCGAGGACGAGCGTGTCGATCACGCAGCCCGCCGGACCGTCACCCGCCGCGGCGCGCAGCGCGCGCTCGTGCTCGAGCCAGCGCGCCACCTCGGCCGAGACGGCCGGCCGGCGGTCGGACGTGAGCCCCAGCGCCGTGAGCACCGACCAGCTCTCCGGGTCACGGGGGCTCGCGGGGGAGGTACCGGCGTGCGCTCCTTGTGAGGCTTCCCTCTGCCAGTGCAGGCTCGCGCCGGAGGCGACCCGGACGTCGGTCGCCCGGAGCACCCCGCGGGCCTGCTCGTCCGGGGATCTGCCGCGTCGACGGGCCGAGGTCCACCGAACACCGGCACCGGACGGACCCTGCTCGCCGTTGTGGTCACCGGCGTGGACCTCCTCGTGGGCGGGCCACTCGTGGTCGCGGTCCCGGACGAGGGTGGCGAACCACTGTCCCGCGCCCGCGTCGGGGTGCGCGCCGAGGGTCAGGGCCACCCACTCACTCTCCACCAGCTCACCGAGCATGGGGAGGGGGACGTCGGCGCCGACGTACCGCAGCGCCTGTCGGATGACCGAGGGCGGCGGTGGGGGCAGCGGGAGGTCCGTCCCGGGTAGCCACCACCCGTACGTCACCGTGTCGAGCACGCACTCGGCGCGCCGGTCTGCGATCGTCCGTCGAACCGCGGCCTCGGCTGCCATCCGCCGGCGAAGCGGGCCGAGGCTCGCCGCTCCGCTGCTCATCGGCGGGTGGCTCGCGCGGCCGCGCCCCTGCCGGTGACGCGTGGCGTCCGACGTCCTGGCGGCACCCAGTGGGGTCGGCGCACGTCCAGCCTCCAGAGTCGATGGCGTGCGACCGGATGGTAGCGACGGGCCGCGGTATCCCCAGCAACGGTGTCGCCGTCTGCGGTGAACCGCACGGGGGCGGGGCCGCGAACGCCCGGGCGGTTACGCAGGGTGTTCAGCGGTCAGGCGGCGCCTCGTGCGCGTGCGGCTCACCGTCGTCGGGCACGTCCGGCACGATCACGAAGCGGTCGCGGGGCCCGAGCACGACGTCGGCCGTCGGGGAGAACCACTCCACCCGTCCGTCCGCGCGGATGACCTTCATCCGGAGCCGGGGGCCCTGCTTCACGCAGGCGTGCGTGAGGTAGTCGAAGGGCTCGAGGTCCTGGCCGCAGGTCTCGCACCGGATCATCACGCACCTCCACGCACCACCAGGCCGGTCACTCCATGACACCAGCCGACGTGGCCGCCGCGAGGCTCCGACCAGCGGAGTTTCGGCAACGCTCGCCCGGGGCGCCCCCGTGGACGTACGGTGCGAGCTCAGGTCCACCCCGGCACGCCGAGCGGACGTGGGCGGCTGGGTGACACCGATCTCTGGGGGCCTCGTGGCACCACGCCGGGCCAGCGCGGCTGGTCTCGTCGTGCCCGGGCTCGTCCTCGGGCTCCTGGTCGGCGCGTCGCCAGGGTACGCGGCCCCAGGGGACGGGACGCGCTCGGGCTGTTCCGCCCGGGCCGGCCTGCTCGGCAGCGTGGACGGCGACCTCGTCGCGGACGTCGTGGTGGGGCTCCCGCACCGGCACGCCGAGGCCGGGTTGCTCGACGTCCGTGCCAGCCGGGCCGGCGACCAGAGGCTCACCGGATCCGAGCTCGACCTCGGCGCCCCCACCGCCGGTGACGCACTGGGGGCGGCGGTCGCCGTCGGTGACGTCGACGGCGACGGGTGCGCCGACGTCCTGGCGGGGTCGCCCGGGTACGGCCGGCGGGGGGCCCTGCACGTCGCGTTCGGCTCCCCGGACGGCGTGGCGACGGACGGCGTGGTGTCGCTCCCGTACGACGGCGTGGCGGGGGACAGGTTCGGCGCGACCGTGGCGCTGTCCCGCCGGGGCACGGGCAGACCAGGCGAGGCCGGAGCGGTCGTGCACGACCTGTGGGTCGGCGCCCCGGGCTGGGACGACGGGCGCACCAGGGATGCCGGCGCGGTCGCGCACTACGTCCTGCGGCCCGGCGGGGAGCCGCGTCTGCGCGTGGTCTCGGCGACGCTGGTCACGCAGGGCACGCCCCGGGTCCCCGGCTTCTCCGAGGTCGACGACCGGTTCGGTGAGGTGCTCGCCGCAGGGCCCGGCGGTGTCGTCGTCGGCCAGCCGCACGAGAATGTCGGGCCGCGGGTGGACGCGGGCACCGCCACCTGGCTGGCGTACGACACGGCCTCGGGTGACCTCACCGCCCGCAGCCGCAGCCTCGACACCCCGGGCGTGCCCGGGCTCGCGCACCGGGGTGACCGGATGGGTGCCGCCGTGGCCGTGGGCCCGCAGGGCCGCGCGATGGTCGGGGTGCCCGGGCGCGAGGTCGATCGCGTGCACAACGCCGGGGCCGTCGCCCGCTTCGACCCGACCGGCGGCTGGCGGCCGGGCACGGCCTCTCTGGTCACCCAGGCCATGCCGGGCATCCCCGGCAGGGTCGAGCGGGGCGACAGGTTCGGCTCCGCGGTCGTGCTCGGTCGCGGGCTTCGCTGCCGCGGATGGGTGGAGGCGGCTGTCGGCGCCCCGGGCGAGGACGTCCACCGCCGGAAAGACGCCGGGTCCGTGACCGTCATGCCGTTCCGGCCTGACGGCAACATGGCCTGCACCGCGACCTGGCGTACGCAGGGCGACGGCCTGGCGGGCCAGGTGGCGCGCGGCGACGCGGCGGGCGCGTCC
>JBOGEN010000002.1:0-24798 GCA_050743265.1 Actinomycetes bacterium
TGCCCCGCCGCGACACCGAACCCGACTTCATCGAGTCGATTGCCCGTGGCTTCGACGTCGTCAAGGCGTTCGACGCGAAGCGACCCGTGATGACGCTCAGCGAGGTCTCCACGGTCACCCAGCTGGCCCGTCCCACGGTGCGCAGGATCCTGCGCACGTTGGAGGCGCTGGGGTACGTGCGGCCGGTCGACGGCGGGTACGCTCTCACGCCGCGAGTGCTCGAGCTCGGCCTGACGTACGTGCAGGGGATGGGGCTGTGGGACGTGGCCCGTCCGCACATGGAGCGGCTCGTCTCCCGTACCCACGAGTCCACCTCGATCGGGCAGCTCGACGGGTCCGACATCGTCTACGTGGCGCGGGTCGCCGTGCCCAAGCTGATCGCCCTCGCCGTGCAGATCGGCACCCGCTTCCCGGCCCCGCCCACCTCGCTGGGCAAGGTTCTGCTCGCCGGGCTCGGCTCCGACGAGCTGGATCGGGTGTTGGCCGAGCCGAGCCGTGCCGGCGTGGAGGCGAGGTGGCGGCCGGACCGGGCGGAGCTTGACATCGAACTGCGTGAGGTGCGGGCGCGGGGCTGGGCGCTCACCGATGAGCAGCTCGCCTCCGGGATCCGCTCGATCGCCGCGCCGGTGCGCGATGGCAGCGGCCGCGTCGTCGCCGCGATGAACGTGACCGTGCACGCCGCCGAGACTTCGGTGCGCACCCTGACCGAGGATCACCTTCCGCTGTTGTTGCAGACCGCGAGCGCGGTCAGCGCCGACTTCGCGCGGTACGACGCGCTGCCGAAAGCGACCGTGAACCCGAACGTCCCGGCGCGGTCCGGCGCCGCTTCCGGCCTGGACACGACCGACGGCGGCGAGCGTCTCGGGGCTGCCCCGCACCTCGTCCGCCCCTGATCCGGCGCCCCGCGGCGAGCGTCTCGCCGGTCGAACCGCATCGCGTCCGGCCTTGACACAACTGACGGCAGCGGCCGATCCTTGGGCTCGATCGGGCAGCTGTCCGTAGAGCGGACGAGGAGACCATGATTGAAGAGACGCAGGTAGCGCGCCGGGGCCCCCTCGCGGGTCTGCTGGTGGCCGACTTCTCCAGGATCCTGGCGGGCCCGTACGCGAGCATGCTGATGGCCGACATGGGCGCCGAGGTCGTCAAGGTCGAAGGCCCGAACGGTGACGACACGCGGACCTGGTCGCCGCCGTTGCGCGGCGACGCCGCGACGTACTACCTGGCCGTCAACCGCAACAAGCGCTCGATCGCGCTCGACTTCGCCCACGCGGAGGACCGCGTGCTGGCCCAGGAGCTCGCAGCCCGTGCCGACATCGTCCTGGAGAACTTCCGCCCGGGCGGACTCGCCAAGTTCGGACTGGACTACGACAGTGTCGCCTCCACGAACCCAGCCGTGATCTACGCCTCCATCAGCGGGTTCGGTTCCGGCGGAGGCGCTGCGCTGCCCGGCTACGACCTCATCGTGCAGGCGATCTCGGGGCTGATGAGCCTGACCGGTGACCCGGACGGCAAGCCCTTCCGGTCTGGCATCTCGGTGTTCGACGTGATGTCGGGGATGCAGGCCACCATCGGCGTGCTGGCCGCGTTGCAGCACCGCAGCCAGACCGGCCAGGGCCAGCACGTCGAGGTCAACCTCCTCTCCTCGGCGCTGTCCGGAATGGTGAACCAGACCAGCGCCTACGCCGCCGGCGACGTGGTCCCGCACCGCATGGGCAATGCTCATCCCAGCCTGTTCCCGTATGAGCCGCTGCCCACGGCGGACGGAGACCTGATCGTCACCGCCGGCAACAACGGGCAGTTCGCCAGGCTGTGCAAGGTGCTGGGGGTTCCCGAGCTCGTCGACGACCCCCGGTTCGCTACCAACCAGAACCGCACTGCCAACCGCGAGGAGCTCAGGCCGCTGCTCGTCGAGCGCCTGAGCACCCGGGGCCGCATGGACTGGTTCCACGAGCTGATCGCCGCCGGCGTGGCGTGCGGCCCGATCAACACGGTCGAGGAGGGCGTGGCGTTCGCCGAGCAGCTCGGCCTCGACCCGGTCGTGCAGGTCGGGCAAGGCGACGCCGCCGTGCCGTCCGTGCGCAACCCGATCGCCTTCTCGCAGAGTCCGGTTCGCTACGACCTGCCACCGCCCGAGCTGGACGAGCACGGGGCAGAGCTGCGCGCCTGGCTCTCTGCCCCCGGCCGCTGAGCACGGCACCTGCACCGAACCGAAGGAGAGCACGGAGTGGACAACGGATCCTCGCCACCGCAGGCACCGACGTACCCCACCTCGCTCGGTACGTCAGACGCGGAGTCGATCTCCTTGCTGGGCCGCGATCTGGCTGCCGACCTCATGGGGAACGTCGGCTTCGGTGAGCTCGCCTTCTGGCTGGTCACCCAGCAACGCCCCACTCCTGCTCAGGTCCGTGTGTTCGAGGCCGTGCTGGTCGCGCTCGCCGATCACGGCTTCACTCCCACCGCCATCGCCGCGCGCCTGACCTACCTGTCCGCGCCGGACTCGCTGCAGGGCGCACTTGCCGCCGGCCTTCTCGGCGGGGGCTCGCGTTTCCTCGGGGTGACCGAGGACTGCGGCCAGTTCTTGGCCGGTGTCCTGGAGGAACATCGCGACCACTTGCCGGAGCACCTCGAGGACGACGCGGCATGGGACGCGCTCGCCTTGTCAGCAGTGCAGCAGGCGCGGGAGTCCCGCCGCATCATTCCTGGGCTTGGCCATCCGGTCCACAAGCAGCAGGACCCGCGTACGCCTCGCCTTCTCGCCATCGCGGCCGAGCAGGGACTCAGGGGGCAGCATCTGCGCCTCTTCGAGGCCATCGGCCGTGTGCACCCCAGCGTCCTCGGCCGCACCCTCCCTCTCAACGGCGCCGGTGTGTGCGGCGCGGCTCTGGCCGACCTCGGTCTCCCGCTCGAGATGCTGCGGGGGTTCGCCCTCCTGGCGCGCGCCGCCGGACTGCTCGGCCAGCTGGCCGAGGAGAACCGTCGGCCGATCGGACGGGAGGTCTACCTCTCTGTCGACCGCAACGCCACGTACGTCGGCCCACTCACCCAGTGACCTCATAGACGGAGGAGCCACCATGGCCGAAGTCGTCGCGGTGATCGCCTCGACGCACCACCCCTTCTACTACCGGGCGAGTACGTCTGCCGGCGCGGAGCGTCCGCCCTTCGCCGACGAGTGGGTGGCCAAGATCGAGCGCTTCCGCGACACCCTGACCCGGGCGCAGCCCGACGTCCTGGTGATGGTGGGAAGTGACCACTTCCACCAGCTCTGGCTGGACAACATGCCGCAGTTCCTGGTCGGCAAGGCACCGTTCTACGACGCGAACTTCTATAACGAGGAGCGCGAGTTCGGGCTTCCCCGGATGCTGCTCACCGGGCACGAGGACCTCTCGGCGCACCTCCTGCGACAGGGACTGGACGCGGGTTTCGACCTCGCGTTCAGCAACGAGCTGCGCATCGACCACAGCATCACGTGTCCGATCATCACGCTGCGTCCCGACGCTGACCTGCCGATCGTCCCCGTCTACACCAACATCTTCGCGCCGCCGCTGCCTCAGCCGAGACGGTTCGTCCAGCTCGGTCAGGCGATCCGCGAGATGGTCGAGTCCTGGCCGACGGACCAACGGGTAGCGATCATCGGCACCGGGCATCTCTCCCTGGAGCTCGGGGGACCGCGCCAGTTCGGCGACCATGGCCCCGACCCCGAGTTCGATCGCAAGGCCGTGGACTGGATCGCCAGCGGCAACCTGCAGGAGTGCCTGTCCGAGGTCACGCTCGACAGCCTGCACACACCAGGCAACGCCACCCACGGCTTCATGGACTTCATGCTGATGATGGGAGTCGCCGGAGAAAACGCCAAGGCCGACCACGTCGACAGCCTCGACCTCTTCCACACCATGGAGGCCTACTTCACCTGGTACCCGAACGGAGCACCGGCATGAGCAAGTACCTGGTCGACAAGTTCCTCTACACCATCGACCGTGACGCCGACTTCGTCGAGCGCTATCGCGACGACCCCCGAGGCACCGTGCAGTGGTGGGAGGCCGAGCAGGCGGGAAGCATCCTCAACTGCGTCCAGGCCGAGGCCACCACGTGGCTGGAGTTCGCCCCCGAGGAGCGTGAGGCACTCGCCACGCACGACTACCCGACGCTGTTCGCGCTCGGCGCACACCCGTTTCTCACGCTGACGCTGTTCATCGCCATGTTCGAACGCGACTACGAGCCCCTGGGCTTTCAGAAGGAGTACGCCCGGCGGCTTGGCGAATTCGCACTCCCGTACCCGGACTACGCCACGTGAAGTCGATGCGAGCAGCAGTCATCGAGCGCCACGGCACCGCGCCCAGACTCGTCGACCGCCCCCCTCCGACGAGTGCGGACGGCCACGCCCTCGTCAGGACCACCGCGGCCCCGATCACCCCGCTCGACGTCCTCTGCGCCACCGGCACGTCGTACTTCGGGCCACCGGCACTCCCCTACGTGCCCGGCGTGCAGGGCGTCGGCGTCGTCGAGCGCGCCGTCTCCTGGCCCCCTGGCACGCGCGTCTGGTTTCCCACCGTTGCCGGAATGCAGCCAGGCGACGGCAGTATGGCCCAGCTGGTGGTCGTTCCCGAGTCCGAGCTGGCGGCCGTTCCCGACCAGGTCGAGGACACCGTGGTCGCCGCCCTGGGCCTGTCAGCGATCGCCGCGTGGATGGCTCTGACCTGGAAGGCCGCGGTCGAGCCGGGCGAGCAAGTTCTCGTCCTCGGCGGAGGCAGCGTCGTCGGCCAGGTCGCGATCCAGGCTGCCCACCTCTCAGGCGCGCGACATGTGGTGGCCGTATGCCGGTCACGGCGAGCACAGGACCGTGCCGCTGCCTGCGGAGCGGATGCCGTCGTCGCGCTGCGCGACGACGACGAGCCGGAGGACCTGGCGGCGAGAGTGGCCGATGTCTGCGACGGGGGCGCGGACGTCGTGATCGACCCGCTCTGCGGCCTGCCGGCATCCGCAGCACTGCGCCTCCTTGCGCCTGGCGGCAGGTTCGTCAACCTCGGAAGCTCGGCCGGGGACACGGCGACGTTCCTCTCCGCAACGATTCGCAGCCGCTCAGCCAGGGTCCTGGGTTACACCAACAACGAGCTGAGCTCCGAGCAGAGGGCGGAGGCACTGTCGTCCGTGCTGCAGCACGCCGCTGACGGTCGTCTGTCGGTGGACCACGAGGTCACCCCGCTCGGCGGTACTCCGGAGGCATGGGACAGGCAAGCCCGAGGCGTCGCGGAAAGACGGATCGTCGTCGACCTGGCCTGACGGAACTTCGGCTCGCCCTCTACGGGTTGCGCTCCGGCTCGAGCGTGACGCTCACCGCGCGGACAGACCTGGCCCACCGCGTGCGACTCTTGTGCAGTCCATGGTGATCACCACGGCACACACGCGGCAAGAAGCCTGAGTTCCATGCGGCCCCTCACCGTGGCCCCGGGTCAGGGCGGTACTACCAAGACGCGATGCTGCCCAGCCCGTGCTGCGTTCATCCGCCGGCGGGCTGGAACAGCTCGACCACGTTGCCGGACGGGCCCTCCAGCAAGGTCTGCTGACCGCCTGCGCCGGCGACGATGTCGTTCGGAGCGTGAGGCCCGCGGCACGCAGCCGGTCCACCTCGGCTGCGATGTCGCTCACGAGGAGATGGATGCGGTTCCATCCCCACGGTGCCGGCACAGCGTCGTCCGGCATCGCCGCACGCGATCGTCCGCCTGCTGCCAGAGTCGGGACACCGCTTGCCAGACGAGCCGGAGACGGTGCTCCGGTTCCTGTGCAGCCCGGCGGTGCGCAAGGTCTGAGCCGCTGGACGTGCCCGCCCACGGTCTGCGCTGACCGACGCCGACGAGGTGCTCGACGTCGTTGGGCACACGACCGAGGGCGGGCGCCGGCCGGGTCGTCCGACCGGTCAACCGGCTGGACGAGACGTTCTTCAACCGTGCACCGGGCGAGAGGGACAGCCTCGGCAGCCCAGCCGTTATCGAGATCTTCTATACCGCGATCGGTGGCCACCCGTTGTCGGTGTGAGCCGCGCCACATAGCGTCACGCCCGTTGCCCAAACCGGGCAACGGAGTTTCCTCGCCCCTCACCTCGTCCTCGCAGGGCTCAGGCGGGACCGAACCGGGGATGGTCGCCTCAGGCGGTTGCGAGGCGATTGGAGGTCCCGTGCATTCCCCGATCTCGAGAGGCGGCTGGGTGCAGCCGCTTTGTTGGTCATCTGTCGTCCTCGATGGCTTCGACCTTGTTGCACTCGCGGTGGTCCTTCCGGTGCTGCTCGATGATCATGTCTGGGGGCTGACGCCGGCAAGTGCTTCGGCGATCGCCACGGTCGGGCTGGTCGGCATGACGATCGGTGCACTGATGGTTGGCACCGTCGCCGAGACCATTGGCAGACGTAAAGCGTTGATTCTCTCGGTGGCGTGCTTCTCGCTGTTCACCCTGCTGTCTGCGGCAGCACCGTCGGCAACGGCCTTTTCCGTGCTGCGCTTCCTCGCAGGTCTCGGCCTGGGTGGCTGTATTCCCGCAGCCGTCACCACCGTCGCTGAGTACAAGGCACGTCGCGGCCAGAGCAGCAGCGCTACCACGACGGTGATGACCGGCTTCAACGTCGGTGCGGTGCTGTGTGCCATCCTGGGGATGCAGCTGATCCCCGTGTTTGGCTGGCGCGTGATGTTTGTTGCCGGCGCACTGCCCGCGTGCATCCTGATCCCGCTCATGATGCGCTACCTGCCTGAGTCCGACGTCTTCCGGGCGTCCCGACGTGCCGAAGCAAGAGCTGCGCACATCGGCCGAGATGCAGTCGCCGGCTTGTTCCGTGATGGTTTCCTGCGGGCAACTCTGGCGTTCTGGGTGGCCACCTTCATGGGACTCATGCTGATCTATGGGTTGAATACCTGGCTGCCTGAGATCATGCACGTCGCTGGCTATTCGCTGGGTCATTCGCTCGGGTTCCTGCTGACCCTCAACCTCGGCGCCATTCTGGGATACCTGCTGGGTGGTCGACTCGCCGACCGTAAGGGAGTGCGAGTGGCATCCGTTGGGTGGTTCTGCGGAGCCGCGGTGTTCTTGGCACTGTTCAGCCTGCCACTGCCCGAAGGCGCCATGTACGTCGTGTTGTTCCTCGCGGGATTCTTCGTGTTCAGTTCACAGGCTTTGGTCTACGCCTACACCCAGCGGGTCTATCCGGACCACGCGAGAGCAACCGGAGTCAGCTGGACGGCCGGAGTCGGTCGTCTCGGCGCAATCTGTGGGCCGATTCTTGGAGGTGCGCTGCTGTCCACAGGCATCGCGTACCCGTGGGGCTTCTACGTGTTCGCCGTCGTCGGTGTGCTCGGTGCCGTGGCCGTCTGGGTCGTCCCCGTGATGTCCACACCGCAGGTCGGAACCGTAGATCCCCATGTAGAGCCACGTTCGATAACGACTGGTGCGGCTCCTGTCGGCGACGCTCATTGACAACTCCAATACGGCCATCGACAGCATCCCGTTGCCCGGCGCACCAGGCGCACCTAGCGTCGGCTGCACCCTAGAGAAGGGAAGAAGCATGGGCAGGTTCGTCATCCAGCCGCACGTCAGGCTGCAGGAGTGGGTGGCCGAAGAACGCGGCTACTTCGCTGGAGAAGGTCTCGACTACGAGTTCATGGAAGGCCTTGCTGGGGCGTCACGCACGACGTCTGCCGTGCAACCCGCGGATAGTGTCCCGGCCGAGCTACGCAGTGGCGCCTTCGAGGACATGCAGCAGGGCAGGACGTGTGATGTGTCGGCGGCCTGCCACTGGGCGGTGAACGCCGCTGCCACAGGCGGAGCCGGACAGATGTGGGGACACGCGTACTCGGTGTCACCGGCCGGCATCTTCGTCTCGCCTGAATCGCCCTACGAGCGCCCGGAGGACCTGGCCGGTGTCCCAGTCGCGGTGAGCTATCATTCAGGCAGCCACTATGCGGCAATCCAGGGGCTCGAGCCGTTCCTGCAGCGCTCCGACGTCACGGTGTCATTCTCTGGCTTGCCATACGACCGCGTACGCCTGCTGATGCGTGGCGAGGTGCCCGCGGCCAACGTGTTCGGCGCTCAGTACTACATTCTCGAGCAGTTGGGCTACCGCAAGCTCGTGGACACCACATTTGTGATGGGCTTCCTGGTGCCCGACGTTGCCGACCTGGAGGACACCAAGAAGTACTTCCGGGCACTGGAGAAGGCTCAGCGTGACGTGGACCTGGAGCCGGAGCGGTTCAAGAAGTACTGGCTGCGCGAGATGCCCGAGGACCTGGCCAAGGTTGTCGATGTTCGTCGCTTCGGTCCCGGCGAGCGAATCGTCTTCGAGCCCTACACCAGGGAGATGTTCGAGGTCACCCAACGCTGGATGAAGAGCTGGGACCTGCTTGACCTCGACGTGGACGCGGAGGCCGGCTTCGAGAGGGCTGTCCTCGCCTGACACCAGGGTGGTTGCGGGTCGCTACCGAGACCGGCTCCTGCACCATGGCGGGAGGGACCGTCGGAGGAGGTCGGCTCGTGGCGCTGGATCTCTTCCGTCTGCTGGTCTTTGTCACCGTCGTGGACCGCAACGGGTACTCGGCGGCGGCTCGCCACCTCAACCTCGCGCAACCCACCGTGTCGCACCACGTGAGCGAGCTGGAAAGAGGCCTCAACACTCAGCTTCTGCACTACGAGCAGCGGTCGGTACACCTCACCGCGGCCGGTCACGAGGTCTACCGGGTAGCTCTGACCATGTTGCGGGAGCAGGAGCACCTCACGCAGTCGCTGAGGGACATCAAGCAGGGGCGCAGGGGGCGCGTGCGGCTGGGCGCGAGCATCGCGTTCGAACAGAAGTACTTCATGGAGCGTGTCATCGCGCCGTTCTGTCGCTCACACGAGGGGACACTGCTGTCGTTGAGGTTTGGCCACAGCCGAAGAGAAGCCCAAGCCGTTGTCGACCGGGACCTCGACCTAGCCTACGTCATCTCGTGGCACCTCCCCAACGACGTGCACTTCGAGCCGCTGCACAAGGCCACGCTCACGTTCCTCGCGGGCGGCAGTCACCCCTTGGCCACCGAGCAGCGGGTTCGCGTGGACCAGATCGGCGAGGCGGGCCTGATCACGGCCCCCCTGACCAGTGTGGAGTCCAGCTACTACCACTACGTGCTGCGCGAGTTCGGCCTCACCGGTGACCATTCGGTCCTGGAGATAGACGGACTGCAGTCCCGAGTGCTCGCCGCGGAGGAGGGGCTCGGAGTGATGGCCACCTTCATCCCTGAGTACGGTCGGGGCCGCGCTCCCGGCTCGCTCGTGCCACTGCCGGTCGAAGGACCGCTGACCGAGGTCGAGGTAGGCCTGGTGCGACGGCACGGTGAACCACCGTCGAGCAGCGCCAACACTCTCGCCGAGTGGCTGCGTGAGACGACGACACGCTGAAGCCTGGGTGTGATTCCTGTCTGGTCGACCTCCCTGCAGGTAGCAGAACTGTCGCTGGCCGAGCGTCCTGCTAGGCGGCGCCGGCCTTCACCGGCCCCGGCTCGGGGTCCGGTGTCGGGGGGAGCTCGTCGTCGTTGAGGTTGACGTGGGGCATCAGGCGGTCGAGCCAGCCGGGAAGCCACCAGTTGGCGCGGCCCAGCAACGCCATGGTGGCCGGAACCAGCACCATGCGCACGAGCGTCGCATCGAGCGCGATCGCGGTGGCCAGGCCCAGTCCGATCATCTTCACGAACGGAGATGGGTCAGCGACGAAGCTGAGGAACACCACGGTCATGACGAGCGCGGCCGAGGTGATGACTCGGCCCGTGCCGGCCAGCCCGCGAGCCACGCTCGGCGTTGTCCCCCGTCGCGTCGTACGCCGCCCGGATACGAGAGAGAAGGAACACCTCGTAGTCCACGGAAAGCCCGAACAGGACCGCGAAGAAGATCGGCGGCAGCGGCGAGGCGATCTCGTAGGTGCGGTCGAGGTTGAACAGGAACCCCAGCCAGCCCCACTGGAAGACGGCCACCACGACGCCGTAGGCGGCGCCGATCGACAGGAGGTTCATCAGGACGGCCTTGAGCGGGACCGCGATCGACCGGAACACCACCATCAGCAGCAGGAACGACGCGGACAGGATCGCCCCGATGAAGACCGGGAAGGTGTCGTTGAGCTGCTTGGTGAGGTCGTCGGTCAGCGCGGGCAGTCCCGTCACGTAGACCCCGTCGGGGGCGAGCGCCCGCACCCGGTCCAGCGTGGCGGACGTGGCGGCGTCAGCAGCCCGGGTCGTGAGGATCGTGCGCAGCACGATCGTGTCGCCATCGGGTGCGACCTGCGCCTCGCCGACCGAGGCGACGCCCGGGTCGGCGGCGATGCGCTGGAGAGCGCGGGGATCGACCCCGCGTCGACACCGCTGTCACGCGGGTCGGCGACTACCAGCAGCGGGGAGCTGAAGCCCGGCCCGAAGCCTTCGGCCAGCAGGTCGTACGCCCGCCGGTCTGAGGTGCTCGTCGAGTTGTCGCCGGAGTCCGGGAAGCCCGTCTTCAGCCCCAGCGCCGGGGCCGCCAGGGTGAGCAGCACCACCGATGCGGCGATCATGTAGGGCCACGGCCGGCGGGAGACGCGGTGCGCGTACCGCCACCACGCGGTGTCCTCGGCTCGCCTGACCGGCCGCCCCCGACCCACGAGCCGCCCGGCGTCGATGCGGTCACCCAGCAGCGACAGCAGCGCCGGCAGCAGCGTGAGCGCCGTCGCCACAGCGAACAGCACGACGAGCGAGGTCCCCAGCCCGATCGACGCGAGCACGCCGACACCGGTCAGGACGAGAGCCAACATCGCCACGATCACTGTGCCACCGGCGACCGCGACAGCGGAGCCAGAGGTGCCCATGGCGCCGGACAGTGCTGCGGCGTTGGCCTCGCCGGCGGAACGGTTCTCGCGGTAGCGCGCGACGATGAACAGGGAGTAGTCGATGCCGACGCCGAGCCCGATCATCGCGCCGATCGTCGGCGCGGCGGTCGAGACGTCCAGCGCGGCCGCCAGCAGCATGATGCCACCCAGGCCGGCGGCGACTGCCACCAGCGCGAGCACGATCGGGACCAGGGCGGCCACGATCGTGCCGAACGCGACGACCAGTACGACCAGCGCCGCCAGGATGCCGGCCGCCTCGGCGCCGGAGGGCTTGGACTCGGCGTTGATGAACGCAGCGTCGCCGCCAAGCTCTGCGGACAGCCCGTCGGTGCCCGCCGGCCCGATCGCGTCGGCCACCGCGGTCAGCGGCCCGGGGCCGAGGTCCTGCGACGGCACCTCGAACGTGATCTCGGCGTAGCCGATGCGACCGTCGGCGGAGATCGTGCCGGCCTCGAAGGGGTTGCCCACCGTGGTGACATGCTCAACCTCGGCGACCCGCGAGAGCCCGGACTCGACGGCCGGACGATGGGCGACGAGCTTCTCACCCTCATCGGCGGCGAAGACCGCCATCGCGCTGCCTGCCGCCGCCTCAGGGAAGCGCTCCTCCAGCAGCACCTTTGCCTGCTCGCTCTCACTACCGGCGGCGACGAAGTCGTCGACGAACGCCCCGCCGAACGCGCCGGCAAGGGCCAGCACGAAGGCGGCCGTGACCGCCCAGGTGGAGATCGTGAGCCACGGCCTGCGAACGCTGACGTCGGCAATGCGCCTGATGAACCGGTTCACCGCGCTGGCTCCGGTGAAGCGCAGAACTCGCGCGTACCGCAGGAGATGCCAGCTGACCCTCTCGCGCGTCCCGTCATGTGCCCCCGACTCCCCGATCTGTGCGGGTAACCCACCGCCAGAGTCTGGGGCGACCCCGTCGAGTGAACCATCGCAGTGCCGGTCTGTCTGCCGTGTCGGTGTTGCGAGGACATGCGGCGACGGCAGTAGTCGCTCGCTTCCTTGGGTGTGGCCTGGAAATGAAGTCAACCAGTTTGATTGATCTATCTAGGTTGATGTACCGTCCCAGGGTGAGTTCCACCATCCGTCCAGCCGCACCGGTGACACCGCCTGGCTTCCTGCGTCTGACCGGGCACCCGGTGCGGTGGCAGCTGCTGAGTGAGCTGGCGCGCAGCGATCGGCAGGTCAGCGAGCTCACGGCTCTGGTTGGCCAGCGGCAGAGCCTGACCTCCTACCATCTCCGCCAGCTGCGCGGAGGCGGGCTGGTGACCATGCGGCGCAGCTCGGCTGACAGGCGGGACACCTACTACAGCCTCGACCTGGCTGTGTGTCGCGAACGGCTTGCCGAAGCGGGCGCCGCGCTTCACCCCGGTTTCCGGCTGGTCCCGGCTCCGCTGACACCGCCAGCGGGCGGTCCTGGGCGACGGCGGGCCCAGCCACCAGACCGGGTGCTGTTCTTGTGCACGGGCAACAGCTCTCGATCCCAGATGGCCGAGGCGATCGTGGAGCAGATGAGCGGGGGTCGGGTCGAGGCTGCCAGTGCCGGTAGTCACCCCAAAGCCCTGCACCTCAACGCCGTACGCGTGATGCGCGAACGTGGCATCGACATCAGTGGCCGGCGCTCCAAGCATCTGAGCGAGTTCACCGAGCAGCGATTCGACCACGTGATCAGCCTGTGTGACCGCGTACGGGAAGTGTGCCCGGACTTCCCCGGGCTTCCCGCGGTGGCGCACTGGAGCATCCCCGATCCGGCGGCCGAAGCAGCGGCCAGCGAACACAGCTACCCCGCGTTCGTCCGCACCGCGGACGAGCTGAACGTGCGTATCCGGTTCCTGCTCTACGCGATCGACCACGCCCTACCGAGTTCGGAGGGGAACTAGAAATGTCCGACAACCTTGCGGACCTGGTCAACGTCCGATACATGGTCGACGATGTCGATACTGCGGTCGACTTCTACACCAAGCACCTCGGGTTCACCCTCAGGATGAGCGCGGCACCGGCGTTCGCCGACGTCGTACGCGGCAGGCTACGGCTTCTGCTGAGCGGGCCGACCAGCTCGGCAGGTCGACCGATGCCGGACGGCACCGAGCCGGCACCGGGGGGATGGAACCGTATCCACCTCATCGTGAGCGACATCGCTGCCGAGGTAGACCGGCTACGTGCCGCAGGCCTCACGTTCCGAAACGACATCGTCGAAGGTCCAGGCGGTCAGCAGATCTTGTTGGAGGATCCGTCCGGCAACGTGGTCGAGCTGTTCCAACCCGCTGGCGGATAGGTGCGGCACCGGGCGACGCCCAGGGCCGAGGCACATGTCGACGCAGTAGAACGCGCGCGCCACGTCGAGAACGGGAGATCTTGCCATGGCCGACGTGACCGGGCGGCACGAGAGCGCAGCAGCGCCGTCCGACGAGGGACGGAACCAGTGGTGGCTGGTGGTCGCCGCCGGCCTGGCCGTGTTCATGGCGTCCGTGGACATGAGCATCGTCAATGTCGCGCTGCCGGCGATCGAGCGTGACTTCGAGATCGACACCAGCATGACCGAGTGGATCGTGCTCGCCTACCTGCTGCCACTCGCCGGCTTGGCGCTGCCGAGCGGCCGTTGGCTGGACAGTGTCGGGCGGCGCCCGGCCCTGGTGTTCTCGCTCACCGGCTTCGCTCTCGGGAGCGTCGCAGCGGGGCTCGCGCCCAGCCTGGCCTGGCTGATCGGTGCGCGACTGGTCCAGGGAACGTTCGGTGCGCTCCTCTTCTCGCTGGTTCCGGCGTTGGCCATGACGGCCGTCCGGCCGCAGGCGCGTGGCCGTGCCATGGGCCTGGTCACGACCCTCGGCCCGCTCGGGCTCATCAGCGGGCCTGCACTCGGGGGCGTGCTCGTCGACGTGCTGGGCTGGCCGTGGATCTTCTTCGTCAACGTCCCCGTGAGCGTTCTCGTCATGGCGGTGGGACTGCACATGCTGCCGCCGAGCGCGCCCTTGCGGGCGCCGGATCGCACGTGGGTCACCGAGGCCGTGCTGCTCAGCGCAGCTGTCGCCGCGCTCTTGCTCGCCCTTTCCTTCACCGCGAGCGACGGTCCCGCGTGGATGATGCTCGCGCTCCTTGCGGTCCCGTTGCTCATCCTCTGGCTGCGGATGCCCATGAGTGGCGCCGTCCGCGATCTCTTCCGTACGCCGGGGGAGGTGGGACCGCATGTTGCCCTGGCCTGCGCCGCAACGGCCATCGGCACCGTGTTCTTCGTGACCCCGTACTTCATGCAACGGGAGCTCGGAGAGTCGGTGTCCGCAGCCGGTGTCACGATCCTCGTCTTCCCCGCGGGCATGGCCTTGATGGGACCGGTCGGCGGTTTCTTGGGTGACTGGTGGGGACCCCGGAGGACCGCCATCCTGGGAGCTGCCCTCTTCACTGTCGGCCTTGCGCTGCTCCTGCCCATGGACCCCTCGTGGAGTCTCGGCGACCTCGCATGGCGGCTGTGCCTGGCCGGCTGCGGGAACGGCCTGTTCAACGCGCCCAACGTGGCGATGGCGATGACGCACACGCCGCGGGCGTTGCTGGCGACCACAGGTGCCTCGACCAGCCTTGCCCGCACGATGGGCTTCGCGTTGGGCCCCGCGCTGGCGACACTGGTCTGGTCCCTCTCGTCGTACGAGCCCGAGGGGATGCGTGGAGCCATGACCCTGGCGACGGCGCTCAGCGCGTTGTCCGTCGTTGCTCTCGTGCGCGTGCTCGTACCCGGCGAACAGCGGGCGGTGGCCCAGGACCACGGTGAACTGAGCGTGGACCTGTCTCCGTGAGTTCCCTGCACACGCCGGGTGAGGTTCAAGACAACGGACAGAGGTTCTTCACGAGTCGCAGCCGACGCGGGCGAGTCGGACGCCGAGATCGCGGCCCATGTCTTGCTCTCTCCAGTCGGACCTCAGCAGACTCCCCGTCATGAGCCTGCCCTTCCCCGAACCCACCACCCCCGTCGCGTCCCGAGCCCAGGTCTTCCTCGGTTACCTCGACTACTTCCGCTCCGTCCTGGTCACCAAGCTCCAGGACCTTCCCGACGCCGAGCTGCGACGCAGCCGTCTGCCGTCCGGCTGGACGCCGATCGAGCTGCTCAAGCACCTGACGTACGTCGAGCTGCGGTGGCTCGAGTGGGGGTTCGAAGGGGGCGACGTCGCCGATGCGTGGGGGGACAACCGCGACGGCCGGTGGTACGTGGCCTCGGACGAGACCCTCGACGACCTGCTGGCGGCCCTGAATGCCCGGGCCGACCGGAGCCGCGCCATCGTCGAGGCCCACGAGCTGTCCGATGTCGGCAAGCCCGGTGAGCGATGGGACGGCGCCGACCCTCCGTCGCTCGAGCGCGTCCTGTTTCACCTGGTCCAGGAGTACGCGCGCCACGTCGGCCATCTCGACATCGTGCGCGAGATCGTGGACGGTCGGGTGGGCGAGTAGCCGGCTCCTCTGGCTACCAGCCGAAGCCCGCCACGTTGCTCACGCGAGCGAGGGCGGCCTGGCCACCCGTGTTTGGGTGGAAGTAGTCCCAGGAGGAGAGCTGGGAGAGCGCGAACGGGTAGCCGAACACGGCGCCTCCGTCGTAGCGGCACCGCGCGTGCTGCGCGCACTCGGCGGCGAGCTGGGTGTTGTAGTTCACGACACGCTGACGGACGCGGGCTCGTCGGTCGACATCCGCCTCTGTGGTGGATCGAGGGTTGGCGAGCATGGACTGGCAGATGCCGTACGAGTCCCACGCCGTACGCGCGGCCCAGGAGTCCTTGCCGACCTGCCACAGCCGCCTGATGTCGGGGATGCTCACGACCAGGACCTTCGCGTCCGGGAGCCCGCTGTCGAGCCTGTTCATGGCCGTGTCGACGTACGAGCGGAACGTCGGCACCGGCGTCATCGTCGAGGCCGTGGACGTGCACGCGTCGTTCGCCCCGATGAGGACCGTCACGTAGTCGACGTCACGGCTCACCGCCGAGGACGCCTGACCGGGCAGCGCGGAGGCCTTCGCGCCGGTGCGCGCGTCGTTGTAGTTGTGGCCGGTGATCGCGGAGTTGCGGGCCTTGATGCGCAGGTAGTGGCTGTTGACGCTCGCGTGCCCGCCCGCCGACCAGGAGCGGCTCGGCGCGTCGACGTACCAGCCGTTGGCATTGAAGCCGCGGGTGATGGAGTCCCCGAGCGCGGTCATGGACGCGGGGACGGGTGACTCGGCAGCGGTCGCCGTCGGCGGGGAGACCGTCGAACCCAGGACGGCGGCAAGTCCGAGGACTGCGAAAACACGGACGAGACCGGTCATGAGCAGACCCCCGTACTCAGGCCCGGTGGCGACCCCCGGGCGCGCCGCGCCGGAGGTTACGCGGGCCTCCATGGCCCCGGCAAGGCCGTGCGCCGAGCGGGGCGACCGGCGCGCCGCGCAGGCGCATGCTCGCGGGGAGCCGTACGAGGGGGCATGGTGATCATGCGGCACCCGACGGGGAGCCGTCCATCGGCCGGTCGGTGCACGGGCGCCGGCCACGGGGGGAGAAGCCATGCAGCAGGTTGCGTACCCGGTCGCGTTCTCGGTCGAGTACCCGGACCGGCCGCTGAACAGGGTCACCACAGGGTTCCGGATCTTCGTCGCGATCCCGATCCTCATCGTCGCGAGCACCGTGTCCGGCGAGAGCTGGCAGTGGACGGCAGAGAAGGGCACGACCACGGGCGCGGCGGCGGGCGGGCTGCTCTTCTTCGGCCCCCTGCTCATGATCTTGTTCCGTGAGAAGTACCCACGGTGGTGGTTCGACTGGAACCTCGAGCTCCTGCGGTTCAGCAACCGGGTCGCCGTCTACCTCGCCCTGATGGACGACCGCTACCCCTCGACCGACGACCACCAGTCGGTCCGTCTGGACTACTCCTACCCCGACGTCCCTCGCACGCTGAACCGCTGGTTCGTCCTGGTCAAATGGTTCCTCGCGATCCCGCACATCATCGTGCTGGCCTTCCTCTCCGTCGCGGCGCTGGTCACCGTCATCGTCGCGTGGTTCGCCATCCTGTTCACGGGCCGGTACCCGCGGGGCATCTTCGACTTCGTGGAGGGTGTGATCCGCTGGCACAACCGTGTCATCGCGTACGCCCTCGTGCTCGTCACGGACGCGTACCCACCCTTCCGGCTCCGCTCCTGAGGCCGGGCAGCGGCGCGGCCAGACGCGGTCAGATGAGGTCAGCGAGCAGCGCGGCCGTCCGCGCCGTACCGGCGGAGCCGGTGCTCGACGTGGGGGTTCTGCTCGACGCGGAATACCGTACGGAGCGGTTCGACCGGAATGTCGCGGGGGACAGAGAGGCTGTGGACCACCCTGTCGCCATCGACGCCTTGCTGGCCGCCGCGCGGGCCGGCCTCGACCGCGTCCAGCCGACCGACCTCGAGGCGGAGACCGCGGCAGGGGCGCTGGTGGTGGATATCCGTCCCACCGAGCAGCGTGACCGCGACGGGGACCTCCCTGGCGCCGTCGTGATCGACCGCAACGTCCTCGAGTGGCGGCTCGACCCCACGAGCCCGCACCGCATTCCCCAGGCGACGTCCCCCACGCGCCGGGTGATCCTCGTCTGCAACGAGGGCTACGGCTCCAGCCTCGCCGCCGCCACGCTTCGCCGGCTCGGGCTGTCCCGGGCCACGGACCTCGTCGGCGGGTACCAGGCGTGGCTGGTGGCCCGGACGCGTACCTGAGCCGGATCAGTCGGGGCAGTCTGGCCCGCAGGGCCAGTCAGGGCGGGCCTGTCAGAGACCGTCGTCGTCTGGCCGCCGCCGACCCACGTACCGGAGACCGGTGGCGCGGATGTGCCCGGCGTCGATGGCTGCCTGTTCGTCCGCCTCGCTGGTATCGGCGAGGTCGGGGAAGAGGTACGGCCCGGGGGAGAAGTGACGGCGCTCGAACCGGGTGTCGAGGGCGGTCAGGATGGCGTCGCAGGTGTGCAGCCCCGCCTCCCCGGTCCACGCCCGCAGGCAGACCTCCCACGGCAGCCCCGACGTCACCCACTCGTCCTCACACCGGTGCAGCCAGGTGGGCTCCGACCCGATCGGGGCCCGCGCCACCTGCGCGAAGCCCCACCGGGCGGTGGCCTCGTCGAGCCTCTCCCACGCCCACTCGACGACGACGAGCGTCCCCTGCGGGGTGAGCGCACCGGCGACCCGGTTCAGCACCTCGTCGAGGTCAGCGACGTGGTGCAGGGACGTGCACGCCACGACGGCGTCCGCCTGTCCCGGGTCGTACCGCTCGAACTCGGTCCGGACGTAGCCCGGGGCATCCGGCGCCTCGGGGTCGACGCCCACGGCGTCGTACCCGGCCCGCGTCAGCGCCGGGACGAAGCCGCCCGCCGGTCCGCACCCGATCTCGACCACGCGGGCCGGTACGGGCGGGAGGTGCTGCAGCACGAAGGGCCAGCGCGCTGCCAGCCAGGGGTCCTCCCATGTCACGTCGATGACGGTAACCCCCTCACAGGCCTCGCTGGCACGCTCCCGCCGCGGACGGCTCACTCCTGCCAGCCCGCGCTGGCGAGGATCTCGTCGATGACGGGCCCCTTGGCCTCGGCGTAGTAGTTGACGTCGCGCCACTCGTGCCGGGCGAGGTCGCGCTTGGTGGCCTCGTACCGCGCGCGGTCCGTCGCACTGGACCGGAGGCGGTCGCGGAAGACGAGGTACTTGCGGATCTCCGCGTGGCCCGGGGGGTAGCAGTGGACGTTGACCGGCTCGTCCGGCTCCCCGGCGCGGAAGCATCTGTGCCCGGGTTCCCGGACGAGCACGGTGTACCCGGCTGCCTCGAGCGCCGGGACGAAGGAGGCCTCGTCGTCCGGGTCGTCGATGCCGACCACGATGTCGACGATCGGCTTGGCGGCGAGACCGGGAACAGACGTGGAGCCGATGTGCTCCACGAGGCGGGCCCGCTCGCCGAGGATGCGGCGCAGTGCGGCCGCGTGGCGTGCGAACCGGTCGGGCCAGCCCGGGTCGTACTCGGCAAGGGTGACGCGTCCGGGCTGCAGACCGCGGACCAGGCTGGCCGCGAGGTTCTCGTCGGTGAGCCGGTCGGACACGGCGGGGCCTTTCCGTGGGCAGGCGCTCACGCTAGCGGGGCGCTCAGCGGATCCGGCGGAGCAGGCTGCGCCTTCGGCACGCGGATTGCGGCAGGTTCGCCCTCCTGACCCCGGCACCGGCTGCGACGATGACCGGCATCTCCCGACGGTCTCGTACCCGGTCGGGCACCTGGGAGGTCGCGTGAGCCACTCGTCGGTGGTGGTCGTCGGCGCTGGGCCGTACGGCGTCGCGGTGGCCGCCCATGCCCTCGAGCACGGGATCGACACCCTCGTCCTGGGCAAGTCGATGAGCTTCTGGACCGACCACATGCCCACCGGGATGTTCCTGCGCTCGGGCCCCGACTGGCATCTCGACGCGTCGGGGGTCCACACCTTCGAGGCGTTCCTCGACGAGAAGGGGATCAGCGCCGGCGAGGTCGACCCCGTCCCCCTCGAGGTCTTCCTCGCGTACGCGGGCTGGTTCCAGGAGTAGAAGCGCGTGACCCCGAGACCCGACCTCGTCACCCGCGTCCGTACGCAGGGAGAGGGGTTCGAGCTCTCCCTCGAGAGCGGGGACCGCATCGAGGCCGACGTCGTGGTGGCCGCCCCGGGCGTCGGGTACTTCGCGCAGGTTCCCCCGTGGGCAGCCTCCCTGCCCGACGGGGTGGGGTCGCACACGTGCGACACGGTGAGGTTCGACGAGATGGCGGGCGCGCGGGTGCTCCTCGTGGGCGGCCGGCAGAGTGCGTACGAGTGGGCGGCCCTTCTCGGCGAGGCCGGCGCCGAACGGATCGACGTCGTCCACCGGCACGACGTCCCCACCTTCGACCACGTGAGCTGGAAGTTCGTTGACGCCTATGTGGACGCCACCGTGCAGACACCGGGATGGTGGCGCGACCTTCCGCCGGCGGAGCAGAGGGCGATCGAGCGCCGGTTCTGGGACGTCGGACGGTTGACGCTGGAGTGGTGGCTGACGCCACGACTTCGCGGTGACCGCCTGCACCTGTGGCCGGGCACGACCGTCACGAGCACGGCCACCGACGCGAGTGGGGCCACCGCGGTGTCGCTCTCGAACGGCTCGAACGGCTCGAACGGCGAGGTCCTGACCGTCGACCGCGTCGTGTTCGCGACCGGGTACCGAGCCCAGCTCTCCCGCGTCCCGTACCTCACCGACGTCATCGGCGATCTCGACGTCGTCGACGGGTTCGCGCCCCTCGACCACGCCTTCCAGTCGAACGTTCCGGGTCTGTACCTGCCGGGATTCGCGGCGGTGAGGGACTTCGGCCCGTTCTTCGGTTTCACGAAGGCGTGCCCCGCCGCCGCAGCACTGATCGTCCAGGACGTGCTCACACGGTCGTGAGGAGGTCCTGGACGATCAGTCCAGTGAGCCGGGTGAAACGAGACGTCCGGGCTAGCGCTGGTAGGTCACCGTGAGGTCGCCGACCCCGTCGACGTGACCCTCGAGGCGGTCACCTGGCTCCACCGGGCCGACGCCGGCCGGCGTCCCGGTCATGACCAGGTCACCGGGCTTCAGCTCGACGAGTGTGCTCAGGTACGCGATGGTCTCGGGGACCTTCCAGATCTGCTGGGAGAGGTCGCCCTCCTGGCGGATCTCCCCGTTGATGCGAAGCCAGATCGCACCCTTCTCCGGGTGGCCGATGTCCGAGGCCCGACAAAGCCCGGTCATCGGTGCGGAGCGGTCGAACCCCTTGCCCATGTCCCAGGGACGGCCCATCTTCTTCGCCGTCGCCTGCAGGTCGCGCCGCGTCATGTCCAGGCCCACGCCGTACCCGTACACGTGCGCGAGCGCGTCCTCGGGGGCGATGTCCACCCCGCCCTGCTCGAGTGCCACCACGAGCTCGATCTCGTGGTGCAGGTCGTTGGTCGCGGACGGGAACGGCAGCGTGCTCCCCGTCGGCACGACCGCGTCGGCGGGCTTCATGAAGAAGAACGGGGGCTCCCGGTCGGGGTCGTGGCCCATCTCGACGGCGTGCTCGGCGTAGTTGCGGCCCACGCAGAACACGCGGGAGACGGGGAAGACCGCCTCCGTGCCCTCCACGGGCACAGCGGTGATGACCGGGGGGATCACGTAGCTCATGGACGCTCCGTCAGCGGCTGCTGGCATAGAAGGACACCTTGCGCTCGAAGTACCCCACGGCCTCGGAGGCCGCGAAGGCGAAGAAGAACAGGACGATGAGGAGGGACCAGAACTCCGGCATGAGGAAGCTGCGTGAGTACAGCTCGAACAGGTAGCCCATGCCGACGACCGCGATGAGCAGCTGTCCGATGATCACACCTTTGACTCCGCGGATGAGGCCGAGCCGGATGCCGGCCAGCAGCTCGGGGAGGGCCGCGAAGAAGACGATCTTGGCGAAGAGCGAACGGTTCGAGGCACCGAACGAGCGTCCCATCTCGACGAGCGAGGGGTTGACCCGTTCGACGCCGACCTGGGTGTCGAGCGCGATCACCCACACGGAGAACAGGAACACCGTGACGATCATGGTCGGGAGTCCGAAGCCGAGCAGGGCCATGAGCGCGGGCACGATCGCCGTGAGCGGGGAGCTCTCGAAGATGTTGACCCACATCCCCATGAGGCTGCCGACCGCGGGGATGCGCCCCATGAGGAACCCCACGCCGATGCCGACCACGAACGAGAGCGCCATGCCGATGGCGAAGGCCTGGAAGGTGATCGACGCGGCCTCGGCGAACTCCTGCGAGGGGACGACCTCGAACATCGCCGAGATCACGTCGGTGAACGGGGGGATCAGCGAGACAAGGCCGAGACGCCCGACGACCTCCCAGATGACGCACCACACGAGCAGGGAGAACGCCATCGGAATGCGGTGACCGCGAAAAGTCATGCTCCTCGGCCCCTCATTCCTCGAGGTAGTTGCGCAGCTCGCCCCAGATGTTCTCGACCCAGTCGAGGTACGCGGGGCTGCGCCGGATGCTCTGCGAGTCGCCGTGCCTGTCGATGCCGGGCCGTACGACCTTGGACACCTCAGCCGGTCCGCGGGTGAGGATGACGACCTGGTCGGAGACGTACACCGCCTCCTCGATCGAGTGCGTGACGAACACGACGCTCTTGTTCTCGTCGCCGAGCAGGCGCAGGAGGTCCTCCTGGAACTTGCGGCGGATCTGCTCGTCGACGGAGGCGAAGGGCTCGTCCATGAGGAGGATGTCGGCCTCCACCGCCATCGCGCGGGCCAGGCCGACACGCTGGCGCATCCCGCCGGAGAGCTGGTGCGGGAACGCGTCCTCGAAGCCGCTGAGGTTCATCTTGGCGATGTACTCGCGGGCAACGGCCTCCCGCTCCTTCTTCGCCACGCCGCGGAGCTCGAGCCCGAAGGCGGCGTTGCGCAGCACGGTCGCCCAGGGCATGAGCGCGAAGTCCTGGAAGACGAACGCGCGGTCGGGGCCGGGGCCGTGGACCACGCGTCCGTCGACGACCACCTCGCCCGCTGTCGCCTCCACCAGCCCAGCGATGATCTTGAGCGTGGTCGTCTTGCCGCAGCCGCTCGGCCCGATGATGCTGGTCAGCTCGCCCTTCGGGACGTCGAACGTGATGCCGTCGAGCGCTCGGATGCCTCCCGGGTACTCCTTCGCCAGGTTGGTGACGCGGACCGCCGGGTCCCGTCGCTCGGCGGTCGCTCCTGGTGCGCCGGGCAAGGTCGTACCCGGGGTGTCGGTCATAGAGGCCTCATCTCGGGGCGGAAGATGCGCTGCTCGAGGTGCTGGAGCAGGGACAGGCTCACGCTTGCGAACAGGATGATCGAGAGGATGGCCGCGAACATCTTCGGGTAGTCGGCGGCCGACCGGTGGAACGTGATCAAGTCGCCTACCCCGGTCGGTGTGATGAGCAGCTCGGCCAGAATGGCACCGGTGAACCCCTGGGCCAGCCCGAGCCGCAGCCCGGCGAAGATGAGCCCGCTGCCGGCGGGGAGCACGATCTTCCAGATCCGCTGCCACCGCTTGGCCTGGAACGCGTCACCCATCTCGATCAGCGAGTGGGGCGTGTTGCGGATGCCCCGGTACGAGTTCAGCACGATCACCGGGGCGCTGAGCAGCACCACGGCGAACACCTTCGCGGCGAACCCGATGCCGTAGATGAACGTGATCAGCGGGACGATCGCGGCCGAGGGAGACGCCTGGAGCACGATGAACAGTGGCAGCCCGAGCCATTCCCCTCGCGGGGAGAGCCCCATCACGAGCCCGGCCAGGATCCCTCCGACGCCGGTCAGCAGGACGCCGACCAGCAGCGGCAGAATCGTCTCGGCGTACGCCGACGCGAAGCTGCCGTCCGCGAGCATCTCGCCGAAGGCGGTCATTGTGGCGGTGAACGTCGGGAAGGCGATGCTCACGGGGACCCTGCCGCCCCACTCCCACAGCGCGAGCACGAACACGATCGACGCTCCCCGCAGGAACCACGGGTGCATCAGGGTGCTGCGCTTCAGCCTGAAGCGGCCCGCACGACTCTCGACGTGGCCCGTACGACTCTCGACCTGGTCCGTACGACTCTCGACGCGTCCCGACACGCCTCAGCTGCCACCCTTCTCCACGCTGGCGACCGCCTTGTCGATGGGGTCGAGGTACCAGAAGTCCTCGACCTTCAGGGTCTCGGGGTCGCCCTGGAGCTGCCCGGCGAGGTTGTAGAACTCGAAGTCCGCCTCGGCTGCCTCGCGGCCTCCGCAGTCCTGGGTGAAGACGCCGCCCTCGCCGACCTGCTCGTAGTACGGGAGCAGCTCCTTTTCGAGCTCGGCCGGGAGGTTGGGCAGCAGCCCAAGGCGCTTCCGCTCCTTGGTCACGAACGACGCGTCCTCGGAGATCGAGCGCCAGGTGGTCAGCAGCTCCTCGAGCAGGATCTGGACCGTCTCCTCGTTCTGCTTGAGCCACGCGGTGTTGCCGAACAGCACCTCGTCGCTCGCGTTCACCTCGGGGGTCGGGAGCGTGTGGAAGCGGCCGGGGTCCTCGCCCTGGACGAAGTTCTTGTTCGGAAGGTCGAGTACGGCCGCCTTCACGTTGCCGCGGAGCAGTGCCGTGGCCCGGACCTCGGAGCCGGGCACGTAGCTGATCTTGCCGAACTGGATGCCCTCGGTCTCTTCGATGAGGCGGGCGAGCGCCTCCGTGGTGGAGCCCCGGGAGTGCACGGTGAACGTCTCACCGTCGAGGGACTGCCAGTCGGGGTAGGCGGCCTTGTCGGCGACCGGGTAGTACTGCGCCCGCTGCAGCTGGCAGACGATCCGCAACGGCGCCGTCTGCCCCTCGATCAGCCCGTACGGGGCTCCGAGCCCGACGTCGGACTGCCCGTTGACGACCGCCTGGTTGGCGAGGTCCTCGTCCGCCAGCTCCTGGAGCTGGACGTCCACGCCGCGCTCGCGAACCCGGTCCAGGGCGATGAACAGCGCGAGCGTCTCGACCGACTCGATGTCGCCGAGGGCAACCCGGATCTGCTTGTCACCCGACCCGCCGCCCTCGTCGTCGCCGCCGCCGCACGCGGAGACGAGGAGCATCAGTACTGCCAGGGAGGCTACGACTCGCTTCATCGCCAGATCCTCGTCCACCAGGGCCGGTATATCGGTTGATGTAGACCGTATACCACGAGGTTGACTTCGCACACGGGGGTCTAAGGTGCCCCCTCACCCGCCACGGATGAGGGGGGAGGGGGCGGGCCGAGCGGACGATACGGGGCACGGGCGCCCGCCGGAGCGGGCGCGCGACCCGTGACGTCCGTCGACGAGGTGAGCCGCATGGGAGCTCCTGAGCAGGCACGCCTGCTGGTGGGGACCGCCTCCCTCGGCGCCGGGGCAGTCCGGCGGCTCCGTGGGGAGCCTGAAGGGTCCGCTGCCGGGGCCGGGGCCGGGGCGGTCGACCTCGCGGTCGGGGTCGGCGCGCTGGCGTACGGCGCGGGGGCGTGGGT
>JBOGEN010000003.1:0-16606 GCA_050743265.1 Actinomycetes bacterium
GCCAACGCAGCTCGACGCCATCCGACGCCAGCCGGTCCTGGAAGTCGGCCAGCAGTCCTGGCGTGTTGCGTACGGCGCGAGGCGTCTCCCCACGCGACAGGCAGAAGGCAGCAAGCGCACCCGCCGCCTCGCCGACGTTCCACTCGACCGGGTGCAGGCGGTAGCAGCCGTTCGTGATGTGTGTGACCCCGAGGCACTTGCCGGCCGCGAGCAGGTTGTCCAGCCGGACGGGGAGCAACGCCCCGAGCGGGACCTGGAAGGGGTACGTGGCGATGTCGAGGTACCCGCGCCCGGCCGTGCTGGGGTGCAGGTCGATCCGGTAGCAGCCGACGCCGACGGAGTCGTGGAACTGCTCCGCCCCGGCGGCACCGGGGCGCGCCTCGACCCCGACGTCCTGCTCGACGACGGTGCGCTCGGCCCGGATGCGCCGGGTCTCCCGGACGTACGGGGCGGCGGCCAGGCCGTCGGGCGTGCCGAGCGGCTCTCCGGCGAGGCGCAGGCCCGGGTACCCCGTCCCGCCGTCCTGGCGGGGCGCGTCGGTCTGCAGCCAGTGCACGAGGCACCGGGTCAGGTCGCGGGCTCCGCCGAGGTGGTTGGCGCGGCAGGCCTCGGACGTCCCGGTGACCGGGCCCAGCCAGTAGTCGGCCTGCGGCCAGTTCACGAGGCTCACGTCACGGACGGGCGGGCTGTGGTGGCCTCCGTACCGGATGCGGCGGAAGGTCCAGAGGTCCTGCTCCCCGTCCGCGCCGAACAGGGGACGCCGCAGGGGTCGTCCCGTCTCGGGCTCCTGGGTGGCCCAGCCGAGCTGCGGGCCCGGCCAGAAGGGGGCCTCGTAGTCCCGCCAGAAGGCATAAGCCTCTGGGCGGTCGATCGTGTGGTCCTCACCCGGGCACCACTCCAGCGCCGCGCACCAGGTGAGCGCCTGCTGGTCGGACGGGTCGGCCGGCCCGTCCAGCGCGTGCGGCTCGCCCGTGTCGGCCGTGCTCTCGGCACCGAGGACGTGCTCGCAGCCGGTCAGCGGGAGCAGGTCCCCCTCCTCACTGGCGTCGAGGACGACCGACGGGGTCACCACCACGGGGTCGCCTGTCGCCGTGTCCTGCAGCCGGACGGCGTCTACCCGGTCGCCGCCGACGTCGGCGGACACCGGCTCGTGGTGGTGCAGCACCCGCAGCAGTCCGGCTCGCTCGGCCGGCGCGAGCAGGTCGCGCAGCACCTCGTGGACGACCACGGGTTCGGCACACAGCGCGCTGACCCAGCCCGCGCCCGGGTTGAGGTGGGGGTCCCGGCGTGCCTCGGGGGTCAGCGCGCGGGTGGCCCGGTACCTCGCGCGTACGCCGTCACGCATCGCCCGGTACCGCGCGGTGACGCCCGTCGTCTCGACCCACGGGTGCTCGTCCGGCGGGACGGCCTGGGCGGTGAGCTGGCCACCCACCCACGCGGTGGGTTCGGTGAGCACCACGGTCCGGCCGGCCGAGGTCGCCGCCAGCGCGGCCGCGACGCCGCCGCAGCCCGCGCCGACGACGAGGACGTCACAGTCGAGCTCCACGCGGCTCGACCCTGCCACGTCCGGTGGGACGCCGGGTCAGTCCGGGGCCCGGACCACGACGTGGACCTGTTGCGCCCCGTTGTTGGACACGCCCTGCCGGTTCCACGGAAGGTCGACGGACTGCACGTGCCCGGCGCCGTCGGACGCCCGCGCGAGCAGCGTGCGGCTGCCCGGCTCGGTCGCGTCCCACCGGTACGACCAGTGGCGCCACGCGTACGGCTCCCCCTCGGGGTCGAGCGTCGCCGGTGCCCATGTCCGGCCGTCGTCCACGCTCACCTCGACCGAGGTCACCGGCGCCCACCCCGACCAGGCCCGGCCCTCGAGCACGTGCGTGCCGACGTCGACGACCCGGGTACGGGTCATGAAGTCGGGGAACCCGGGCGGCACCATGAGCGCGCGCGGGTAGATGCGGGTGACCGGCTCGCCCAACTCGTCCGCGTCCTGCTTGTACCGGTACGAGGTCATGTTCTGGTAGCCGTCGAACGCGTGGTCGATCACGTCGATGGCCGAGAGCCACTTCACGTGCGTCATCCCGTACCAGCCGGGGACGACGAGCCGCAGTGGCGCTCCGTGCTGGGGCGGCAGGGCGGCGCCGTTGATCTCGTACGCGAGCAGCACGTCGTCCCTCAGGGCCTCGGCGACCGGGAGGCCGCGTGCGTAGTCCTGCTCGACGCCGCGCTCGAGCCCGTGGTCGGCGCCGGTGAAGACCACGTCGTGCGCGTCCTCGTCCAGCCCGGCCTCGCGGAGAAGCGGCGCGAGCGGCGTCCCCGTCCAGTCGGAGGTGCCGACGGCCTCCTGGAGCCAGGGCTGGCTGACCGGGCGAGGGTCGAGCCGGGCCCGCCCGTTGCCCGCGCACTCCAAGGTCACCCGAGCGGTCACACGGGGGCGTGCACGCAGGTCGTCCAGGTCGAGCGAGAACGGGTTCGCGACCCGTCCCCCGATCCGCAGCTGCCATGTGGCCGGGTCCACGTACGGGATGTCGTAGTGGGTGAGCAGGTAGTGCGTGCCGAGCGGCGTGACGTCGTACCGCAGCATCTCGAGCGGCATGCCGTGGTTGCGGGCGGCGAGCTGCACCTCCTCGAGGCTCACCGCCTCGCCGGGCTCGGCGACGCGTGCTGCGCCGAGGTCCTGGAGCGGGTCGGGACGTGTGTCGGCCTGGTGCGTGGTCATGGTGGGCCTCCTGGGTCCAGGCTGCCACTGCGTCGGCCGCGCGTCAGGCGGTGCCGGGGTTCCGTCGACGGTGAGGGGTGGTCCGCTCCGTGCCGGGCGGGGGAGTCCGTTCGGGTCATTGCCGGGCTCCCGTGGCCGGTGTGGGCTGGGGACGTGACGGGGGCCGCGTGCTGCCGAGGAGGGTTTCGTGACCACTGCAGACATGGCTACCGCTTTGACCCCGTACGAGGTGGCGGCGGAGACGTTCTTGATCCCCTGGCACCTCCCCGCGCCGCCCGTCGGCTACTTCCCCATGCACTCCCTGGTGATCCGCGGCTCGGAGCCGGTGCTCGTGGACACCGGCGCCCCCGCGTCCCGTGAGGCGTGGCTCGAGGCCGCCTGGAGCGTCGTCGACCCCGAGGACGTCCGCTGGGTGTTCCTCTCCCACGACGACCGCGACCACGCGGGCAACCTCATGGCCGTGCTGGAGGCCTGCCCCAACGCGACGCTGCTCACCTCGTGGTTCGCGGTGGGGCGCATGTTCGAGGAGTGGGCGACCCCCCTGGACCGCTGCCGGTTCGTCAACACCGGGGACCGCGTCGACGTCGGCGACCGGACCCTCGTCGCGATGCGGCCGCCCGTGTTCGACAACCCCACCACTCGCGGGCTCATGGACACCAGTACCGGCGTCTACTGGGGCGTCGACACGTTCGCGACGAACGTGCCCGAGCCGATGTACGAGGCCGACGCCTTGCCCGAGGGCGAGTTCCTCGAGGGCCAGATGTTCGGCGGGCGGCTGGTCGCCCCCTGGCACACGCTCATCGACGAGGCCAAGTTCGGCGCATACGTGAACGACGTTCAGCGCCTTGGCATGAGCGTGGTCGCGGGCTGCCACACCCCCGTCCTCCGCGGCACGCGGCTGGACGCCGCCTTCGACGTGCTGCGAGCGCTCCCGGGGCTGGACCCGTGGCCCGAGTTCAGCCAGGACGACCTCGACGCGTGGATGGGGGCGGCCGAGGCCGCGGTCCCCGTCCAGGAGGCGCACCAGGACTGACCTCGGCGGGCGAGCACGGTACGCCAAGACGGGCGAGCGCGGCACGTTGACGTGGGCACCCGGCCTGTGTTGGAGTGCCCCACGCTGCGACGGCAGTGGAGGAAGCCGGTGCGAGTCCGGCGCGGTCCCGCCACTGTCACCGGGGAGCGGACCCCCCTCGTACGGTCACGGCCTCTCGGGGCTGGAAGGCCGGGGGCGAGCACCGATCCGGGAGCCAGGACACTCCGGCCGTCGTGCCGACCCACCTACGGGCGAGGAACCCGGGAGGCAGCCGTGCACCACCGAACGTACCGACGAGGGCCCGACCACACGCTCATCGAGCAGCCGCGCCTCGGCACGCCCTGACGCGCGTGCCTGCTGACCGCCGGCTCGTCCGGCGCGGCCGATCCCGCCGGCTCGCCGGGGCCCACTGGCTCGGCGGGGTCGGCCTGCTGGCCGGTTTCGCCGCGGACCTCGCCGTCCCCGACCCGCGCCGGGCGCACCCGGTCGCGCTATTCGGCGGGTTCGCCCAGCGGCTCGAGGCGCTGGTGTACGCGGACCGGCGCCGTCGCGGCGTGCTGCTCGTGGCCGTCTCCACCGGCACCGCCACCGGTCTCGCGGTCGCGGGCACGCGGCTGGCCGGGGACCGCGTGGGCCCGCGCGCCCTGCTGACCGTCGCGGCCACGTGGACGGTCCTCGGCGGCGCGTCGCTGCACCGTGTCGCGGGCCGGCTCGCCCGTGCGCTGCAGGACGACGACCTCGGGACCGCGCGCGCGCTGCTTCCCTCCCTGTGCGGGCGCGACCCGGACACGCTGGACGCCGGAGGCCTGGCCCGGGCCGGGGTGGAGTCCGTGGCCGAGAACACGTCGGACGCGGTGGTCGCCCCGTTGCTGGCCGGGGCGGTGGCCGGGGTGCCCGGGCTGGTCGCGTACCGGGCGGTGAACACGCTCGATGCGATGGTGGGCCACCGGTCCCTCCGGTACGCCCGGTTCGGGTGGGCCGCAGCCCGCCTCGACGACCTGGCCAACCTCGTCCCCGCCCGGGTGACCGGGCTGCTCGCCGTGGCGTGCGCCCCGCGCGTGGGCGGCTCGCCCGCGGCGGCGTACGCGGTGATGCGCCGGGACGGGGGCGCGCACCCTAGCCCCAACGCGGGACGCTGCGAGGCGGCCTTCGCCGGTGCGCTCGGGCTGCGCCTGGGTGGCGAGAACGCGTACGGCGGGCGGGTGGAGCGCCGGGGCGTGCTCGGAGACGGCCGGGCGCCCGCTGCCGAGGACGTCCGGCGGGCGGTCACGCTCGCCCGGGCGGTGGGGATGGTGGCGGCCGTCCTCACCGCCGGGACCGCGGTGCTGCGTGAGCGGAGTGTCCGATGAGCGGGCTGCTGGTCGCGGGGACGACCTCGGACGCGGGCAAGAGCGTCGTCACCGCCGGCCTGTGCCGCTGGCTCGCCCGGGAGGGGGTCAAGGTCGCCCCGTTCAAGGCGCAGAACATGTCACTGAACTCGACGGTCACCCGGGACGGTGCCGAGGTGGGCCGCGCCCAGGCGATGCAGGCGGCCGCGGCCCGGGTCGAGCCCGAGGCGGCGATGAACCCCGTGCTGCTCAAGCCGGGCAGCGCCACGCACTCCCAGGTCGTGCTGATGGGGCAGCCGGTCGGCGAGGTGGACGGGGACGGGTACGGCACCTGGGCGGAGCGGCTGCGCGGCCCCGTCCTCGACGCGTACGCCGACCTCGCGTCACGGTTCGACGTGGTGGTCGCCGAGGGCGCGGGCAGCCCCGCCGAGATCAACCTGCGGGCGCGTGACCTGTCCAACATGGGGCTCGCCCGCGCGCTCGGCCTGCCGGTGGTCCTGGTCGGCGACATCGACAGGGGCGGCCTGTTCGCGTCCGTCTACGGCACGCTGGCGCTGCTCGACGCCGAGGACCAGGCGCTGGTCGCCGGGTTCCTGGTGAACAAGTTCCGCGGCTCGCCCGGGCTGCTCGCGCCCGGGCTGGACATGCTGCACGGGCTCACCGGACGACCCACGTACGGCGTGCTGCCCTGGCTCGACGGGCTCAGCCTCGACGTCGAGGACTCGCTCGGTCTCGAGATCGCCCGCGGTGACGCCGACGGCCGAGACGGCACCGGGCCGCAGGGCGAGGAGGTGCTGCGGGTCGCCGTGCTGCGGTTCCCGCGGCTGTCCAACTTCACCGACCTGGACGCGCTCGCCGCCGAGCCGGGCGTCGTGGTCCGCTTCGTCACCCGTCCCGAGGAGGTGTACGACGCCGACCTCGTCGTGCTCCCCGGCACTCGGGCCACGGTGAGCGACCTGGCGTGGATGCGTACGCGGGGGCTCGACGTGCCGGTGGTCCGGCGTGCGGCCGAGGGTCGTCCGGTGCTTGGGCTGTGCGGCGGCTACCAGATGCTCGCCGGCACCATCGAGGACGACGTCGAGGGGCGGGCGGGTCTCGTCCGCGGGCTGGGGCTGCTGCCCGCGTCTGTGCGGTTCGGTACGGACAAGGTGCTCGGCCGTCCCGCCGGCCAGGCGTACGGCGAGCAGGTGGAGGGCTACGAGATCCACCACGGGGTCGTCGCGCTCGAGAACGGGGTCGGGGGTGACGCGGTGACGAACCCCGAGGCGTTCCTCGACGGCTGCCGCGTCGGCAGCGTCTGGGGCACGACCTGGCACGGCGCGTTCGAGTGCGACGGGTTCCGGCGGGCGTTCCTGCGCGAGGTGGCACGCGTGACCGGGCGCCGGTTCGTGCCGTACGAGAGCATGTCGTTCGCCGCGCTCCGGGAGCGCCGCCTCGACGCGCTCGGCGACCTCGTGGCCCAGCACGCCGACACCGCCGCCCTGTGGCGCCTGATCGAGCGCGGTGCCCCGGAGGGGCTGCCCGTCATCCCGCCCGCCGGACCCGGAGGTCGCTTGTGATCGTCCTGCTCTCCACCGCCGACACCGACCTGATGGCCGCCCAGGTGGGCGCGGTCAGCGGGGCCGGTGGTGCCGGTACCGAGGGCGACACGGGGTGGCGCGTGGCGAACCCGTCCCGGGTCGAGCCCGGCGACGTGCCCGCGCTGCTCGAGGGCGCGTGGTGCGTGGTCGTCCGGCTGCTCGGCGGGCGGCGGACGTGGGAGGCCGGGCTGGACGCCGTGCTCGCCTCGGGCGTCCCCGCGGTCGTGCTCGGCGGCGAGGAGACGCCGGACGCCGAGCTGATGGCGCTCTCCACGGTCCCTTCGGGGGTGGCCACCGAGACGCTGGCGTACCTCACCGCGGGCGGCCCGGAGAACCTCGCCCAGCTGGCCCGCTTCCTCTCCGACGCCGTACGGCTCACCGGCGAGGGCTTCGACGCGCCCGCACCGATGCCGGCGTACGGGGTGTACGGCGCGCGGCCGGACCACGACGGACGCCCCACCGTGGGCATCGTCTTCTACCGGGCGCACGCGATCTCGGGCAACACCGCGTTCGTCGACACGCTCGCTGATGCCGTCGAGACCGTGGGGGCGAACGCGCGCCCGGTGTTCTGCGGGTCACTGCGGCGGGCCGACGCCGAGGTGTACCACCTGCTGGCCGGGTGCGACGCGCTGCTCGTCACCGTGCTCGCCGCCGGCGGGGCGACCGCGGACGGGTCGGTGAGCGGCGCCACCGCAGGCGGGGACGAGGACGCCTGGGACGCCGGTGCGCTCGCCGCGCTCGACGTGCCGGTGGTGCAGGCGCTGTGCCTCACCTCGTCCCGCGCGGAGTGGGAGGCCTCGGACGCGGCACTCACCCCGATGGACGCGGCCATGCAGGTCGCCGTGCCCGAGTTCGACGGGCGCCTCGTCTCGGTGCCGTTCTCGTTCAAGGAGACCGGAGACGAGGGCGTGCCCAGGTACGTGGCCGACCCCGAGCGTGCGCGCCGGGCGGCCGGGATCGCCGTGCGGCACGCCCGGCTGCGGCACGTCCCGAACCGCGACAAGCGGCTCGCGCTCGTCCTGTCCTCGTACCCGACGAAGCACGCCCGCGTGGGCAACGCCGTCGGACTGGACACCCCCGCGTCCGCCGTCGTGCTGCTCCGCGCGCTGCGCGACGCCGGGTACGACCTCGACGGCCTCGACGTGGCAGGCCTCGACGGGGACACGCTCATCCATCGGCTCATCGCCGCGGGCGGGCACGACGTGGAGTGGCTGACCGAGGACCAGCTCGCCAACGCCGACCTCCGTGTGCCGCTCGCCGACTACCGGCGGTGGTTCGACGCGCTTCCGGCGGCGCTCCGTGACGGCGTACGCGAGCACTGGGGCGAGCCGCCCGGCTCCCTGTACGTCGACGGCAGCGGCATCGACGCCGAGATCGTGCTGGCCGCGCTCCGGTTCGGCAACGTCGTGCTGGCGGTCCAGCCGCCCCGCGGCTTCGGGGAGAACCCGGTGGCGATCTACCACGACCCCGACCTGCCGCCGAGCCACCACTACCTGGCCGCGTACCGCTGGTTCGAGCAGTCCTTCGGCGCGGACGCGGTCGTCCACCTCGGCAAGCACGGCACCCTGGAGTGGCTGCCCGGCAAGGGCGTCGGGCTGTCCGCGTCCTGCGCGCCGGACGCGGTGCTCGGTGAGCTGCCGATGGTGTACCCGTTCATCGTCAACGACCCGGGCGAGGGCACCCAGGCCAAGCGCCGCGCGCATGCCACCGTCGTCGACCACCTCGTGCCGCCCATGGCGCGCGCGGACACGTACGGCGACATGGCGAAGCTCGAGCAGCTCCTCGACGAGTACGCCCAGGTGGCCGACCTCGACCCGGACAAGCTGCCCACGCTCCGCCACCAGGTCTGGACGTTGGTCACCGCCGCCGAGCTGCACCACGACCTCGCCGTCGACGAGCAGCCGGACCCGGACGACTTCGACGACTTCGTGCTGCACGTCGACGGGTACCTGTGCGAGGTCAAGGACGTGCAGATCCGCGACGGGCTGCACATCCTCGGCGACCCGCCGGTGGGCGAGCCGCGGGTCAACCTCGTGCTCGCCGTGCTGCGCGCGGCCCAGGTCTGGGGCGGGCAGGTCGCCCTGCCGGGACTGCGTGCCGCGCTGGCCGCGTACGCCGGGCTGGACGAGCGGGCGCTGCTCGCCGACCCGGGTGCCGCGGTCGCGTCGATGGGCGTGCTGCCCGACCTGGTGGACGGCCCGGCCCGTACGGGCGCCGACGCGGTCGACCTGCTCGAGGCGCTCGCCAGGCGGCTCGTCGTGGGCATGGAGACGCTGGGCTGGGAGCGGGAGAAGACCGTGCCCGTCGCCGCCGAGGTGCTCGGCGTCGCCGAGCCGGGCCGCGTCGTCCCCGACGTCGTCCGCGTGCTGGAGTTCGCCGCGACCGAGGTCGTCCCGCGGCTCGCCCGCACGACCGACGAGGTCACCCACGTCCTGTCCGCGCTGGACGGGCGGTACGTCCCCGCGGGTCCGTCCGGCTCGCCCACCCGGGGGCTCGTCAACGTCCTGCCGACCGGGCGCAACTTCTACTCGGTCGACCCCAAGGCGATCCCGTCCCGCAACGCGTGGGACGTGGGGGTCGCGCTGGCCGACTCGCTGCTCGCCCGCCATGTCGAGGACACCGGCGCGTACCCCCGGTCGGTGGGGCTGACGGTGTGGGGCACCTCCGCGATGCGCACGCAGGGGGACGACCTCGCCGAGGTGCTGGCGCTTCTGGGCTGCCGTCCGACCTGGGACGACGCCTCCCGCCGGGTCACCGGGTTCGAGGTCGTCCCGCCAGACGAGCTGGGCCGGCCCCGGATCGACGTGACCGTCCGCATCTCCGGGTTCTTCCGTGACGCGTTCCCGCACGTGGTCGCGATGCTCGACGACGCCGTACGGGCGGTGGCCGACCTCGACGAACCGGCGGAGCAGAACTTCGTGCGGGCGCACGTGGACGCCGACGAGGCCGAGCACGGCGACCGGCGGCAGGCCACGGCGCGGATCTTCGGGTCCAAGCCCGGGGCGTACGGCACGGGGCTGCTGCCGCTCGTCGACGCGCGGACCTGGCGCACCGACGCCGACCTCGCCGAGGTGTTCGCGGTCTGGGGCGGCTTCGCGTACGGCCGCGGGCTGGACGGGGTGGCCGCGCGGCCGGAGATGGAGCGCGCGTTCGCCCGCATCGCCGTCGCCGCGAAGAACCAGGACACCCGCGAGCACGACATCGTCGACTCGGACGACTACTTCCAGTTCCACGGCGGCATGGTCGCGACCGTGCGCCACCTCACGGGCAGGTCGCCCGCCGCGTACGTGGGGGACTCTGCGGTGCCCGACCAGGTCCGCACCCGCAGCCTCGCCGAGGAGACGCGCCGGGTCTTTCGTGCCCGGGTGGTCAACCCTCGCTGGATGGCGGCGATGCGCCGGCACGGCTACAAGGGCGCGTTCGAGATGGCCGCCACGGTGGACTACCTGTTCGGCTACGACGCCACCGCGGGCGTGGTGGACGACTGGATGTACGAGGGCCTGGCCCGGGAGTACGTGTTCGACAAGGAGAACCGTGCCTTCTTCGAGGCGTCCAACCCCTGGGCGCTGCGCGGGGTGACCGAGCGCCTGCTCGAGGCGGCCGACCGGGGGCTGTGGGCCGAGCCGGACCCTGAGACGCTCGACGCCCTGCGCGCCACCTACCTCGAGACCGAGGGTGACCTGGAGGGAGACGCGTGACGTACCCGTTCTCCGCCGTCGTCGGCATGGACGACATGCGGCTCGCGCTCGTCCTCAACGCGGTGTCGCCGCACGTCGGGGGCGTGCTCGTCCGCGGGGAGAAGGGCACCGCGAAGTCGACGACCGTGCGCGCGCTCGCCTCGCTGCTGCCCTCGGTCCGCGTCGTGGCGGGCTGCCGGTTCTCCTGCGACCCGGAGCGCCCCGACCCGGCGTGCCCGGACGGGCCGCACGAACCGGGGGTGGCGTCGGGAACCCGTCCGGCACGCTTGGTCGAGCTTCCGGTCGGCGCGGCCGAGGACAGGCTGCTCGGCTCCCTCGACCTCGAGCGGGCGCTGACCGAGGGCGTGAAGGCGTACGAGCCGGGGCTGCTCGCCGACGCTCACCGGGGCGTGCTCTACGTCGACGAGGTCAACCTGCTGCACGACCACCTGGTGGACCTGCTGCTCGACGCGGCCGCGTCCGGGGAGTCCCGCGTGGAGCGGGAGGGCGTGTCCGTCCGGCACGACGCCCGGTTCCTGCTCGTCGGCACGATGAACCCGGAGGAGGGCGAGCTGCGGCCGCAGCTGCTCGACCGGTTCGGGCTCACCGTCGAGGTCACCGCGCCCCGCGAGACGGAGTCCCGCGTCGAGGTCGTCCGCCGCCGCATGGCGTACGACGCGGACCCGGCCGCGTTCGCGGCGTCCTGGGCCTCGTCGGAGGCCGCGCTGGCGGAGCGGATCGTCGACGCGCAGGCGCGGCTCCCGGGAGTGGTGCTCTCGGACGCGGCGATGCGCCAGGTGGCGTCCGTGTGCGCGGCGTTCGAGGTGGACGGGCTGCGCGCCGACCTCGTCACCGCCCGCGCTGCCGTCGCGCACGCCGCCTGGGCCGGGCGTGACGAGGTCACCGCCGAGGACGTCCGCGCCGCCGCGCGGCTCGCCCTGCCGCACCGCCGCCGCCGCGACCCGTTCGACCCGCCCGGGGTGGACGAGGACCGGCTCGACGACGCGCTCGACCAGGCGTCCGACCCCGGGGACCCACCCGAGGGGCCCGACGACGACCCACCCCCGGGCGGCCGGCCGCCCGAGGACGGGCCGCCCGAGGACGGGCCAGTCGACGACAGCAGCGCCGAAGACGGCAGCGCCGAAGACGGCAGCGCCGACGACCAGCCCGACGCGCACCCGTCGTCCGGCGGGGGTGAGCGGCCACCGGCGGCGCCCACGCCGACCTTCCGGACCCGGCGTCTCGACGTCCCCGGCGTCGGCACCGGGGCCGCCGGGCGACGCTCGCGAGCCCAGACCTCGGCCGGGCTCACCACCCGCTCCCGTACGCCTCGCCGCGGCACCGTGACGCACCTCCATCTCGGCGGGACGCTCGCCGCCGCCGCCCCGCACCAGCGCGCCCGCGGCCGGACCGGCCCCGGGCTCCTGCTGCGCCGGGACGACCTGCGGGAGTCCGTCCGCGAGGGACGGGAGGGCAACCTCGTCCTGTTCGTCGTGGACGCGTCCGGGTCGATGGCCGCGCGGGAGCGGATGGGCGCCGTCAAGGGCGCGGTGCTCTCGCTGCTGCGCGACGCGTACCAGCGCCGCGACAAGGTGGGGCTCGTCACCTTCCGTGGCGAGGGGGCGGAGCTCGCGCTGCCCCCGACGTCCTCGGTCGAGGCCGCCGTGGCCCGGCTCACCGTCCTGCCCACCGGCGGGCGGACGCCGCTGGCCGCCGGCCTGCTCCGGGCGCACCGGGTGCTGGACGTCGAGAGGCTGCGCGACCCGTCCCGCCGGGCGTTGCTCGTCGTCGTCACCGACGGGCGCGCGACCCGCCGCGGTGGCGCGAGCGCGCGAGCCCTCGCCGAGGCGCACCAGGCGGCCGGGCTGCTCGCCCGGACCGGGGTCGCCTCCGTCGTCGTCGACTGCGAGTCCGGCCCCGTACGGCTCGGGCTCGCGCCCCGGCTCGCCGTAGCGCTCGGCGCGATGCCGCTGCGGCTGGACGAGCTCGCCGCGGACGCCCTCGCCGGCACGGTCCGCCAGATGAAGGGAGCCGCCTGATGCCCCAGGGTCAGCCGACCACCATCCCGGACGACGGGCTCACGACCCGGCAGCGCCGCCACCGCCCGCTGCTCGTCGTCCACACCGGGGAGATGAAGGGGAAGTCCACCGCGGCGTTCGGGCTCGCGCTGCGCGCGTGGAACCAGGGCTGGCCGATCGGGGTGTTCCAGTTCGTCAAGAGCGAGAAGTGGCGGGTCGGCGAGGAGTCCGCCCTGCGCGCCCTCGGACGCGTGCACGAGCAGACCGGCGAGGGTGGGCCGGTCACGTGGCACAAGATGGGCGCCGGCTGGTCGTGGATCCGGCATCGCGACGGCGAACCCGACCACGCCGCGGACGCGCTCGAGGGCTGGCGCCAGGTGCAGCGTGACCTCGCGGCGCAGACGTACGGGCTGTACGTCCTCGACGAGTTCACGTACCCCATGAGGTGGGGCTGGGTGGACGTCGACGAGGTCGTCACCACTCTGCGGGACCGCCCGGGCACCCAGCACGTCGTCATCACCGGCCGCCACGCGCACCCGAGCCTCGTCGAGGCCGCCGACCTCGTCACCGAGATGACCAAGGTCAAGCACCCGATGGACGCGGGCCAGAAGGGACAGCGGGGGATCGAGTGGTAGCAGCAGCGCCGCCGCGCGTCGTCGTGGCCGCTCCGGCGAGCGGTCACGGCAAGACGTCGGTCGCCACCGGCCTGCTCGCCGCGTTCGCCGCCCGCGGCCTCACGGTCTCGCCGCACAAGGTCGGGCCGGACTACATCGACCCCGGCTACCACGCGGTCGCGGCCGGGCGTCCCGGGCGCAACCTCGACCCCTGGCTCGTCGGCGAGCGGCAGGTGCCGCGGCTGTTCCTGCACGGAGCGCTGAGCCCGCGCCCTGCCGACGTCGCCGTGGTCGAGGGCGTGATGGGCCTGTACGACGGGGCGTCCGCGCAGCCGGGCTTCGCCTCGACCGCACACGTGGCCGGCCTGCTGCGCGCGCCCGTGGTGCTGGTCGTGGACGCGTCCCGGCAGGGCAGGTCGGTGGCGGCGCTGGTGCACGGGTTCGCCTCGTACGACCCGGGGGTTCGCCTCGGCGGGGTGGTGCTCAACCGGGTCGGCTCGGACCGACACGAGGCCGTCCTGCGGGAGGCGCTCGACGGGCTGGTCCCGGTCCTGGGCGCGCTGCGCCGCCTCGACGTGCTGGAGACGCCGTCGCGTCACCTCGGGCTCGTCCCCGCCGCCGAGCGCGTCCCCGAGGCACGTCGAGTCGTGCAGGCGCTCGGCGAGGTCGTCGCCGCCTCGGTCGACCTGGACGAGGTGCTCGCGCTCGCCCGGACGTCCCCCGCGCTCGACGCGACGCCGTGGGACCCCGCCGAAGCCGGCACCCCGGTGCCCGGCCGGCCTCGGGTGGCGGTTGCGGGTGGGGCCGCGTTCTCCTTCGCGTACGCCGAGCACGCCGAGCTGCTCGCGGCCGCCGGTGCCGAGGTCGTGCCGGTGGACCCGCTGCGGGACGAGTCGCTGCCCGAAGGAACCCGGGGGCTGGTGCTCGGCGGTGGCTTTCCTGAGGCGTACGGGGCGGAGCTGTCCGCGAACGCGTCGCTGCGCGCCGACGTCGTCCGGCTGGTCCGCTCCGGCGGCCCGGTGGCGGCGGAGTGCGCCGGGCTGCTGTACCTGGCCCGCTCCCTCGACGGGGCGCCGATGTGCGGGGTGCTCGACGCCGAGGCGCGGATGACCGACCGGCTCCGCCTCGGGTACGCGGAGGCGGTCGCCATGACCGGGTCCGTCCTCGCCGAGGAGGGGGAGCGCGTCGCCGGGCACGAGTTCCACCGCACCGCGTGCACGCCGCGTGCGGGCTCCCCGGCTGCGTGGGGCGTACGCCGTGGAGGCGAGGGCTCCAGCGGCACCGAGGGGTTCGTGTGCGGCAGCGTGCACGCGTCGTACCTGCACCTGCACTGGGCCGGCGCACCTGCGACGGCCAGGCGGCTCGTCGAGGCGGCGGCATGAGCGTGCCCACGCTGAGGGAGGCCGGCCGATGACGTCGGACGCGCAGCCGGCCCGCCGCCTCGTCGGCGTCGGGGTCGGCCCCGGCGATCCCGAGCTGGTGACGCTCAAGGCGGTCCGGGTGCTGCGCGAGGCGGACGTCGTGCTCGTGCCGGTGATGGGGACCGGCGAGCCCGGCCGGGCCGAGGCGACCGTGCTCGCGCACGTCGAGGCGACGCGGACACGCCGGGTCGTGTTCGCCCTCAACGAGCGCGACGACGCGACCCGCCGGGAGCAGGCCTGGGACGCCGCGGCCCGCAGCGTCGCCGAGGCGTTCGAGGCCGGCGTGGGCACGGTGGCCTTCGCGACGCTCGGCGACCCGAACGTGTACTCGACGTTCACCTACCTCGCCGAGACGGTGCGGGGGCTCGTCCCCGAGGTCGTGGTGGAGACCGTTCCTGGGGTGACCGCGATGCAGGACCTGGCCGCCCGCTCGGGCACCGTGCTCGCTGAGGGACGCGAGTCGCTGGCCCTGCTGCCGCTGACCGCGGGGCTCGCCACGTTCGAGAACGCGCTCGCGCACTTCGACTCGGTCGTCGCGTACAAGGGCGGGCGGCAGATGCCCGACGTGCTGCGGGTGCTGCGCGAGGCCGGCCGCCTCGACGGCGCCGTGTACGGGGCCGCCCTCGGGCTGGACGACGAGGACGTCCGGCCCGCGGCGGACCTGCCCGACGCTCCCGCGCCGTACCTCTCGACCGTCGTCGTCCCGGCCCGCCGGCGTGCGCGTGGGGGAAAGCTGTGAACGGCGCCGACGTGGCCGGGCGGGTCACGTTCGTGGGCGCCGGGCCGGGCGCGCCGGACTTGCTCACCCTGCGGGCCGCCCGGGCCATCGCGGAGGCGGACGTCGTCGTGTGGGCGGCGAGCCTCGTCCACGCCGACGTGCTCGACCACGCCCGTCCGAGCGCCGAGGTCGTCGACTCGTCACAGGTGGCGCTCGAGGGCGTGCTCGAGCTGTACGCCCGGGCCGCACGCGAGGGGTTGCACGTCGCCCGCATCCACTCGGGTGACCCGGCGCTGTGGGGCGCCGTCCAGGAGCAGCTCGACCGCTGCGCGGACATGGGGCTGGACACGGAGGTCGTCCCGGGCGTGAGCGCGTTCAGCGCCGTGGCCGCACGCGTGCAGCGCGAGCTCACGATTCCCGAGGTGGCGCAGTCCGTCGTCCTCACCCGGCTGGGCGGGGGCAAGACGCCGATGCCGCCCGGCGAGGAGGTCCGCGAGTTCGCACGGCACGGCACGACGATGGCGATCTTCCTGTCCGCGGCACGGTCGGGCCAGCTCGCCGACGAGCTGCTCGCCGGGGGGTACGCGCCGGACACGCCGGTCGTCGTCGCGTCCAAGGTCACCTGGCCGGACGAGCAGGTCGCGCACTGCACCGTCGCCACGCTGGAGCAGACCGTCAAGGACCTGCGCCTCTGGAAGCACACGCTGTTCCTCGTCGGCCCGGCCCTTGCCGCGGGCGGCACCCGCTCGCACCTCTACCACCCGGGCCACTTCCACGGGTACCGCAGGGCCGACCGCGAGGCACGCCGTGCGCTGCGCGAGCAACGGAGCCGGTCGTGAGCGGGCCGGGCGTGAGCCGACACAGCGTGAGCCGGGACGGCCGGGCCCGCCCCGGCCCGCGGGTCACCGTCGTCGGGTGCGACGGGGCGCCCCTGCGTGACGAGGCGGCGTGGGCGCTTGCCGAGGCGTGCCTGGTGGTGGGCGGGCAGCGGCACCTCTCCCGCGTGGCGATCCCGGAGGGCGCGCGGACGCTCGTGATGGGCGCCGTCCGCGAGGCGCTGGACGCGGTGTGCCGGGCCGAGGAGCCGGTCGTCGTGCTCGCCTCGGGTGACCCCGGGTTCTTCGGCATCGTCCGGGCCCTGCGGGCGCGCGGGCTGACACCGGACGTCGTCCCCGCGGTCTCGTCGGTGTCCGCGGTGTTCGCCCGGGTCGGCCTGCCGTGGGACGACGCGCTCGTCGTGTCCGCGCACGGCCGCGCGCTCGCCCCCGCGGTGAACGCGTGCCGGGCCCACCCCAAGGTCGCCGTGCTCACCGCACCGGGCACCGGCCCGGACGCCCTGGGGCGTGCGCTGCGCGGCGTCCCGCGCACCCTCGTCGTGGCCGAGGACCTGGGGGCGGACGGCGAGTCCGTCACCCGCTGCACGCCGGACGAGGCCGCGGGGCGGCCCTGGCGTGACCCGTCGGTGGTGCTCGTGCTGGACGAGTCCCGGGCGGTGGGGGAG
>JBOGEN010000004.1:0-11689 GCA_050743265.1 Actinomycetes bacterium
GCCTCGGCCCGTGCCCTTGTGGCGGACGCACGCCGCCGGGCCGAGGCCGAGCGCGCGGACGCGGCCGCCCGCGTGACCCGCGAGGCCGGGACCGAGACAGCCCACACGCTGGACCAGGCTGAACGTCAGGCCGAGTCGGTCGGCCGGCAGGTCGAACGGCGCATGCCCGCCTTCGTCGCGCGGGCCGTCGCGGACGTCCGGGCGGCTGTGACCCCGCCGGGGTCACCGTGAGTACGGCCTGGGTGGCCGGCACCGTCCGGGCCAAGGCGTTGGCGCGTCGCCGCCTGGGCGCTGCCGGTGCCCGTGCGCTGGCGGGGAGCCCGACTCTCGGAGAGGCGCTCACCGTCCTTGCCGCGAGCCCGTACGGACACGACGTGCGGGCCGACCAGACGCTCGCCGAGGCGCAGCACGCGGTGGGCGCGACCCTGCTGTGGCACATGAGGGTGCTGGCCGGCTGGGTGCCGCGTCACGGCGCGGACGTCGTACGGCTGCTGGCCGCCGGCTTCGAGGTGGCGAACGTCGACGAGCACGTGCATCGCCTGGGCGCAGGCCTGGACGACAGTGTCGAACACGGTGTCGAGGGAGGTGTCGGGCCAGGCCCCGGCAGGCACCCCTCGGGCACGGCGTTCCATCTCGGCGCACTCGCCACCGCTTGGGGCCGCCTGGGCACGACGAGGTCTTTCGCGGATCTGCGCCGAGTCCTCCGGACGTCCGCATGGGGTGACCCGGGGGGAGAGTCCGCCTGGGCGGTCCACGTGGGCATGCGGCTCGCCTGGGCGGTGCGGGTAGAAAGGGGAGTCCCCAGCGCGCGGCCCTGGGCTGCGGGAGGCGCCGCCTTGCTCGTCGCGAGGCAGATGTTCCTCATGGGGCACGAGCTGCCCACTGCGACGGTCGACCTCGCTGCTCCGGTCCTGGGCCGCCGGTTCGACGGCGCGGGCTCGCTCGCGGATCTGGCGGGCAGACTTCCGGTCGACGCCCGCTGGGCCCTGGACGAGGTCGCCGACCCCGCGGACCTCTGGCAGGCCGAGGCAGCCTGGTGGCAGCGGGTCCAGCGCGACGGGCTCGACCTGCTCCGTGGCTCGCGCTTCGGACCGGGTCCAGTCGTGGGCGCGCTCGCCGTACTGGGCGCGGACGCCCGGCGAGTCGGGGCCGCGCTCGAGGTGGCCGCCCGCGCGGGCGCACCACTGGAGGCGTTCGATGGCGTGGCGTGAGGCCCTGGCGCCGGTGCGGATGCAGCGCGTAGCTCTCGTCGCGCCCCGCGCGGCCCTTCGCGACCTGCTCGTGCGCGTGGCGGACGCCGGGACGGTCGAGCTCGACCTGGTACCGGCGGGCGGGGACGGGACGTCACAGGCGCAGCGCCTGCATCGACGCCAGCAGCGTCGGGCGGGGGAGTCGGCCGTCACGCCCCTGCTCTCGCCCGCGCCGCCCGACCTCGAGGCGCTGGATCGGGACGATCGCCTCGACCTGCTTGCCGGAGAGGCCGAGGTGGAGGAGCATGCCGACGCCGCGGTCGTACGAGGGGAGCTCGCCGCCCTTGCGGGCTGGACCCCAACCGACCAGGTCGGTCCCCTCACCGAGAGGCTCGCCGAGGTCGGTGGCGGTGTCGTCCCGTTGGCCACGCCGCGTGGGGTCGACCCGCCGACCCTGCTGCGCGACGGCGGCGAGCTGCGCAGGGCCTTCACGCCTCTGGTCGAGACCTACGCGACGGTCCCGTACGCGGACATCGACATCACCCTGCTCGCCGGGGTCGGCTACGTGTTCATGTTCGGGATGATGTTCGGCGACGCCGGGCACGGGGCCCTGCTCCTTCTCGCCGGACTGCTGATCCGGTTCGGAGGGCTCCGGCGGCTCGTCCGCTTTCGGCAGGTCTGGCCGTTCGCCGTCGGCGCCGGTCTCGCCGCTATCGCCTTCGGCGTCCTGTACGGGGAGTTCTTCGGTCCGACGAGCGTGCTTCCCGTGATCTGGCTCGACCCTCTGGACCAACCGGTGACCCTGCTCGCGACCGCACTCGGGGTGGGGGCCGTGCTCCTCGCGGGGGCGTACGTGGTGGGCACGGTGAACCGCTGGCGCGAAGGCGGCTGGGCGCTGGCGCTGTGCGCCCCCTCGGGGATCGCCGGTGCCGCGCTGTTCCTCGGGCTCGGCCTGGTGGTCCTCGGCTGGGACGTCGGGACCGGTTGGGTGACAGGCATCGGCGTGCTCGTCGGCCTGGTCGGGCTCGCCCTCGCGTACGTGGGACTGCTCGCGGCCGCCGGTGGTGGCGGAGCCGGGGTCACCCAGGCCACTGTCGAGCTCTTCGACGCCGTGCTCCGGCTCGGCACCAACCTCGTCTCGTTCGCACGTCTCGCCGCGTTCGGGCTCACCCACGCCGCGCTCGGGCAGGTCGTGTGGGACGGCACGACCGGCCTGTGGGGCGACGGCGTCGCCGCGTCATGCGGAGCAGTCGTGCTGTTCCTCGTCGGCAACGCGATCGCGTTCGCGCTGGAGGCGCTGGTGGCCGGCGTCCAGGCGTTGCGCCTGGAGTACTACGAGCTCTTCTCGCGGGTGTTCACCACCGAGGGACGCGCCTTCCGTCCCTGGCACGTCCCGCTCGCGCCCTCACCCGACGACTCGGCCGGCGTGACGCCCGCCGCCGGCACAGGTCCCGTCCTCACGACTCCGGAGAGGCTGCCATGACCGCGTGGTTCGTCGCGCTCCCGGCGCTCGCTCTCGCCTTCGCCGCCACCCACGTCGTACTGCGGCGGCGCGGACGCGCGGCGCTGCGGATGCTGCTCGTGGCCGACGGGGTGCTGCTCCTGGTCGCGCTCGGCCTGCTCGTGCTGGCCGCGACGGGAGGGCCCGCCGCCACCGATCCCGGCGCCATGGTCCCGGTCGCCGCGAGCACGCCCACCGCGGCGAACGACGACGCCCTCATCGGTGCGGCGATCGCAGTCGCGGGGTCGTCGATCGGCGCGGCCATCGCCGTCGCGTACACTGGGGCCGCAGCTCTCGCGGCGATGAGCGAGCGACCGGAGCTGTTCGGTCGGGCGATGGTGATCGTCGGCCTGGCCGAGGGCATCGCTATCTACGGCCTCGTGGTGGCGATCATCCTCATCGGCAAGGCGTGAGCCGTCATGGCGCGTCTCGCCGCTCTCGGAGAGCAGCTGACGGTGCGGGGCTTCGCCCTCGCCGGGGTGCTGGCCTGCCCGGCTGAGACTCCTGATGCCGTGCGCTCCGCGTGGGACGCTCTCCCCGACGACGTCCAGATCGTGCTCCTCACCCCGGCCGCGGCACACGCGCTGGGCGACGAGCAGGTCGCCGGGCTCGACCGGCTGGCCGTCGTGATGCCGGTGATGCGGTCATGACCGCGCTCGACCCAGAGACCGCGGTGGACCCGCTCGACCCGGTGCGCGGGAGCCTGCTGGCACGCGCGCACGCGGACGCGGACGCGATCCGGGCCGAGGCTGAGTCCGACGCCGCGGCACTGGGCGCCGAGGCCGAGCGGGAGTCTGCCGCGATCCTGGCCGAGGCGCGTGCCCAGGGCGAGGCAGATGCAGCCGTTGTGCTCGGGGCGGAGCGTGCCCGCGCCCGGCGTCAGGCCCGCGCCGTCGTGCTCGGAGCCCAGCGTGAGGCGTACGAGGCGCTGCGCCGGCACGTCCGGACCGCCGTGGCTGCGCTCCGCGACGACCCCGGGTACCCGGACCTGCGTTCGCGATTGGCGGCGATGGCTCGTGCCGACCTGGCCGGACCCGGGGATGTGGCCGGTGAGGACGTGTCCGTCCGCGACGCACCCGGTGGCGGGGTCGTCGCCGAGGCGCCCGGGCGTCGCGCGGTCTACACCCTCGAGGCGCTGGCTGATCGTGCCGTGGACGGGCGGGGTGCGGACCTGGCGTCGTTGTGGGCGGGTGAGCGCGACGATGAGTAAGGCCGTCGTCAGCGCGACCGGGCCCGGCGAGGTCGTCCGCGTCACCGGGCCGCTGGTCGAGATCATCCGGCTCGACCGCGTGGCGATGTTCGACGTCGTCCTGCTCGGTCCCGCGGGGGTACCCGGCGAGGTCGTCGCGATCAGGGACGGCCTCGTCACCGCCCAGGCGTACGAGGACACCGGCGGGCTCGGCCCGGGAGCCTCGGTCGTCACCGAGGGGATCCCGCTCTCCGCGCGGCTCGGCCCGGGGCTGCTCGGGGGCGTGTTCGACGGGCTGCTCCGTCCGCTGTCGGGGGCGTCGACGTGGCTCGCGCCTGGCGCCGTGCGTGAGGTCGCCAACGCGCGTCGGTGGGACTTCACTCCGGCCGAGGGGCTCTCCGGCGAGTCCCCCGGGGACGAGAAGGCCTCCGAGCGTGCGCGTGTGCGCGAGGGCGAGGTCCTGGGCTCCGTCGACGACGGCGGCCCCCTCGCGGTGCGCGTGCTGGTCCCGCCCGGGGTGTCGGGACCGGTCGAGAACCTCGCCCCGCCGGGCACGTACGAGGGCGACGCCGTCGTCGCCACGGTCGGCGGCGTCCCGGTGTCGCTCACCGCGACCTGGCCCGTACGCCGTCCCCGTCCCTACCGCGACCGGCTCGACGCGGCCGAGGGCCTGCACACGGGGCAGCGCGTCCTCGACCTGCTCTACCCGGTCGCCCGTGGGAGCACGGCGGCGGTGCCCGGCGGGTTCGGCACGGGCAAGACCGTGCTCCTGCAGCAGGTCGCGAAGTGGTGTGACGCCGACGTCATCGTCTACGTCGGCTGCGGGGAGCGGGGCAACGAGATGGCGGACGTCGTGGACGAGCTCACGGCACTGGAGGACCCGCGGACCGGTGACCGTCTCGCGCGGCGCACGGTCGTCATCGCGAACACGTCGAACATGCCGATGATGGCACGTGAGGCGAGCGTCTACACCGGCGTGACCGTGGCCGAGTACTTCCGCGACATGGGCTATCACGTCATCGTCATCGCCGACTCGACGTCCCGTTGGGCTGAGGCGTTGCGGGAGTTCGCGTCGCGGACGGGCGCACTGCCCGCGGAGGAGGGCTACCCGGCGGGGCTGGCCTCGGCGCTCGCCGCGTTCTACGAGCGTGCCGGTCGTGTCGTGACGCTGGGTGGGCGCGAGGGCTCGGTCACGGTCGTCGGTGCGGTGTCCCCGCCCGGCGGCGACATGACCGAACCGGTCACCGCGCACACGCAACGGTTCGTCCGGTGCGTCTGGACGCTCGACCGGGACCTCGCGTACGCGCGCCACTATCCCGCGGTGTCGTGGGCCGGCTCGTTCTCGCGGGACACCGAGTCGCTCGGCGCGTGGCACGCCCGCGAAGGTGACCCGTCTTGGGCCCGGCGTCGCGCGCGGGTGACCCGACTGCTCGCCGACGCGGACCGGCTCGCGGCACTCGCCGAGCTCGTCGGCGCGGGCGCGCTGCCAGGGCCCGAGCGCGTGGTGATGCTCGCCGGCCGGCTGCTGCGCGAAGGCGTCCTGCAGCAGAGTGCGCTCAGCGCGACGGACGGGTTCTGCTCGGCCCGCAAGGGCGCGGCCCTGGTCGACGCGGTCCTGGCGGTGGTGGACCGGTGTCACGAGCTCGTCGATGCCGGCGTCCCGGCGGCCACCGTCGACGAGGTCGACTTCGCGTCGCTCGTCCGCGCACGCGAGGAGACCGGCCCGGACGACGTCGAGGGCGTCTGGCAGCAGCGCGACGCGATGCTCGCCCGGCTCGAGGGGCTCACGTGATCACCCCGCCGTCGAGTGCCGCAGGCCTCACGGGCCCTGGAGACCCCGCCGGCTCCGGACTGGGAGGTGTCGAGTACACCAGCGTCGCCGAGCTGCGCGGCCCCCTGCTCGTCCTCCGCGACGTCGCGGGCGTGGGGTGGGACGAGTCCGCACTGATCCGGCTGTCCTCGGGGGACGAGCGGCACGGGCTCGTGCTCGAGGTGGACCGCGACATCGCCGTCGTCCAGGTGCTCGAGGGCACGGACGGGATGCGGCCCGACGGCACGCGGGTGGCGTTCGCGGGTGCGCCGATGCGCGTGCCAGTCGGCGAGGGCTGGCTCGGGCGCGTGTGCAACGGGCGCGGCGAGCCTCTGGACGGGGGGCCGCCCGTCCTCGGCGCCGTTGACGCTCCCGTCTCGGGCTACCCGCTCAACCCGACGATGCGCGAGCCTCCGGCCGAACCCGTGCTCACCGGGGTCTCCGCCGTCGACGCGCTCACCACCCTCGTCCGAGGGCAGAAGCTGCCCGTCTTCTCCGTGGCGGGCCTGCCACACCTCGAGCTCGCCACGCAGGTCGCGGCGCAGGCCTCGGCGGGTGGCGCGCCGTTCTCCGTCGTCTTCGCCGCGATGGGGCTGACCCACCCCGACGCGGCCACCGTGCGGGACGTGCTCGAGGAGCGCTCTGCGGCCGGGGAGCTCGTCCTGCTGCTCAACATCGCGGACGACCCGGTCATCGAGCGCCTGCTCACCCCCCGCATCGCGCTGACGGTCGCCGAGCACCTCGCGTACGAGGGGGGACGGCACGTGCTCGTCGTCATGGCCGACATGACCTCGTACGCCGAGGCGCTGCGCGAGGTGTCTGCCGCACGCGGCGAGATCCCGGCCCGTCGCGCGTACCCCGGATACCTCTACAGCGACCTCGCTTCGCTGTACGAGCGGTGCGGGCGCGTGCGCGGCCTGACGGGCTCGGTGACCGTGCTGCCGGTGCTCACCATGCCCGGTGATGACATCACGCACCCGGTACCTGACCTCACGGGCTACATCACCGAGGGCCAGGTCGTGCTCTCGCCGGAGCTGCACGCGGCCGGCGTCTACCCGCCGGTGGAGGCGCTGAGCTCACTGTCGCGCCTCATGCGCAAGGGCGCCGGCCCGGGCCGCACGCGTGACGACCACCTCGACCTCGCGGCACAGGTGCTCGCAGCCCTCGCCCACGCGCGGCAGGCGCGCGAGCTCGCCGACCTCGTGGGGGAGGCGGCGCTCAGCGCGACGGACCGGCAGTACCTCGTCTTCCAGCACGCGTTCGAGCACCGGCTCGTCGACCAGCGACGGGACGAGAGCCGCTCGCTCGAGCAGACCCTCGACCTCGCGTGGGAGGTCGTCTCGGTCCTGCCCCGGCGCGAGCTGACGATGCTGTCCGCGGCCCTGCTCGACGCGCGGTACGACGGCGACGCGGCGGCGAGCCGCCTGCAGGACGGAGGTGAGCGGGATGCCCCGACTGCGTAGGGTGCCGCCGGGCAGGGCGGGCCGGATGTGGCTGCAGCACCGCCTCCAGGTGGCCCATCGCGGCGCGAGGCTGCTCGACCAGAAGCTGCGCATCCTGCGCGGCGAGCAGGAGCGGTTCACCCTGTTGACCGCCCGTACCGGCCAGGCTTGGGAGGCCGCCTGCCGTGAGGCGGACACCTGGCTCGTCCGCGGGGCGATGCTCGGAGGGCAGCGGGCGCTCCGGCTGGGACGGCCCGAGGCACACGCAACCGTGGACGTCTCCTGGGCGAGCGCGATGGGCGTCCGCCACCCGGCGGACGCCCGCTGCGTGCTGCCCGAGCCCGATCCGACGTCCGCACCGCTCGGCAACACCGCGCTCTTCCACGCACAGGACGCGTACCGTCGTGCGGCCCAGGCCGGTGTCGACCATGCCGTCGCGCAGGCGGCCCTCCGCGTGGTCGACGCCGAGGTGACGGCGACGCGGCGTCGGCTGCGCGCCGTCGAGGACCGATGGGTGCCGCAGCTGGAGGCGGCACTTGCCGAGGTCGAGCTCGGCCTCGAGGAGCTCGAGCACGCCGAGGGCGTGCGGCTGCGGTGGGCAGCGGGACGCAACGCGACCCACGCAGGCGCGGGTGAGGAGCGGCCGCCATGACCGTGCCGTCTCTCGACCGGATCCTCGTCGCGGTCGACAACTCTCCCGCCGCGCTGGCTGCTGTCCGTACGGCGGCGCGGCTCGCGGCCGTCCACGCGGCACGGGTGCGGGTGGTGCACGTCTTGGGTGACGATGAGCTGGTGCAGGCGCTCGTCACCATGGGCAGGGACGGCACGCTGCGCGAGCGCCGCAGCCGCGAGGCCGCGGCACTGCTCGGGCACATGGCCTCGATCGCCCGCCGTGCAGGCGTCCAGGTGGACACGGTGGATCTCGACGGGGAGGCCGCGCCACGGATCCTCGAGCAGGCCCGGGACTGGCAGGCGGACCTGCTGGTCATGGGGAGGTCCGACCGTCGCGGGCCGGGCCAGCCCTATGTCGGCACGGTCACCCGTCATGTACTCGAGTTCGCCGAGCGCCCGGTGCTCGTGGTGCCGCAGCCGGCCGCGGCGCGATGACGGCGCTGGCCGGGCTGGCACCGTTCACGGTGCTGGCCCCTCCTGGTGGCGCGAGGGCGTGTGCCGGGGCCTGGTCAGCGCGAGCCGGGGGAAGCGAAAGCGCTCGCCGGAGCCGAGCAGGCGCGACGCACAGCGGAGGGGGGAACGGATGGTCGGGCGGTCCTGACGGGATTTGAACCCGTTCCGGGCAGGTCGCTGACCTGCCGGTTTGACAACAACCGCAGGTCAGCCCTTGGCACTTGACCACACTGTGTGTCCAGCAGTAGCCTGTAGTTCAGGCCGTGCTACAACGGTGCTACAAAAGGATCAAGGAAATTCGGGGGCGATCTGCGGTGGGAGCCGAGGCCACGAACACCCGTACCGGCCACTTCGGCATCCCCCAGCGCGGCACCGGCTGCGCGAGCCCTGCCCGGCGTGTGACGCGCTGGCCCTGGCCCGCTACGACGGCGAGCCGCGGGTGTCGTGCGACCGGCGGGCGGGAGGATGCGGGGCATCATGGGACGAGGACCAGTGGCCCAGGTTCGCGGAGGTGGTCGGGGCGTGAGCGAAAAGAGCACGTTCCTCGTGCTGCGGCCCGTCGAGTGGGTGATCGACCATCCCAGGATCGGCCTCTCGCTGGCAGGCGCCTACCTCGGGCTCATCGTCCTCCTGGCCTGGCTGGGCGCACGGTGACCCCGCTCACGCTGGCCCAGGCCGCCGAGGTCGTCGGCCTGTCCGTGCGCACCCTCGAGGGCTGGGTCGCCGCCGGTGACACGTACGCCGAGGTCGACTTCGACGAGGACACCCGGCTGCGGGGTGGCGGCGCTACGCTGCCCGTACGGTCGGCAGATCGGGGGGCGTCATGACCGGCACGAAACGCGCCGTGGCCGACGTCGCGCTGGCCATCGCCGCTGTGGTGGCGTGGGTGGTCGTGCTCAGGGGCCGTCTGGACGACATCGAGCGGTGGGACGCGGAGGCGTTCGGGGAGCGTTTCGCCCTGCCGAGCGTGCTCACGATCGCAGCGGTGGCCCTGCTCGTCGCGCGCCTGCGTCGTGGGCGGTTCACTGTGCCCGCGCAGCGTCAGCCGGACCGCTCCGAGGTCCTCGCCTGGCTCGACGAGCGGCAGCCCGCTAGCCGGGGCCAGGCGGTCCGGGGTCTGCGGCAGCAGTGGCCCGGCATGACGGGCCTGGACGGCGCGAGCACGTACGACGAGTGGCGGCGTGAACGAACGTGACGACCTTCGTGACTTTCCTGCAGGCGAGGCTTGACGACGAGTACATGGCAGCCCGCGACGAGTTCGTCGAGCAGGCCGGCGGCGAAGCCAACCGAGAGGCCGCCGAGGCGGCATTCGAGAGGACGCTTGCAGCGAGCGCGCTGCAATTCAACATCGCAGTCCGCCAGGCCGGGGTCGCGGTACTCGGGTCGGCTCCGGCTGGCCGGCGGCACCTCGCTCGCCGCGGGGCTAGGTACGCAGACCACCCGGACTACGAGCCTTCGTGGTCGGCGGCTGGCGAGACGACGGAGCGGCGCGCGTGATGGCTCGCCTCAGGGGGCTCCTCGGGCTCCCGGAGCGTCGGGAGGTATCGCATGCCGACCTCGGGCCGGAGTGGCCGCTCACGGTCGAGTCGGGGGAGGTCTGGCGCTACCCGGACGGAGCCGTGCTGTTCGTTCGGGAAGGGACGCGCTACGCCGTCAACGGCGCCGGGAAGCGAGTGAAGGGTGCGGTCGACCTGGAGCCCGTCTGGGCCGAAGCCAGTGAAGGCCTCCGAAGGGACGTCGGCCCCCTCCTCGACCTCGCCGAGCGCGCGCGACCGGCCTGAGAACGCCGAAGAGCCCCGCCCCCTTCGTGAGGGGCGGGGCTCTCGTGCGGTGCGGTGCGTGTCAGGCGAGTGTCTGTAGTCCCTGGATGACCAGCCAGGCCAGGACGACGCCGAGGGTGATGGCGGCGACCTGCGCTCCGAAGGCGCTCACGGCTCGTCCGCCGTGACCACGGGGCTGACCTTTCGCCGGGCCAGGAACGCGGCCACGAGCGGCGCCGCCACGGAGACCAGCGCCGCGACGGCATCGACCACGGCGTCGTCGACCTGGTAGCCGGTGACCGCCGCGACGACCACCACGAGGGCGGCCAGGACGCCGCGTACGGCGACGGGCTCCGGTGTCTTGTGCTTGCTCACGTGCCCTCCTCGACGGTGACGGTGACCCGGTCGACCCGGGCGGCGATGTCGGCGGCGAGGGCCTTGCGGTCCTCCTCGGACAGTCCGGAGTCGGCGGCCAGCTGCGCGAGGTCCTTGGTGATCTCGAGCGTGCGGGTCGTGGTGACATGTGTCTGGCGCAGTCGCGCCCCGAGCGCGTAGTCGCGCCCGAGCGCGTCCTCGCCGAGCTTGCGGTCGAGGAGGCGCTCGACGATGCGGTCGAGCACGGCGGGCTTGGCGAGCGCGTCCTCGAGTGCCGCCTGGACCTCGGCCTTGGTTGCCATCTCGTCCCACTCCTGTCGTTGTCCGAACCGGTAGGTGGCGGGGCCGAGGCGCAGCGCCTGCGCGACCTCGCCCCGGGCGTCGCCGCGCCATGACATGTCGATCTTTCGGCGGGTCCACTCCCGGTGGTGGATCACCGACCGGCTGGACCACCCGTGTGCCTTGCACAGCACTGCGGCTGTCCGGACCGTGGCATCGATCTGCCGGTCCTCGTAGCGGCCGTGGGTACCGGGGTGCTGGACCTCGATCCCCCAGAAGTGCGCGTTGCCGTCGACACTCTCGTCGTTCGGAGAGGGCAGGGTCCGCGCCTCGTTGAGGACCGCGCGGAGCACGTCGCCGTCACCGGTGCCGGCGTGGTTGGCCCGCCCGTACCCGATCACGTACACGGCGCCGTCGGCGCCGATGGAGAGCTGGCACAGCGGGCCAGGGAGGTCCGAGCGGCCGATCCGCAGGAGGCGGACCTGGGAGTCGGCCGATCCCGAGGAGGCCGTGTGGTGGAGCATCACGCCGCGTGGGTTCCAGGGGCCGACCTGGTTGCGGTTGTGGGTGCGCCACTGGCCGACCTCCACCACGTGGAGCCCGGCGGCGCGGAGGGAGTCGAGCAGCTTGGCGGGTGAGATGAGGCTCATGGGGCGACTCCGACGTCGAGGAGGGGTGTCTCGAGACGGCCGAGCGGTACCGGGGCCTCGACCTGCAGGGGGTTGACGACGCCGAGGCAGGCCGTCTCGAGCAGGCAGGCGTCGAGGAGGCGCGGCGCCTCCTCCGGGGGTGGGTTGTCCGCTGGGGGCTCACCGGGGCCGGGGCCCGGGGGCTCCGGCCCAGGCCCAGGTCCAGGGCCCGGCCCTGGCGGGTCGGGGTCGTCCGGGCCACCTGATGGCTGGCTCCCGGGCTGCGGGTCCGGCTCGTTCCCGGCGGGTGACCGGGGGGACTCGGCCGACGCGCGGCCCGTGGCGGCGTCGCCCTGGCCTGTCACCGGGAGCGCGACCACCGTCCGGTC
>JBOGEN010000005.1:0-46490 GCA_050743265.1 Actinomycetes bacterium
GTCCCGCGCCCGCCGCAGTGCCCGCCGGAGCGCGGTGGCGGTGGGCGCCGGGGACGGCGGCGCGACTGGCGGCGCGACCGGTGGGGGGACGGGCTGCGGCGGGACGGCCATGGTGTCGAGCCTACGAGCCGCCTGTTCCGGGCCCCCGGCGAGACCGGCAGGACGGACTCGACCCCGAGCCCGGCGGGTGGGGCCCCGAGGCCGGCGAGCCGGGGCGCCGCGCCCTGCTGCGAGACTCACCGGCATGCGGATCGTCGTCCTGGCCGGGGGGATCGGCGCCGCCCGGTTCCTCGTCGGGCTGCGCGCGCACCTCGCCGAGGTGGACCCCGGCAGCGAGGTCACCGTCGTCGGCAACACCGCCGACGACGTGACGCTCTTCGGGCTGCGGGTGTGCCCCGACCTCGACACCGTGATGTACACGCTGGGCGGGGGCATCGACGCCGAGCGGGGGTGGGGACGGACCGACGAGACGTTCCACGCCAGGGACGAGCTGGCCGCGTACGGCATTCCCGGCTCCTGGTTCGGCCTGGGCGACCGCGACCTGGCCACCCACCTGGTCCGGACGCAGATGCTCGGCTCGGGTTACCCGCTCTCGGCGGTGACGGAGGCGCTGTGCGCCCGGTGGGAGCCCGGCGTCACGCTGCTGCCGATGAGCGACGACCGGGTCGAGACCCACGTCGTGATCGGCGACACGGAGACGCCGGGCGGCCGGCGGGCCGTGCACTTCCAGGAGTACTGGGTACGCCTGCACGCCGAGCCCCACGCGTACGACGTCGTGGTGGTGGGGGCGGACGAGGCCAAGCCCGGCCCCGGCGTGCTGGACGCGGTCGAGGCGGCCGACCTCGTGCTGATCGCCCCGTCCAACCCGGTGGTGAGCGTGGGCACGATCCTCGCGGTGCCCGGCGTACGGGACGCGCTCGTGGCGACTGCCGCCCCTGTGGTCGGGCTGTCCCCGATCGTCGGCGGTGCCCCGGTCCGCGGCATGGCGGACAAGGTGCTCGCCGCGGTCGGCGTCCCGGCGTCCGCGTCGGCGGTCGCCCGCCACTACGGCCCCGACCTGCTCAACGGGTGGCTGGTGGACACCCGCGACGAGGGCGAGGTGGCCGAGGTCGAGCGTGCGGGCATCGCCTGTCGTGCCGTCCCGCTCATGATGAGTGACGAGGCCGCCACGGCGCGGATGGCCGCCGACGCGATGGGCCTGGCTGCCGAGGTCCGCGGGTGAGCGCGGGTCACCCCGGTGCCGGGCCGCTGCAGGTACGCCCGCTGCACGGCATCGGCGAGGTACGCGCCGGTGACGACCTTGCCGCACTCGTGGCGGACGCACTGGCCCGCTCCGGGGACACGCTGGCGCACGGCGACGTGCTCGTCGTGACGAGCAAGGTCGTGAGCAAGGCGGAGGGCCGAGTCCGCCCCGCCCCGAGCCGCGAGGCCGCGATCGACGACGAGACCGTACGCCTCGTCGCCCGGCGCGGCCCGACCCGCATCGCGGAGACCCGGCACGGGCTCGTGCTCGCCGCTGCCGGGGTGGACGCGTCGAACACCGAGCCGGGCACCGTCGTCCTGCTGCCGGAGGACCCGGACGGCTCGGCCCGTCGGCTGCGTGCCGGGCTCGCCGAGCGACTCGGCGTCCGGGTGGGGGTGGTCGTGTCGGACACGGCCGGGCGACCCTGGCGCGTGGGGGTCACCGACCTCGCGATCGGGCTCGCCGGGGTGCGCGCGCTCCACGACCTGCGCGGCGAGGTCGACCCGTACGGCAACCCGCTGGAGGCCACGCTCGTCGCGCAGGCCGACGAGGTCGCGGCCGCCGCGGATCTCGTCAAGGGCAAGCGGCGGGGCGTCCCCGTCGCGCTCGTGCGGGGCGCCGGCGGGATGGTGACGCCCGAGGACGGGCCGGGCGCCCAGGTGCTCCTGCGCCATGCCGAGGACGACATGTTCCGGCTCGGCACGGCAGAGGCCCACCGCGAGGGCGCCCGGACGGCAGTCGCCGCGCGCCGCACCGTGCGCACGTTCACCGACGCGCCGGTCGACGAGGCGGCACTGCGCCGTGCCGTCGCCGCCGCGACCACCGCACCCGCCCCGCACCACACCACCCCGTGGCGGTTCGTGCTCGTCGCCGACCCGGCGACCCGGACGCGGCTGCTCGACGCGATGCTCGACGCGTGGGTGGCCGACCTGCGCGGGGACGGCTTCACCGAGGAGCAGATCGCGCGCCGTACGCGCCGGGGCGACCTGCTGCGCCGGGCCCCCTGTCTCGTGGTGCCGTGCCTCGCCGGCGAGGGCGCCCACCCGTACCCGGACGCGCGGCGGGCCCGGGCCGAGCGGGAGATGTTCCTCGTCGCGATGGGCGCCGGGGTGGAGAACCTGCTGGTCGCGCTCGCCGCGGAAGGCCTCGGCTCGGCCTGGGTGTCCTCGACGATGTTCTGCCCGGACGTGGTGCGCGGCGTCCTCGACCTCCCGGACGGCTGGGACCCGATGGGCACGGTGGCCGTGGGCCACGCGGCGGAGCCTCCCCCGCCGCGTCCCGCGCGGGACGCGGACGCGTTCCTCCTCGTCCGCTGACGCCGGGCGCCCGGCTCAGACCCTGCGGAAGTCCCGCACCGCGTGCTTGGGCGCACGCCGCGGCACCGGGACCCCGGCGAGCTCCACCAGGCGTACGGCCCGGTAGCGGTGCCCCGCGTACGGGGCGAGCAGCGCGAGCATCCCCGCGTCGTCCACCGGGTGCCCGCACAGCGCCATGCCGACCTGGCCCGGCAGGTGAAGGTCGCCCACCGACACGGCGTCGGGGTCCCCGTGTGCGCGCTGGCGTACCTCCGCCGCGGTCCACACGCCGACACCGGGGACGGCGCGCAAGCGGCGCTCGGCCTCCGCGTGGCTCATCCGGACGGTCTCCTCGAGCCGTCCCGCCACCCGGGCAGCCCGCACCGCCGTGTCCGCACGCTGCGGGCCCACCCCGGCACGGTGCCACTCCCAGGACGGGAGGGTGGCCCACGCCCGCGCGTCGGGCGGCACACGCATCCCGTCAGGGGCGGCAGGGGCAGGCTCACCGAACCGGGTCAGCAGCTCCCGCCACGACCGGTGGGCCTCCCGGCTGGTGACCTTCTGCTCGAGCACGGCTGCCAGCAGGGACTCGAGGACCAGCCCGGTGCGCGGCACCCGCCACCCCGCGTGACGCCGGAGGACGTCGCGCAGCAGGGGGTGCCCGGGCACGAACCCGGACGCGTCGTCGCCAGCGCCGAGCAGGTCGGGCAACCCGTCCAGCAGCCAGTCCCCACCCGGGCCCCAGGCCTCGGCGTCCACGACCCCGTCGCGCCGCCGGACGCCGACACGGAGCGTGCCAGGGCCCTGCGGCGTACGGCAGGCACGCCAGACGCACCCGTCCGGCGTGACGCGCTGGGCAGGGTCCCAGGGGCCGTGTCGCAGCGGGCCCAGCGAGGCGTGCAGGTCCACCGGCCACTCCGGCCGCCACTCCCGGGACCTGCACGCGGCCCGGCGCGTCGTGGTCACGGCCCCAGTGTCCCCGGACGGGCCCGCCTGGCCCGCCCGGGGCACGCCGGGATACGTAGACTCCGGACCGTCGTCGCGGCACCCGGGGGCCGCCTGGCTCGCGTACCCCCGAGGCCGACCGACGCGTGCAGCGTTGCCAGGAAGGGACCCCGTGGCCAACAAGTCGAAGCAGAGCGCCAAGGAACGCCGGGCCAAGGTCGAGGAGATCAAACGCGCCCAGGCCCGGGCGGAACGGCGCAAGACGATGCTCTTCGTCGGCGTCGCCGCCTTCGTGGGCCTCGGGCTCATCGGCGCGGCCGTCGTCCCCGCCGTCCTGCAGGCGCGCAACGACCCGGCCAACAAGGACCCGGGGCAGATCGGGGTGCCGATCGCCCGGGCCGGGTGCGGGTCGGTGATCGACGACAAGACCACCGGGGCCGCCGAGCACGTCCCGCCGGGCACCCCGGTCAAGTACGCCACGGTGCCGCCCAGCTCGGGCAAGCACTACGACGTCCCGCTGCCGTTCAGCCGCAAGTTCTACACCGCGGACGACGACCCCGCGGTGGAGAACCTCGTACACAACCTCGAGCACGGCTACTCCGTGGTCTGGTACGACGACACGCTCAAGGGCAAGCAGCTCGAGGCGCTTCAGGACCTGAGCGAGCGCATCCCGCAGGACCGGCCGAAGTTCATCGTCGCGCCGTGGGACGAGGCCCGTGGGTCGTTGCCCGCCGGCAAGCACGTGGCCATGTCGGTGTGGGGTCACCGCCAGCTGTGCGCCGAGCCCAGCGGCAAGGCCATCGCGGACTTCTCCGAGGAGTTCCCGCCGAGCATCGCCCCGGAGCCGAACGCCGCCTGACCCGGGCCACCCGCCCGGGTACGCCGCACGCGGACCCTGCGTACGCCGACGGTCAGGCGTCGCTGGAGAAGCGCACGGCGCCGGCGGCGATCTCGGCACCCGGCCAGACGCGGACGCCGCCGAGCAGCTCGTTGCCGGGGCCGACGGTGACCCGGTCGCCGAGCACGGCGCCGTCGAGCACGGTGCCGGCCCCTACCGTCGCACCCGCGCCGACGGCACTGGCGCGCACCCGTGCGCCCGCCTCGACGACAGCGCCCTCGAGCAGCACCGAGCCGTCCACGACCGCGTCCGCACCGACGCAGGCCCGCGGCCCCACCGTGCTCCCGCCGGTGACCACGGCTGACGGGTCGACGGACGCGCCCGGCATGACCAGCCGCTCCCCCGGGGTGCCGGGCAGAGCCGGGGAGCCGACCCGGCCGAGCACGAGGTCGGCCGAGCCACGCACGTACGCCGCCGGGGAGCCGATGTCGAGCCAGTACGTCTCGTCGACCACACCCTGCAGGGGACGTCCGGCGGCCAGCAGCGCCGGGAACGTCTCGCGCTCGACCGACACAGGCCGCCCCGCGGGGATCTCGTCGATCACCGCGCGGGTGAACACGTAGCAACCCGCGTTGACCTGGTCGGTGACGACCTGCTCGGGGCGCTGCGGCTTCTCGGTGAACGCGAGGACTCTCCCGGTCTCGTCGGTGGGCACGAGACCGAAAGCGCGCGGGTCCTCCACCCGGGTGAGGTGCAGGGTCGCGTCCGCCCTCGCGTCGTGGTGCGCGGACACGAGACCGGCCAGGTCGACCCCGGACAGGATGTCGCCGTTGAACACGAGCACGGGGTCGTCCGGCCCGCAGGTCAGGAGACCGGCGGCATGGCGTACGGCGCCGCCGGTACCCAGCGGCACCTCCTCCACCGTGTGGACGAGGTCGAGCCCGAGGTCAGCGCTGTCGGAGAGGTACTCGGCGAAGACCTCGGCCCGGTAGGAGGTGGCGAGCACGACGCGTGTGACGCCGGCTGCGCCCGCTCGGGCAAGCACGTGCCGGAGGAACGGGACACCGGCCACCGGCAGCAGCGGCTTGGGTGTGACGACCGTCAGGGGGCGAAGGCGCGTGCCCTGTCCCCCGACCAGGAGCACCGCCTGGGTCACGTCGCGGCCGCGCGCTCGTACGAGGCGAGGTGGGCCTCCGCCGAGGCCGACCAGGGGAACTCGGCTGCCCTGGCCTGCCCCATCTCGGAGAGGACACGCCGGCGCTCCGGGTCGTCGAGCAGGCCGCGCAGACCGTCGGCGATCGCGTCCGCGTCGGTGTCCACGTACGCGACCGCGTCGCCGCCGACCTCGGGAAGGGAGAGCATCCGCGTCGTCAGCACCGGGGCACCGCAGGCCATCGCCTCCAGCACGGGGAGCCCGAAGCCCTCCGCCAGGCTGGGGAACGCCACCACCGCGGCACCACCGAGGAACCCGGGAAGATCCATCGAACGGAGGAACCCGGGCCGGACGAGCCGCAGGTGGGACGGGACCTCCGCGATCGCCGCGTCCACCTCCTCGTCCCAGCCGCTGCCGCCGGCGAGCACGAGGGCTGGCGGAGTCTCCATGTCGAACACGGCACGGGACCAGCCACGGATGAGGTTGGGCACGTTCTTGCGCCGCTCGAGCACGCCCAGGAACGCCACGTACGGGTGACCGTGAAGGCCCAGCCGGTCCGACACCCGGCGGCGTTGGGTCTCGGCCGGCGCGTGGAACTGGGTCGTGTCCACCCCGTGGTAGGCGACGTCCACCCGGGTCGGGTCGGCGTCGAGCAGCCGCACCAGCTCGTCCCGCGTCGCCTTGGACGGGACGATGCACCGCGTGGCCCGGCGCAGCGAGGTTCGGGTGGCCGAGCGGAAGAAGCCGCCCTTGACCGAGGCGTGAAGCTCGGGCTCGGTGAAGAAGCTCGCGTCGTGCAAGGTCACGACGACGGGCTTTCCGACGCGCAGCGGCATCGTGTAGTGCGGGGAGTGCACGACGTCCGCGCCGACCTGCTGGGCCACGAGCGGCAGGCCGGTCTGCTCCCAGGCGAGCCTCGCAGGGCGGTGCGCGATGGCCGCCGGGCCGCTGACCACCTGGGCACGGGGCGCGAGCCGGGCGTACCGCTCGGCGTCGGCGCGCTGGCAGGACACGGCCACGTCCGCATCGAGCGCCTCGAGGGCCGGGAGGAGGCCGTCCACGTACCTGCCGACGCCACCCCGGTCCGCGGGGACGGCGGTCGCGTCGATGAGCACACGCGGCGCCACGGAACCCGCTCCTCGTCTGCTGCTCGTTGCGATCTGGTCGGCCTCAGCCTACGCCTGCCGGGGGCACACTCAGGAGACGCCCGTCACACCTTCGGACGTGCCGCGGAGCCGGGCCGGCGATGCCGGCTCGGCCCCGCGTTCGGGTGGTCCCAGGGCGCCCGGTCAGTCCCTGAAGTAGCCCAGGACGTCGGCCCGGACGTTCGTGGTGCCGCTGCTGTTGTGCACCGCCACCGTGCCCGCTGTGCTCACCGCCACGACGACCAGGTTGGTCTCCGTACGCCCGGCACGCCCGGAGAGCGCGGCGAAGGCCGGCCGCCGAGCTCCCCCGGCGTACACGGTGAGCCCGCCGGTGGTGCTCCGGGAGTACGAGGTGAGCGAGAGCACGACCGCCCGGACACCCGTGCTGGGCACGTGGGCCCGCCCGGTGACCTTGACCCGGCGGGCGTCACCCGGGCCGAGCCTGCCCTTGTCCATGTTCAGGCCGAGGGTGCTGCTCGCGATCTTCGTCGGCAGCACGGACACGTAGTCGTCGCCATCCCCCGCGGACGCCGGGGCGTAGTAGCCGACGACGTCGAGGGCGATCTGGACGGTGCCGCTCCGGTTGTGCAGGTCGAGGTTGGCGTAGTCGCTCAGCCGCATCATGACCAGCCGGCGCACGTTCTCCCCGCGCTGGACGTCGACCGTCGGGCCGGCTGTGGACGACGCCTCGCTCGGCGAGAGTCTCACGACCGTGTCGGCGGTCGCCCCGTGGGCGATCACGTTGACGGCCACGGCCCGCGCCTTGGCCGGCACCGACGAGGACAGCTTGTCCACGTCGACGAACCGGCTGGCGTCCGGGCCGAGCGCGGGGGCGTCCCTCGGGGTGTCAAACACGCGGGTCGGCGTGACCCGGTGGAACTGCAGGCCGGTCGCGCCGGTGCGGTAGTAGCCGTACACGTCGGCGACGACGTTCGTCGAGCCGCTCGCCCCGACGCGGACCGTCACCCGGCCCTTGTCGCCGGGCGCGACGACGACATGGCCGGTACGCCACGCATCCGGCACCAGGGAAACCGAGCGCAGGTCACGCGCGGAGCCCGTCGGGTAGGCCGCGACCTTGCCCGTCGTGGTGGAGCGGGCGCGCACGTTGAGCGCGACCGCGGCCACGCCCGTCGAGGGCACGCCCGCACGGCCGAGCACGGGCATCGCGAACCGGTCTTCCGTGCCGCGCAGTGCGCCCTTGCCCGACGAGACACCGGAACCGGTGACGGTCGAGCCGAGCGTGGTCGGGGTGACGGGGACGAAGGTGGACTGCCCGCCGGCCGATGGCGTCGGGGTCGGCGTAGGCGTCGGGGTCGGGGTGCTCCCGCCGTCCACCAGCGCCTTCGCGCCGGTCCGGATCGTCGAGAGCTTCGGGTACAGGTACCTACCCGGGCACGCGGTGTACCCGGCGTCCCTGTGGCCCGAGATCACGTTGAACGAGACGGTCCGGCCGGCCGGGTACCGTGCGGTGCCGCCGCCGACCGAGGTGAGCGAGGTCTTGCCCGCGGGGTTGCGCCCGTACATCGAGAGCTTCCAGGCGAACAGCCGCTTGTACGCGTTCACCATCGCCGTGGTGGGGCTGGCGGTCTCGTAGTTCCCGAGCGCGGACGCGCCGAACGTGTTCGTGTTGAACCCGCCCGTGTGCGCGCCGAGGACGGACCTGCCGACACCGCCGGCGCGTCCCTCGAAGACGCGGCCGAACTTGTCGACGATGAAGTTGTAGCCCAGGTCGGAGTACCCGCGGCTGTTCGTGTGGTAGGCGTACACGGCGCGGACCAGCCGGGCCGAGTCAGCCTTGGTGTAGCTGCTGCTCCCGTCCGTGTGGTGCACGAACCCGGCCTTGATCGTCGAGGTGTAGCCGGCGAAGCCGTTGCGCAGGGACTCGTCCGCGCCCCACGCCTTGCGGGAGATGATCGTCGGCTTGGCCGTCGCTGCCGACGCCTGCGCGGCGGGGCCGGGGGGCACCAGGTGCGCGTCGGCGGACGACTCGCCCGGGTCGACGAGGTCGACCCGCAGGTCCTGGGGCACGGATCCGGAGAGGACACCCACGCGCACCTGCACGCCGTCGGACGGGCCCGGCATGTAGGGGGCGGTGCCGTCGCGGTAGTCGGGATTGCCTCGGATGTCGGCCGATCCGGCGTCCGGCGCCTCGTTCGGCTCGACGGTCATGTCGTGCCAGCCGGTCCAGCGGTCCTCGGTGCGGGTCCGGACCTCGGCGGTGATCTCGGTGTCCTTCGGCGCGGGCTTCCAGGTCACGCCGACGGCGTCGAAGTCCTGGGTCGCCCGGGGCGCGGTGAGGACGACCGTGCGGCCGTCTCCCAGCACGTGGTCGTGGCTGGTGTCGGACGCAGAGCCAGCGTCAGGCGCCGGGGCGGCGTCCGGTCCGGCGTCCGCGGCCTGCCTGGCCCGCACGGCGGCAGTGAAGCCCGGGACGGCCGAGTCGGCGATCCCGGCCAGCCGCAGCGAGGCGACCTCAGGCTCCACGGTGTGAGCCTCGGGCGTGGGCGAGCTGATCGTGGGGACAGCGACGACGAGCGCGGGCATGAGACCCAGGACGAACATCGCGGTAGGGAGTCGACGCATCCTGCGTGCCTCTTCCTCGAGCCGGGGGCGGCGGTCAGGGCCGCGTGAGGCGACCCCCTTAGGAGTCGGCAGGCGAACGCTTGGTCTTGATGGGTGAACTCGAGCCGGCCGTGTGAACCCGGGCGGGGGCACGGGCGTCGTCGGGCCCGCCGCCTAGGCTGGCCTCCCGTGCCACCCCCAGAAATGCCCCAGAGGCCCGGAACGCCCCAGTCTCCCGAGCGGACGGCCGCCACGCCTGAGAGGGCGGAGACGCCCGACGCGCTGCTCCGCGAAGCCCTCGGCGAGGACCCGTCCCGTCCGCTGCTGACCTTCTACGACGACGAGACCGGCGAGCGCGTCGAGCTCTCGGTGGCCACGTACGAGAACTGGGTGGCCAAGACGGCGAACCTGCTGGTCGACGGCCTGGCCGTGGAGCCGGGGAGCACGGTCGCTCTGCTGCTCCCGCTGCACTGGCAGGCGGCTGTGTGGCTCTCGGCCTGCTGGGCGGTCGGGGTGGTCGCGGAGCCCGGGGGCGACCCTGCCGCGGCGGACGTCGTCGTCAGCGGCCCGGACACGCTGGAGCAGGCTGCGGCGGCGGGTGCGCCGGACACCGTGGGCCTCTCCCTGCGCCCGATGAACGCCCGCCTGTCCGAGATCCCCGAGGGCGTGACCGACTACGCGGCCGAGGTGCTCACGTACGGTGACCGGTTTGTCCCTGCCGTGCCGCCTGCCCCGTCCACGCCGGCGCTCCGGGTCGGGTCACGCACCTGGAGCGGGGCACAGGTCACCGCCGCCGCCCGCGACCAGGCCGCGGCCTGGGGGCTGGGACGAGCCGACCGCGTCCTCACCGCGACCCCGTTCGGGCACCTCGCCTCGGTGACCGCGGGCCTGCTCGCACCGCTGGCCGCCGGAGCCGGGATCGTGCTCTGCCGGCACCTGGACGAGGTCGTCCTGGCGCGGCGCGTCGCGGACGAGCGCGTGACGGCTGTCGTGGGCATGACGGCCCCGGGGGGGTCGGGCATTCGGGCCTTCTCTGTACCCTCCTGACTTTCCGCCCCCCTGCTGGACGACCCCTGGAAGGCTTACGTGCCCAGCCCGCACAGTCGCGGATACCGCCGAGGCGGCCGTCGCCGCCGCCGACGCGCTCCACCGAGACGCCGCTGGCAGCGCGCACTCACCACCACCGCAGCCGTGGTCGCGGTGGTCCTTGTCGCTACGGGGGCAGCGGGGTACGTGGCGATGCAGCGGCTCAACGGCAACATCACCAGTCAGGACATCACGTCCCAGCTCGGCAAGCGCCCTGAGCGGCACAACCAGGGCGCCACGAACATCCTGCTCCTGGGTTCGGATACCCGTGAGGGGCAGAGCGGCCCGCACATCGGGCACGCGTCCGGTGCGCGCTCGGACACGACCGTGCTGCTGCACCTGTCCGAGGGCCGTGAGAAGGCGACTCTGGTGAGCATCCCGCGCGACTCGTGGGTGGACATCCCGTCCTGCAAGTCCGACGGCGGCGGCACCACCGGCCCGCAGACGAACCGTTTCAACACCGCGTACAGCATCGGTGGCCCCGCGTGCACGATCAAGACGGTCGAGTCGCTGACCGACGTGTACGTGGACCATTTCGTGGTCGTCGACTTCGCCGGGTTCCAGCGCATGATCGACGCGATGGACGGGGTCGACGTGTGCGTCGAGGAGGCGGTGCAGGACAGCAAGAGCGGCCTCAACCTCCCGGCCGGACACTCGGAGGTCGGCGGCCGTCAGGCGCTCGCGTTCGCCCGGGCCCGGTACAGCCTGGGGGACGGCAGCGACCTGTCCCGCATCGACCGGCAGCAGGCGCTGATGTCCGCGATGATCCGCAAGGTCAAGAGCACCGAGCTGCTGCTCAACCCGAAGCGGCTGTACTCCTTCCTGGACGCGGCCACGAAGTCGATCACCACCGACCCGGGCCTCGCCAGCCTCAACGACATGCGCAAGCTGGCGATGAGCGTCAAGGGCATGCAGACCGGCCAGGTCCGGTTCGTCACCGTGCCCAACTACATCCGCGCGGACGAGGCGACCGTCGCGTGGGACGACTCCGCGGACGACCTCTGGGAGGCCCTGCGCGAGGACGGCCCGCTGCCCGGCGAGAAGACCCCCACCACGGGGAAGAAGGAGCGCCCGCTCACCGTCGACCCGTCGCGGGTCAAGGTGACCGTCCTCAACGGGTCGGGCGAGCCCGGCCTGGCGGGAACCGCGGCCGAGGACCTCAAGCAGGCCGGCTTCACCGTGACCGGCGTCGGCAACGCCGACACGTTCGACTACGAGCACTCCGTCGTCCGGCACGACGGGGCGGCCGAACCGGCCCGGACGCTGACCTCCGCGGTCCAGGGGGCCGAGGCCGAGACGACGCCCACCGGCGGCGACTCCCTCGAGCTCGTCCTCGGCAAGGACTACGCGGGCGTGCAGACCGTGACCGCCGGCAAGCGGCCGCCCAAGCCCGAGCCTTCGCCCACCGAGTCCGTCGACGCCAGGAAGGCCACCGAGCGCAGCTGCTCCTGACCCGTACGGCCTCAGGGGCCAGTACCCTCGCGGTGATCCACCGACCCGACGACGGAAGGGCACCCTCCGACATGGACAAGGTCGTCCGCTCCGCGGCCGAAGCGGTCGCGGACATCCCCGGCGGCGCCACCCTCGCGGTCGGCGGGTTCGGGCTCTGCGGCATCCCGAGCGTGCTCATCCAGGCGCTGTACGAAGCCGGCACGTCCGGGCTCGAGGTCGTGTCCAACAACTGCGGCGTGGACGACTGGGGCCTCGGCATCCTCCTGCGTGACCACCGCATCGGCCGCATGACCAGCTCGTACGTGGGCGAGAACAAGGAGTTCGCCCGCCAGTTCCTCTCCGGGGAGCTGGAGGTCGAGTTGAACCCGCAGGGCACGCTGGCCGAGCGGCTCCGCGCGGGCGGCTGCGGCATCCCCGCGTTCTACACCGCGACCGGGGTGGGCACGCAGATCGCCGACGGTGGCCTGCCCTGGCGGTACGACGGCGAGGGAGGCGTTGCCCTCGCCTCCCCGGCCAAGGAGACCCGCACGTTCGGTGGGCGTGAGTTCGTGCTCGAGGAGTCGATCACGACCGACTTCGCCCTCGTCCGCGCGTGGAAGGGCGACACCCAAGGCAACCTCGTCTTCCGCGAGTCGGCGCGCAACTTCAACCCGCTGTGCGCGATGGCTGGGCGGGTGACCCTCGCCGAGGTGGAGAACCTCGTCGAGCCCGGGGAGATCCGCCCCGAGGACGTGCACACGCCGGGCATCTTCGTCCAGCGCGTGCTCGACGTCGGGCCGGACGCGGAGCGGCGCATCGAACGCCGCACCACCCGCCCACGTCCCGAGGCCAGCGATGGCTCCCGTCTCGAGGCGACCGCCTGATGGCACTCACCCGAGAGCAGCTCGCCGCCCGCGCGGCCCTCGAGCTCACCGACGGGGCGTACGTGAACCTCGGCATCGGCCTGCCGACGCTCGTGCCGAACTACCTGCCCGAGGGCGTGTACGTGACGCTGCAGAGCGAGAACGGCATCCTCGGCGTCGGCCCGTACCCGTACGACGGGGAGGAGGACGCCGACCTCATCAACGCGGGCAAGGAGACGGTGACCCTGCTGGAGGGGTCGTCCTTCTTCGACTCCTCGCTCTCGTTCGGCATGATCCGCGGCGGGCACATCGACGCGGCGATCCTCGGCGCGATGCAGGTCTCGGCGACCGGCGACCTGGCCAACTGGATGATCCCCGGCAAGATGGTCAAGGGCATGGGCGGGGCGATGGACCTGGTCCACGGCGCCAAGCGGGTCATCGTGATGATGGAGCACGTCGCCAAGGACGGGTCGTACAAGCTCGTCACCGAGTGCTCGCTCCCGTACACCGGCCGCGGTGTGGTCGACCGGGTCATCACCGACCTCGCCGTGCTCGACGTGACGCCGGACGGGCTGGTGCTGCGCGAGCTCGCCCCCGGCGTCACCGTGGACGAGGTGCAGGCGAAGACCGAGCCGAAGGTCCTCGTGCCGGACAGGCCGGCCCCGATGCCGGTGCGGGCCTGACGCACGCCAAGGCGACCAGCCTTGCGTCGCCGCCCGACGGCTCAAGAAGGCGGGCTAGAGGAGCGGGGGGCGGCCCAGGCGGGTCATCCGCCACACCGTCGCCCACCCGATGGGGCGGCGTCGGCCGCACGGCTGCCGCCAGCCCTCGACGAAGCCCTCCCGCCATGCCCCGAGCCCGCGCAGCGTGCGCTCGCGCAGCACGGTGAGCACCACCCAGTCGACCAGGTACGCGGCGGCCAGCGGCCAGGGCAGGTTGCGGCGGGCCAGCCAGACCCGGTTGCGGGCGTTGTACCGGTAGAACTGCGCGTGCCGGGTCGGGGCGACGGCCGGGTGGCACATCAGCGACCCGCCGTCGTACAGGATGCGGAAGCCCGCATCCAGCGCACGCCAGGCGAGGTCGGTCTCCTCGTGGCCGTAGAAGAACGCGTCCGGGTATCCGCCCACACGGTCGAACACCTCACGGCGGATGGCACACGCGCCGCCGAGGAACGTCGTCACCTCGGACGAGCGCTCCGGGTCGCCGGCCCGTAGCCGCGGGACGTGACGGCGCGAGCCCAGCCCGCCCTCCGGGTCGGAGATCCGCAGCGACACGATGCCGAGTCGAGGGTCGGCGGCGAACACCTCGCGCACGTGGTCGGCGAGACCCGTCTCCGGATACCAGCCGTCGTCGTCGAGGAACAGCACCACGTCGCCGTGGCAGGCCTCCACGCCACGGTTGCGCCCGCCCGGGATCCCCTCGTTGCGCGGCAGCCGTACGGTGCGCACGCCCTCCGGCATCGGGGGCACCTCCGCACCGTTGCCCACGACGACGATCTCCACCGGCTCGGCGCCCTGCTGCGTGAGGACGCTCGAGACCGCACGCCGCAGCTCGTCCGGACGGTCGCCCATCGTGAGCACGACGCACGAGAGCGAGGGCGTCACGCCGCCAGCCTCCGCGAGAGCAGGATGCTCGCGAGGTGCAGCACCAGCTGCAGCCCCGCCACGACGGCAAGCGCGACGACGAGGACCCGGGTCGCGGTAAGCCCGCCGGCGACCGCGTCGACCACCGCGGCGAGCAGGACGAGCAGCGAGGCCTCGACCGCGCCGAGGATCCGGTGGAAGCGCAGCGCCGACGCGACGCGCCGCATCTGCCCGACCCGGGTGCTGCGCGGCTCGGTGGAGGACTCGGTCGCGGCGGTGAGCCCCGCCCGTACGCGGGCCACGTCCACGAGGTCCGTCTCGGCCTTGATGAGGATCGCGCCCAGCGCCGCGACGAGGCCCAGCACTGCCCACCCGTTCGGCACGACATCGGCCGCGCGGAAGCCCACGCCCACCAGGAGGGACGCCTCCGCCAGGTAGTGACCGACCCGGTCGAGGTACACGCCGGTGATGCTCGTCCGGCCGGTCCAGCGGGCGACCTCGCCGTCCGAGCAGTCGAGCAGCAGGTACAGCTGGATGAGCAGAGCGCCCAGCACCGCCCCGGCCAAGCCGGGGACGAGCAGCGCCGGCCCGGCGAGCACCCCGGTCACGATCATGAGCCAGGTGACCTGGTTGGGGCTCCACCCCAGCCGCAGGAAGACACGCGTGACGTGCAGCGAGATCCGGCGCATGTAGAGCCGGCCGGCCCAGTGCTCGCCCGAGCGGCGGTCGAGGAGGCCCGGCGGGTGGACGACCGCCCGCAGCTCAGCGACCGAAGGCGTCGACATACCCGCGCACCTTCTCGGTCACCTGCGCCTCGGAGAGGTCCAGGTGCTCCAGGATCGTGAACCGGCCCGGCCGGGTGCCGGGCGCGTGCCGGACGGCGCGGACGAACTGCTCCTCGGTCAGCCCGACGTCCGCCGGCAGCCGCGGCAGGCCGTGCCGCTGCAGGCAGGCGTCCACCTGGCCGAGGCGGTGCGTGTCGTCGCGAAGGAAGAAGCAGAACATCGCCCCGATGCCCGCGAGCTCGCCGTGGTTGCCGGTGCCGGGGAACAGCGCGTCGACCGCGTGCAGGATCTCGTGGTCCCCGCCGCTGCACGGCAGGCTCGTGCCGGCCGCCACCATCGCCATGCCCGAGAGGACCAGCCCCTCGGCCAGGGCGATGAGGAACTCGTCGTCGCCGACGCCGTCGGTGCGGTGGAGCAGTGCCTCGGCCGCCGTACGGGCGAGGGTCACGGCCAGCCCGTCGACCGGCTCGCCGAGCTGCTCGTGCGCCAGCTCCCAGTCGGCGATGGCCGAGAGGTTGCTCACCACGTCGCCGATGCCCGAGCGCACCATGCGCGGCGGGGAGTCGCGGACGAAGTCGAGGTCGATGACGACGGCGATGGGCGGCGAGACGCCGTACGAGCCCTTGCCCCCCTCGTTGTCGAGCGAGCTGACCGGTGAGGCGATGCCGTCGTGGGCGAGGTTCGTCGCGACGGCGACCATCGGCAGGCCCAGCCGGGACGCGGCCCACTTCGTCACGTCGAGCGTGCGCCCGCCGCCGATACCCACGACCGCGTCGTAGTTGGCTTTGCGGAGCTGCGCCACCAGGTCGGTGGCAGCGCCGACGCTGCCCGCCTCGGCGGTGAAGACCTCGCAGTTGTCCAGCAGCGGGCCGAGACGGTCGACGATCGTGGCTCCCTGCCCGCGCCCGACCACGACCGCCACACGGCCGGACGACGAGATACGGCGGTCGGCGAGCAGCTCGGCCAGACCCTGGACCGCCCCCCGGCGCACGTCGATGAACAGCGGTGCGAGCACCATGCGCGTCAGTAGAGGCATGCGATCTCCCGCGCACGCGCCAGGTCGTCGAGATCGTCCACCTCGACCCAGTCGACGGCGCCGATCGGGGCCACCGTGACCTTGCCCCCACGGTCGACGAGCTCCTGGTAGCCGTCCTCGTAGTAGAGGTCACGGTCGCGACGCCAGGTCGCCTCGAGGGCGTCCGCGAGCGGCTTGGCCGCCAGCGGCTCGATCAGCGTCAGACCGATGTACTCACCGGCGGCCTCGGCAGGGTCCATCTGCTTGGTGATGTGGGCGAGCAGGCCGTCGTCGGTGAGGCGGACCTTCATCTCCTCCTCGGCCAGCTTCTTGACGTCGTCGACCGCGAGCAGCACCCCGGAGCCGTCGAGGGAGGTGCGGGCGTCCAGGAGTCGTTCCTCGACCGAGACCGGGTGCACCGTGTCCCCGTTGGCGAGCAGCACCCCCTCGGCGAACGCGTCCCGCGCGAGCCAGAGCGAGTAGCAGTTGTTCCAGTCCTCGGCGTGGTCGTTGTCCACGAGGTGCAGGACGACGCCGTGCCGCGCCTCGAGGTCCGCCTTGCGGCGGCGGATCGCGTCCGCCTCGTACCCGACGACCACCACCACGTCGCGCAGTCCCACCCGAGCGAGGTTGCCCAGGGTGAGGTCGAGGATGGTCGTCTCCCCGTCCACGGGGGCGAGCGCCTTCGGCAGCGCGTCGGTGACAGGACGCAGCCTGCGGCCCGCTCCCGCGGCGAGCACCATGCCGAGCATCAGTCCACGTCCTCCTTCGCTGAGTCGACCGGAGCATCCGCGTTCCTCGTCCAGGAGAGCCACGCGCGGACGCTCTCGGACACGAACACCACCGCGAGCCCGGCGGCCGCAAGCCAGAGCCCGGCGGTCAGGGTGGCCGCCCCGCCCAGTGCCAGGACGGCGAGGACGAGCATGCGGCCGTCGAAGCCACCGCCCGCGTAGGCCACCCAGGTCGCGGGCGCCAGGCCGGTGTACCGGACCCGGTTGATCACGTCGTAGTGGTGGTACGCCAGCGCCGCGCAGAAGGCGTACGCCGCCGGCATGTCCCCCGGGGCGAGCACCGCCGTCACACGGATCACCACACCGTACTCGACGGCACGGAGCAGGGCCGGGACCAGCCAGTCGAACCGGTCGTCCAGCGAGGCGGCCCATCCCAGCGAGGCGGCGAGGACGAACACGGCGACGGCCGCGACCAGCAAGAGCCGGTCGAACAGGTCGGGGTCGAGCAGCGCCAGTGCCACGGTGAGCGGCACCGCGCCCAGCACGGTGAGCCCGAACGCCTGCGCGCCCCCGTGGTGCTCGGCACGGTCGGCGAGGCGAGCGAGCGGGCCGGCGTCGGCGTACGCGGCAAGCGTCGCGGCGGGCGTACCGGGGACTGTCGTCATCGTGCCACCGTCCGCACCAGCCGCCCCAGCGTGGTGTACGCGGTGGCGAACCCGCCGAACACGAGCAGGACGACGAACGTGACCCGCGGGTCGAAGAACGCGATGGTCAGCGAGATCAGCGCCCAGCGCTCCCCGATCGGCAGGATCACCATCCGCTTCGCCCAGACCACCCACCGCCAGCGGTCGACGCTGCCGATGGCGCCGACCACGCCCCCGCCCCGGGCGCGTCCGCGCGCGCGTACGGGTCCGGCGTCTCCCGGCGGGGTGTCGTCGGGCTGCGCGAACGGCAGCCGGACCGGCTGGGCGGGCGGCACCGCGGTCGCGGCGGCGTACCCGAAGTCGACGGTGTGCCGGAACGTGAGCAGCGTCATCGCGACGACGGCGAGCACCCACACGTCGTCACCGTTCCGGCTGGCGCCGATCGCGAGCCCGACGTAGACGACGTACTCCTTGGCCCGGTCGAACGTGGCGTCCAGCCAGGCACCCAGCGCGGAGAAGCTGCGGCTGTAGCGGGCGAGCTGCCCGTCCACGCAGTCGAGCGTGAACGAGGCCTGGAGAAGCAGCGCTCCCGCGACGTAGCCCGGGCGCGACCCCGTGGCCAGCGCGACCGCGGCGACGACGCCCACGGCGAGGGACGCGAGCGTTACCTGGTTCGGGGTGATCCCACGCTGGGCCCCCCACCGGGCGAGGTACCGGGAGTACGGGCTGACGAGGAAGCTCGTGAAGAACCCGTCCCGGCCCTTCACGGCGGACTCGAGCCGGAGCCCTTCGGTGTCGACCTCGCCGAGGCGGTCAGCGGCGTGGCGCGCGTCCTGCGGCGAGCGTGGGTGCAGCCAGGCGTACCCGCCCATGTCGACCGAGGTCACCGCCGTGCCGTCGCGGACGAGCGCCACGGTGAGCAGGGACACCGGGTCGGCGTCGGCGTCCGTCCAGCCACGGGCTGCGTCCGCGACCCGGGACGCGGCCGCTGCGAGGGCGGCCCGGTCCCCCGGCGCCACCCGCAGCGCCGCCGGTGCCTGGGTGTCCCCCGCGGTGACCCGGTGGTGTGACGACCCCGCGCTCACGACCCGTCCGCCGTCCGTACGCAGGCCCGCCCCCGAGGGGACGGGACCCCCCTCCGGGCAGGACCGCGCGAGGACGGCGGTCCGTACCCGCGAGTCGGCCACGAGGTCGGCGAGCACGTCGTCGTGCGCGACCACGTCGCCAGGCAGGACGAGGAGCGGGCACGCGTCCGGCCGGCCCGCCAGGTCGGCGACGGCGGCATAGAGCCCCGCCGCGTCGTCGTACGGGTGCACCGTGGCGCGGGAGGTGAACCCCCCGAGGGCGGACGCCCACTCGCGCCGGACGACGAGGTGGTGGTGGTCGGCACCGAGCCGGTCGAGCTGGTCGAGCAGCCGAGAGAGCACCGTCCCGCCCTCGTACGGGAGCACCGCCGACGGGCCGCCCGGTACGGCAGTCGCCGAGACGAGGACGGCTGTCTCGGTCAGGTCACTCACGGTCCTGATCCTCGGCGTACAGCGCCAGGATCTCATCGATGGGGCCGTTGGCCGCCACCTCGCCCCCGCGGAGGTAGAGCGCGCGGCTGCAGAAGCGTGTGAGGTCACGCTCGTTGTGCGAGACGAGGATGAGCGTCTTTCCCCCGCTGAGCATCTCCTTCATGCGCCGGTAGCACTTGCGCTTGAACCGGGTGTCGCCCACGGCGAGGACCTCGTCCACCAGGATGATCGGCTCGTTGAGCCGCGTGACGACGGCGAAGCCGAGCCGGGCCTTCATGCCGCTCGACAGGTGGCGCACGGGGGCGTCGAGGAACTCCTCCATCTCGGCGAACTTGACGATCTCGTCGAACATGTCGTCGACCTCCTCCCGAGGGAGGCCGTGCAGGCTCGCCGCGAGGTAGATGTTCTCGCGTGCGGTGAGGTCACCGGAGAAGCCGGCCTGGAGCTCGATGAGCGGGGCGACACCGCCGTTGACCTCGACGCTGCCCTCGTCCGGGATCATGACGCCCGCGATGATGCGCAGCAGCGTGCTCTTCCCCTGGCCGTTGCCGCCGACGAGGCCGAGGGCCTCGCCGGCCTCCACGGAGAACGACACGTGGCGCAGCGCCCAGAACTCGCCGGGCTTGGTGATGACCGGCCCGCCGCGGAGCGCGTTCTTGAGGCGCAGCCGGCGACGGCGCCCGCGACGGAACTTGATGCCGACGTCGTCGGCGACGATCATGGAACCCACCTCAGAGCTCCTTCAGCACGACGCGCTCGAGACGGGCAAACGCGCGCCAGCCCAGCAGCAGAACGACGACCGCGACGACCGCGGAGTAGGTCAGCAAGTGGTGGCCGGCGTAGTACTCGGGGAACCATGCCGCGCGGTAGGCCTCGATGATGCCGACGAGCGGGTTGAGCTCGTACGCCCACTGGTAGGGCTCCGGCACACGGCCCGAGGGGTAGAGCACAGGTGACATGTAGAAGAACACGCGCATGACCACACGGATGAGGCGTTTGACGTCGGGGACGACCACGGCGACCGTCGAGAGCAGTAGGGCCACGCCCGTGAGCAGGGTGATCTGGATGAGGAAGGCTACCGGGAACAGCAGCAGCCCCGGGCCCGTCGACACCCCGGTGACGAGGACGAAGAGCAGCAGCACGGGCAGGCTGAACACGAACTCGACGGCCTTGGAGCCGACCGCGCGGAGCACCCAGATCTCCCGCGGCAGGCTCGTCGACGTGACGAGACGCGCCTGGCCCGCCAGCGAGCCCGTGGACTGCGACACCGTGCCGCTGAACCAGAGCCACGGCAGGATGCCGCAGATGATCACCAGCACGTAGTTGTCGATGCCGACGTCGAAGACCTTCTCGAACACGAACCAGTAGATGGTCGCGAGGAGCAGCGGCTCCAGCGTCGTCCACAGGTAGCCGAGGGCAGACCGCTCGTACTTGAGCTTGAGGTCCCGTGCGACGAGCAGCCTGAGGACCTCGCGTCGGTCCAGAACGGCGCGCACCCGCGACGTCATGCAGCTCTCTCCTCCAGGGGGCCACCGGCGGGCACGGCCCGGGGCGTCGGTGCGGGGGCGCCGAGGCCCACCGTGGAACCACCGGAAAGGTAGCATTGCGTAGCGCTCGGGCCCCGGCAGCGGGGGCCGGGCGCCGGGTCGGGCGGGAGCGTCCGGCCGACGTCTGACCCCCGACACACGGGCTGGCCGCGCATGCCGCACGGACGGGTCCTCACCGACCCTCGCCCCGTCGTCCTGGGCCACCGCGGGTCGGGCACGGGCACCGTCGGCGGGCACCCGGAGAACTCGCTCCCCTCGTTCCGTGCTGCCGTCGCCGCGGGCGCGACGTGGGTCGAGGCCGACGTCCGCCGCTGCGCCGACGACGCCCTCGTCGTGATGCACCACCCGAGCACGCCCGAGGGGCGGTTCGTGGTCGACCTGACCGCCGAGCAGGTGGTCGCCGGCGGGGGGCTGCTTCTGGCGGACCTGCTGGCCTGGCTGCCCCGCGACATCGGCCTCGACGTGGACGTCAAGACGTGTCTCGAGGACGCCGTGCGTCCGCCGGAACGGACCACCACCGGTCTGCTCGTGCCCGTGCTCGACGCCGAGCGTGCCCGCCGGCGGCTGATCGTCACCTCGTTCGACCCGGCGGCGCTGCTGCAGGTGCGGCGGGACCTGCCGGACGTCCCGCTGGGGCTGCTCACCTGGCTCTACTTCCCGCTGCGCAAGGCGGTGCCGGCGGCACACCACCTCGGGCTCGACATCGTCGGAGCGCACGCTCCCTCATTCGGCCTCAACGAGGTCGACTCCGCACCGGTCCACCGTGAGCCCGCGCATGCGGTCCGGGTCGCCCACGAGGCCGGCCTCGAGGTCGTCGCGTGGTGCCCCGACGCCGCCCGCGCGGTCGAGCTCGCGGAGGCCGGGGTGGACGGGCTGGTGGTGAACGACGTGCCCGGCGTGCGCCGTGCGCTGGACGCCTGGCGCCGTGGCGAGCCGGGCGCCGTACGCCGCACCGGGTAGCACTGCCAGACGTCGGGCGCCGGCTCAGCCGCCGAGGGACACCGACGGCTCGCCCGGGTGCTCGGCGCTGCGCGCGCCCGCACCGAGGGACCGGTTGCTCGTGAGGAACCCCCAGCCCCACGCCAGGTGCATGACGGCGTAGACCAGCGGCAGCCGGACGAGGCTCCCGACCGGCAGGCCCCACCCGGTCACCAGGCCCCCGAGGCTCACGGCGGCGGCGTACCCACCGGGGACGACCAGAGCCGCCGTAAGCAGGGCGGATCCGGCGACGAGCCCGACCAGCCCGACGGCCAGGCCGGCCACGACGCCGACCAGCGCGACCGGGGGCGTGAGGTAGCGCAGGGTCGCCGACCCGTGGTGCTGGCGCATGACCACCCGCCGCCACCGCCCGTAGTCGCGGTACTGCCGGGCGAGCGAACGCACGCTCGACCGCGGCCGGTACGAGACCCGCAGGGCAGGCGAGAAGTAGACGAGCCCTCCGGCGCGCCGGATGCGGTAGTTGAGCTCCCAGTCCTGCGCGCGGGCGAAGGCCTCGTCGTACCCGCCGAGGCGCTCCAGCGTCGAGCGTCGGAACACGCCCAGGTAGACCGTGTCCGAGGGCCCCTCCTCGCCGCCCGTGTGGAACCGGGAGCCGCCCACGCCCAGGGGCGAGGTCATCGCGCACGCGACGGCCCGCTCGAACGGTGTCTCGCCCTCGGCGGCCATGATGCCGCCGACGTTGTCCGCCCCCGTACGGCACAGCAGCTCGACCGCCGTCCGGACGTAGTCGGGCGGGATCATGGCGTGCCCGTCGACCCGGACGACGATCTCGTGCCTGGCCGCCCGGACCGCCGCGTTCAGGGCGTTCGGGGTGGCCCCGGACGGGTTGCGCACGGACCGCACCCGAGGGTCCTCACCCTTGAGCCGCGCCACCAGCTCGTGGGTCCCGTCGGTCGAGGGACCGACGGCAAGCACGACCTCGATCGCACCGGGGTAGTCCTGGCCCAGGGCGTGGCCGACGGACCGGCGCAGGTGCCGCGCCTCGTTGAGCACGGGCATGACCACCGTGACGGGCGGTGGCGCCGGCGTGTCGTCGAAGTCGGACGGTGTGTCCGCGAAGCCGGCGTCCCCGGGACCGCCGGCGCCAGGCGTACGGGAACTGCTCATGGGCCGACCACGGTAGCGGGCACGGCCTGGGCCGTGGCACAGGCACCACCGGGTGACACGGCGATCACGGAACCATCGGGAACCCGCCGGAAGCCGCCCGCCCGGCCATAATCATCGGGACGCACCCGTCACCGGGGCGCACCGCCCCAGGGTGGTGGCGTGGCTGTGACAACCATCAGGCTCCCTCGGCCGTCGTCGTCCTACGAGGGACACGAACGAGCACGACCACGTGGGAGGTCCGAGGTCCATGGCCCGAGGCAGCCGTGCCGCGGCCGCCCCCCGCCGGCGCTACCGGCGGACGGTGACCGTGACTGCCGGGGCGGTGTCCGGCCTCGTCCTGCTCACCAGCATCACCGGGTACGCGCTGCTCACCCACTACGAGGGCAAGATCACCCGGGTCGACGCGTTCGCCGGCATCCACGACTCGCCCGAGCGCACGACGACGGAGGCGGAGAACTACCTCATCGTCGGCTCGGACAGCCGGGCAGGGCTCAGCCAGGGCGAGATCGACGACCTGCACCTGGGCCGGGCCGCGGGCCGGCGCTCGGACACGATGATCCTCGCGCACGTGTCGAAGCAGCAGGACAAGGTGACGATGGTGAGCCTGCCCCGCGACTCGCTCGTCGAGATCCCCGGGCACGAGACGAGCACCGGCGACCGGGTCGAGCCCGGTATGGACAAGCTGAACGCCTCGTACTCGTTCGGCGGCCCTCAGCTCACGATCCGTACCGTGCAGAACGCGACGGGCATCGCGATCGACCACTACGTCGAGGTCAACTTCGCCGGGTTCATCGGCGTGGTCGACGCGCTCGGCACGGTCGACGTCTGCGTGCCGACCGCCGTCTCCGACCCGAAGAGCGGCCTCGAGCTGTCCGCGGGTCACCACGACCTGGACGGTGAGCAGAGCCTGCGGTACGTCCGGGCCCGCTCGATCGACGTCCGGGGCGACCTGGGCCGCATCGAGCGGCAGCAGAAGTTCATCGGCGCGATGATGCGCGAGGCGCTGAGCGCGGGCACGCTGCTCAACCCGCTCAGGCTCAAGAACTTCCTCGACGCCACGCTGCGCACCGTCCGCACGGATCCCGACCTCGAGCGGTCCGACATCATCGACATGGCCACCCGGCTGCGGGGCCTGGACCCCGAGCGGGTGCAGTTCCTCACCGTGCCGATCGCGAACCCCGACTACCGCGGCATCACTGAGCTCGGCTCCACCGTGAAGTGGGACGACGCCGCCGCCAAGGACCTGTTCGGCCGCATCCGCGACGACCAGCCCCTGACCGGCCCGGTGGGCGGGAAGGATCGGGGCCCGGCGCGCGTGGAGGTGCGGCCCGGCGACATCCGGGTCGAGGTCGTCAACGCAACGGGTACGACCGGTCTGGCGAAGCGGTTCAGCGAGGACGCGGCGGATGCCGGGTTCGTCGTCGCCGCACCGCCTCCCGACGCCACCGGCGCCGACCCGGACGAGACGGTGAACGAGGACGAGACGGTGATCCGCTACGACCCGCGCTGGAGCCGGTCGGTGAAGACGGTGCACGCCGTCCTGCCGGACGCGACCCTGGAGAAGGTGCCGGGTCTCGGCGGGCTCTTCGAGATCGAGGTGGGCACCGGGTACGCCGGGCTGGCCCCGATCGAGGTAGCCCCCGCGGGCTCGGAGGGCGGGGCGACCGAGGCCCACAGCGCCGCGGACACGGCGTGCACCTGATCGGGGAGCGCCTCGCGGGCGCCCGGCGGCGCCCCCACCAGGGTCCCCGCCGTCCGGAAGACCCCGGTGCCGGGCTGCGACACGGGGGCCGCCACCCTAGACATAGCGCCACCATCCACCCGCGGAGGGAACACGTACGGTCATGAGCCAGTACCCCGACGGCTGGTTCCGGGACGATCCGGCTCCCCCGCCCGCCCAGCCGGCGCCGCAGCCCCAGGCGGCCCAGCGCTCGACCCTCCCCCCCGAGCTGAACCCCCGCGGCCCGCAGCGGCCCCCGAAGGAGCCCCGGCGCCGGCTGCGGATGCCCCGGATGCCCGGCGGCGGGTACGGGGGCCGCCGTCGGTGGCCCCGCATCCTGCTCGCGGTCGTGGTGGCGCTCGTCCTGCTGCTGCTCGCGCTGCTGCTGTACGTGAACGCCTCGTTGCAGCGCATCGACGCCCTGCCGGCCAGCGACGCGCGCCCCGCTGACAACCCCGGGACGGACTACCTGATCGTCGGCTCGGACTCCCGGGCGGGGCTCTCGAAGGGCGACAAGTCCGCCTTCTCGACCGGGCGCGCGTCCGGGCGCCGGGCGGACACGATCATGCTCATGCACACCGGCAGCAACGGGACGACCCTGGTCAGCCTGCCACGGGACTCGTACGTGCCGATCCCTGGCGAGGGGCACAACAAGCTGAACGCGGCGTACGCCTTCGGCGGCCCGCAGCTGCTCACGAAGACCGTCGAGAACGTCAGCGGCGTCCGGCTCGACCACTACGTGGAGGTCGACTTCCGCGGCTTCGTCGACATCGTGGACGCCGTCGGCGGGGTGCGGGTGTGTCCCGACACCGCGATCTCGGACAAGAAGGCCGGCATCAACCTGCGCAAGGGCTGCCAGGAGGTCGAGGGCGGGAACGCGCTCGGCTACGTCCGGGCGCGCTACTCGGACCCACGAGGCGACCTGGGGCGCGTCGAGCGCCAGCAGGAGTTCCTCGCCGGATTGTCCGACAAGGTGGCCGGCCCCTCCGTGTTGGCCAACCCGTTCGCCGTGTGGGGCATGACGAGCGCAGGTCTCGACTCCGTCCGCGTGGACGAGGGCGACAACGTGCTCGACCTGCTGCGCTTCGCCCTGGCCATGCGGTCGGTGTCCGGCGGGTCCGGGATCACGACCACCGTGCCGATCGAGAACCCGGACTACCGCGTGGCCGGGGTCGGGTCGAGCGTGAAGTGGGCCCGCGCGGATGCGCTGCGCCTCTTCGACGCCTTCCAGGCCGACGAGAAGGTGCCCCGAGACATCCTCCCGCCGAAGGGCTGACCCGCCCCCGGCCACGCGGTGCTCACGCGAACGAGAACCCCAGGAAGCCGGCCAGCTCGCGGTACTCGGACTCCGGCAGGACGACCCGGGCGAGGTCCAGGATCGCCCGGGGGTCTTGGGCCGGTGGGCGCAGGACGAGGATCGCCTCGTCCTGCTCACTGCGGGTGATGATCAGGTGCTTATACGACCTGAGCACGATGCGCATCAGGTCCTCCCTTCCGAGGCCGGCGGCACACCTCTCCTGGGCGCGAGAGCTCGCGCAGACAGCGAGGGCTGTGTGCCGCCGATGAGCCCGGCGGTCTGGGTGGCCGCTTCCCGACGGCGCTGCCGTGCGGGTTCGGCGACCAAGGAGACGAGGACGAGGAGGCCGACGCCGAGCAGCGTCGCCTCCAGCCAGCCCGGCATGCCCGGGTAGGCGGTCGGGTCGTACGCGGAGTGCGCGCCCACACGGACGCCAGGCCCTGCTTCCCGGGCCTGCTGGGCCGGGAGAGCCTTCGCGTCCTGGACGGTGCTCGCAGCCAGCGCAGCCATCGCGGCCCGTGCCGCCTGCGCCGCCTCCGACGCGTTGACCGACATCCCGACCGGCGAGGACGCCGGTGGAGACGTCCGCTCCGCCCGTACGGGCTGCGCGGGTGCGGGGTGCAGCGTGAGCAGGGTACCCGGCCTGAGCACGTCCGGGTCCTGCCCGACCACGTGGTGGTTCGCCCGGTAGAGCGCCTTCCAGCCACCCCGGACGTCGAACCGTGCCGCGACCCCGCTCAACGTGTCACCGGACGCCACGCGGTGGATCTGCGGACGCGCCGCAGCACCTCCACCGACCGGCACGAGTAGCGCGGTCCCGGGCAGGACGACGTCCGGGTCCGGGCCGATGGCCCGGCGGTTCTCCCGGTACAGGGCCTTCCAGCCACCCCGGACGTCGAACCGGGCCGCAACCCCGCTCAACGTGTCACCGGACACCACCACGTGACGGACACGGTCCGGTTCGGTGGGCATCTCCTGCTGACGGGGCGACGACGCGGACGTGACGTCCCCGGCAGCGGCCTGCGAGCCCGTGGGGGTCGAGGCGGACGCCTGAGCGGCCAACCCCCCCACGGCGAGCATGAGGCAGCCCGCCAAGAGCAACCTTGAGAACATGAGTGCTTCCTTCCGGCGGCACGGGGCCGAGCCCCGGCCGCGACGCGGCGAGAGCAGCGAGGGAAGGAAGCGCTAGGCGGGAGAGACCGCAGGAAGGTACGTCCGCCAGATCGGACGCCAGGCGCCGCGACGGCGGCCCACGAAGAGGCACAGGAGAGCGACGGCCAGTACGGCCACCAGCACACCGGCTTGGGCGGACGAACCCGCGCCGGCTCCGGACGAGGATGCGCCGGAGACCGGGACCGGCTCCACCGGGGGGGTGGGCAGGTCGACGCGGAACGAGTCGGCACCGGCCCCACCGACCAGCGTGGATCCGGCTAAGGCGTCAGCGGAGACGACCGGCAGGGCACCCGGGACCTGCGGGCCGAGGTATGGGGCCGGGTGGGTCATGCCGGCCGAGGGCGACGCCGCGGTCGGCTGGGACACGCCTGCTGCGGGGGTCCACCCGGACGGCGCGCCCGCAGCCCCGGAGCCGCCCTGGCCGGATGTACCGGCGTCCGACGGCGATCCGGCAGCGGGCAGCAGGGCCAGGCTGCCGGGCAGGGCGATCGGGAGGGAGACGGACCCTCCCGAGAGGACCGGGCCGAGCACGGGACCGACGAGGGGACCGACCACGGGGTCGACCACGGAGCCCGCGAGCTGGACCGTCGACCCGACGACGGGCCCGACCACACCGGTCGCCGACCCGACCACCGGAGTGACGACCCCGTCGACGACGGGGGCCACCACGGTGCGCACCACCGGGTCGACGACCGGAGCAACGACGGTGTGCACGACCGGGTCGACCACAGGGCCGACGACCTGATCGACCACCGGGGAGACCGTGCCCACGAGCCTGCCGACTGGTGCGGCGGTCCCGGCATCCGACAGCGCCGCGTCCGTCACCGGAGGGACAAGCGACCCCACCAGACCGGACGGCTCCGCCGCACCCGACCTGGTCGACGTCTGTGCGTCCGCGTGATCGTCCGTCGCCGGCACGGCGTCGGTCCGCACGATGCCCGTCGCGCCGTCCGTCAGGGAGGTGGCCGGCGTCGACGCCTGTTCGGGCTGGGATGGCCGGGTGGAGGCGTGGGTCTGGGACGGCCGGGCTGCGGTGGGCTCGGTGCGCGTCACCACGTTCTCGGTCACCGACGCGACGGGGGAAGCGTCTCTCTGCTGTGCGGACGAGTGTCCGGCGACGTTGGACACCTTGCTCACGTCGGAGACCGTGCTCTCGACCGACGCGAGGAGCCCCGTCGACTTCGCGGCGGGCTCGGACTCGGTCGGCTCGGTCACGGCAGGCTCGGTCGCCACAGGCTCGGTCGCCACAGGCTCGGTCACGGCGGTCTCGGACTGCGCGGGGGGCTCCCCGGCCGACTCGCCTGCTGCGGTCTCCGGGTCGGCGACCTTGCCGATGAGGGAGGTCGCGTCCGGCACAGGGTCGGCAGCCTGGTCGGCACCGGCCGGCTGCGACATCACGAGAAGGGCGAGGAAGACGCCTGCCACGAGGAGCAGCACCGTCATGGCCCGCCAGCCAAGTCGGTACAGGTCGCTCCGGATCACGTGGCCCCCCCGGCCCGTCCTCAAGCTCCAACTGTGTTTATACCGCGGAGGGTGGCAGAAGTCCCGTCCAATCCGCTTATCGCGGCAGGAAGGACCCTCTCAGCCCGTCCCTGGTGCCCTGTCTCACGCGCGAGATCTCGTCCGCCGTTGCGGGCAAAGCCGTGCGAGAGCGGACATCTCGTGCCCCGCCCACCGGGATCTCCGGACAGTTCCGCGGTGAGTCCTTGCTCACCCGCGGACTCCGTGAGATTGTCCAACGTGACCGTACGGATTGTGCGGCCTGGAGGTCGGGCGCCGGCAGGGTCCGCCCGAGAAGGAGAGGTACCACATGCAGGAGCTCAGCATGCACGAGCTGGACAGGGAGAGCGTCGAGCTGCTCCCCAGCCGCGAGGCGCTCGGTTGCTACGGCGGTGGCGGGTGGAGCGTCGAGGACGTGCAGAACAACGAGCAGAACGGCCTCGTCAACGTCAACGCGCTCAACTTCAACCACAGCGGCCTGATCGTCGTCGGCTAACAGCCGACCGGGCTTGGTGCGGCGGTGGGGGGCTCGCCCCTCGCCGCCGCACACCGTTCTGGCGAGTGATGACCTGGCGAGGCGGGGGTGAGCACGATGAGCGCGACCGGGACGTCCCAGGCCCCCGACCGCTCCCTGCCCGTGCCCCCCGCCTCGTCGGCAGATGTCGCGGGACCTGGCGCGTCGGGGGAGCGTCAGGTCCCGCGGCTTGCCTCCGGACTCCGGCTCTACGGCGAGTACCAGGGCACCGGCTTCGCCGAGCCGCAGTACATCGCCCGCCGCGCGGACGGCCAGGTGCTCCAGCTGTCCCGGCTGCTGTACCTGGTGGCGTCCGAGATCGACGGCGCGCGCGGGTACGACGAGGTCGCGGACGCGGTGGCTGCGCACCTGGGCCGCCCGGTCAGCGCGGACAACATCGCCCACCTCGTCGAGAACCGGCTGGTCCCGTCCGGCCTCATCGCCGGCACCTGGCGCCTCGACGGCGGCCTGCCACGGACGAACCTCCTGCTCGGCCTGCGGCTGCGCGGCACGCTGCTCCCCGCCTCCGTGGTGGAGCGCGTCGCCCGCGGGCTCGCGGGGCTGCACGTGCTGCCCATCGTGTTCGTCGTGCTGGCCTGCTGGGCGCTGGTCGACCTCTGGCTCTTCGTCTCGTACGGGGCGATCTCGTCTCTCACGGCCGTGCTCCAGCAGCCGGCGCTGCTGCTGCCGGTGGCCGGGCTCTCGCTTCTCTCGCTCGTCGTGCACGAGTTCGGGCACGCGTCGGCCTGCCGCTACGGCGGGGCACGGCCAGGACGCATCGGGTACGGCATCTACCTGGTCTGGCCCGCGCTCTACACCGACGTCACCGACGTCTACCGGATCGGGCGGGCCGGGCGGCTGCGGACGGACCTGGGCGGCGTCTACTTCAACGTCGTCTTCATCCTCGTGATGGCCGGCTGCTACGCGCTCACCGGCCACCCGCTCTTCCTCGCCGTCATCTACCTCTGCCACTTCGAGATCCTGCAGCAGCTGCTGCCGATCGTGCGGCTCGACGGCTACTTCATCCTCGGTGACCTCGCTGGGGTCCCCGACCTGTTCGGGAAGGTCCGGCCGATCCTCACGAGCCTGCTGCCCCGCCGCGACGTACCCGCCTCCGTGGCCGGGCTCAAGCGCGGCGTGCGGGTGATGGTGACGATCTGGGTCCTCGTCACGCTGCCGCTGCTCTTCGCGAACCTGGCGTACGCGGCGTGGAGGCTCCCGGAGCTGGCCCGGACCGCGGCGGCATCGTTCGGCCGGCAGATGCGGGTCGTCGCGGACGGCGCGGTGGACCTCGACGTCCTGGCGGTGGCCGGCGGGGCCGTGTCCGGGCTGCTGCTGATCCTGCCCACGGCCGGGCTCACGTACCTGCTCTGCCTGCTCGCGCGCCGCCTGGCCCACGCGCTGGTCGCCAGCGTCCGGAGCCTTCGGGCCCGGGCCGGCGCCCGGGACGCGGCTAGCGTTCCTCGGTAGACCTGTACCGCCGGCGCATCGACTCGACCAGCGCGGCGACGTGACGGCGGTCCTCGGCGGTCAGCTCCTCGAGGCTGGCGATGAGCACGGCGGTCTCCTGGTCGACGGCCTCTCCGCCCTCGTAGTAGTGCAGGCCCGTCGCGTCCGCTGCCGCAGCGCGCACGACCGCGATGGGGAGCTCGAGCCCACGCGCGAGGCCGTCCAGCGTGTCCGGTCGCGGCGGCCGGACGAGCCGCTGGGTCACCGCGAGGTGGTACACGGTGGACCGCGGCAGCCCACCTCGGCGGGCCACCACGCCGTACGACCACCCGCGCTCACGTAGCCGGTCGAGGATCACCCGTTGCAGCGGATTCGGGGGCTCGCCTGCCGGCCCGGAGGTCGGGGACGCGACCCCGGCGGCACCGTTCTCTGCCCGGGCCCCGGCTTCGTCGCCGGCCTGGCCCCCCGCCTGGTCTGCGCCGACCATCAATCGCCACCTAGCCGTCCCGGAGTGTGCCGGTCGACTCTAGCCGAGGCGACGTGCTCAGCCGGTCAGACCCTGCAGGAGCTGACGCGCCATCACGACCCGCTGGACCTGGTTCGTGCCCTCGTAGATCTGCGTGATCTTGGCGTCGCGCATCATCCGCTCGACCGGGTAGTCCTTGACGTAGCCGTACCCGCCCAGCAGCTGGACGGCGTCCGTGGTGACCTCCATCGCCGTGTCGGACGCGAAGCACTTGGCGGCGGCACCGAAGAACGTGAGGTCGCCGGCCATCCGCTCGGACCGCGCCGCCGCGCCGTACGTGAGCTGGCGTGCCGCCTCGAGCTTCATGGCCATGTCGGCGAGCATGAACTGCACGCCCTGGAAGTCGGCGACGGGCCGTCCGAACTGCTCGCGCTCCTTCACGTACGCCGTGGCCGCGTCGAGGGCCCCCTGGGCGATCCCCACCGCCTGGGCGGCGATGGTGACGCGGGTGTGGTCGAGGGTGCGCATCGCGGTGGAGAAGCCCGTCCCCTCGGCCCCGATCATCCGGTCGGCCGGGATGCGGACGTCGTCGAAGTACAGCTCGCGGGTGGGTGACCCCTTGATGCCGAGCTTCTTCTCCGGCGCTCCGAACGTGAACCGCGCGTCGTCCTTCTCGACGACGAACGCGGAGATCCCGCGTGGCCCCTGGTCCGGGTCCGTGACCGCCATCACGGTGTAGTACTCGCTGACGCCGGCGTTCGTGATCCAACGCTTCGCGCCGCTCAGCACGTAGTGGTCCCCGTCCCGCACGGCCTTCGTCCTCATCGCGGCCGCGTCGCTCCCGGCCTCGGCCTCGCTCAGCGCGTACGAGAACATCGCCTCGCCCCTGGCCACGGGTGGCAGGTACCGCTGCTTGAGCTCCTCGGACCCGGCCAGCAGCAGGGGGACGGTGCCGAGCTTGTTCACCGCGGGCACGAGCGAGGTCGAGGCGCAGGCACGGGCCACCTCCTCGATGACGATCACCGTGGCCAGGGCGTCGGCCCCCATCCCCTCGTACGCCTCGGGGATGTGCACCGCGTGCAGGTCGGCCGCGACGAGCGCGTCGTAGGAGGCCTCGGGAAACTCCGCGGTCTCGTCCACCTCGGCCGCGTGCGGGGCGATCTTCTGCGCCGCCACCTCGCGTGCCGTGGCCCGCAGCAGAAGGTGCTCCTCCGGAAGGGCGTAGATGTCGAAGTCAGCCACGTGGCGGGATGGTACGCCCCGTACCCTGCCGGGGTGACTCACAGACTGACCGTGCTCGGAACCGGGTACCTCGGGGCCACGCACGCGGCGTCCATGGCCGAGCTCGGCTTCGAGGTGCTCGGCATGGACGTGGACGCGGAGAAGATCGCGCTGCTGTCCGACGGTCGCGTGCCCTTCTACGAGCCCGACCTCGAGCCCCTGCTGCGCAAGGGCCTCGACTCGGGGAGGCTCCGCTTCACCACCTCCTACGAGGAGGTGGCCGCCTTCGGTGACGTCCACTTCCTCTGCGTCGGAACCCCCCAGAAGCGCGGCGAGTACGCCGCCGACCTCCGCTACGTCGACGCGGTGGTGGACGGGCTGGCGCCCCACCTGGACCGCGACTGCCTCGTGGTCGGCAAGTCGACCGTGCCGGTGGGCACCGCCGGCCGTCTCGCGGACCGGCTCGCCGCGAAGGCACCCGCGGGCGCGGGGGCCGAGCTGGCGTGGAACCCGGAGTTCCTGCGCGAAGGCTTCGCCGTCGACGACACGCTGCGCCCGAACCGCCTCGTCTTCGGGGTCGGCTCCGAGCGCGCCGAGGCGGTGCTGCGGGAGGTCTACGCGTCCACGCTCAGCGCCGGTGTCCCTGTCGTCGTGTGCGACTACGCGACCGCCGAGCTCGTCAAGGTCTCCTCCAACGCCTTCCTCGCGACGAAGATCTCGTTCATCAACGCGATGGCCGAGGTCTGCGAGGCCTCGGGCGGCGACGTCTCCCTGCTGTCCAAGGCCCTCTCGTACGACGAGCGCATCGGCGGCAGGTTCCTCAACGCGGGGCTGGGCTTCGGTGGCGGGTGCCTGCCCAAGGACATCCGCGCGTTCATGGCCCGGGCCGGCGAGCTGGGGGCGGACCAGGCGCTCACGTTCCTCCGCGAGGTCGACGCCATCAACATGCGCCGCCGGGACCGCGTGGTCGACATGGCCCGCGAGCTCCTGGGCGGCACGTTCATGGGCAAGAACGTCGCCGTGCTGGGAGCGGCCTTCAAGCCCAACTCCGACGACATCCGCGATTCACCCGCGCTGAACGTGGCCGCCCGGATCCTCCTCCAGGGGGCCCAGGTCTCCGTCTACGACCCCAAGGCGATGGACAACGCCCGCGCGATGTTCCCCCAGCTGGAGTACCGCGAGTCAGCCGAGGACGCGGCCACCGGCGCCCACCTCGTGCTGCACCTCACCGAGTGGCGGGAGTTCCGCGAGATGGACCCGGCGGCACTGACCGGCGTCGTCACCGAGCGCAAGATCGTGGACGGGCGCAACGCCCTCGACCCCGACCGCTGGCGTGCGGCCGGCTGGACGTACCGGGCCGTGGGGAGGCCGTAGCCGGGCCCTCAGCGGTCGGCCTCACCCGCGCGGCGCTCGCGCAGGGCGCGGCCCTTCGCGGTCGCCGCCTCCTTGAGCTCGGCCTGGAACGCCAGCATCCGCCCGCGCAGCCCGTCGTCCGACGCGGCGAGGATGCGGACCGCGAGCAGGCCCGCGTTGCGTGCCCCGCCGACGGACACGGTCGCGACCGGCACGCCCGCCGGCATCTGGACGATGGAGAGCAGCGAGTCGAGGCCGTCGAGGTGCGCCAGCGGCACCGGGACTCCGATGACCGGCAGCGGCGTCACGCTGGCGAGCATGCCGGGCAGGTGGGCCGCTCCCCCGGCGCCCGCGACCAGCACCCTCAGCCCTCGGCCGGCCGCCTGCTCCCCGTACGCGAGCATGTCGTGCGGCATGCGGTGCGCGGACACCACGTCCACCTCGCAGGCCACGTCGAACTCCTCAAGCGCGTCGACGGCCGGGCGCATGACCGGCCAGTCCGAGTCGCTGCCCATGACGACGCCGACCGGCGGGCCGCTCACGCGTCCCCCTCAGCCAGGTATGCCGCCGCATGGCGGGCACGCGCCCGCAGGTCGTCAGGATCGTCGCCGCAGACGGTCACGTGCCCGATCTTGCGCCCCGGACGGACCGCCTTGCCGTACAGGTGCACCCGCACTGCCGGGTCGTGCGCCATCACGTGGACGAATCGGCCGTGGACGTCCGGGTCGTCGCCGCCGAGCACGTTCGCCATCACCGCGTACGGCGTGGTGGGCTGCGGGCTCCCCAGCGGGAGGTCGAGCACCGCGCGCAGGTGCTGCTCGAACTGGGACGTGCGGGCGCCGTCCAGGGTCCAGTGCCCGGAGTTGTGCGGCCGCATGGCGAGCTCGTTCACCAGCAGCCCGTCGTCGGTCTCGAACAGCTCGACCGCGAGCAGGCCGGTCACGTCCAGCTCGCCGGCGACCGCGAGCGCGACGTGCTGCGCGTCGACCGCCCGGTCGGCGTCCAGGCCCGGCGCGGGGGCGAGCACCTCGACGCAGATCCCGTCACGCTGGACGGTCTCGACGGCGGGGTACGCCGCCGCCTGACCGGACGGGGACCGGGCCACCAGGGCGGCCAGCTCGCGGCGGAACGGGACCCGCTCCTCGGCGAACAGGCTGAGCCCACTCAGCCGGGGCAGCAGCTCCCCGGCATGGCGCGCTGACTCCACCACCCAGACGCCCTTGCCGTCGTAGCCGCCGCGTACGGCCTTGAGGACGACGGGCCAGCCCCACTCGTCGGCAAAGGCACGCAGGTCGTCCGGGCCGGACACCGCGCCCCACCGCGGAGCGGGGATGCCGGCCCGGCCCAGACGGGCCCGCATCACGGCCTTGTCCTGGGCGTGGATGAGCGCGTGCGGCCCGGGGCGTACGACGGTCTTGTCCTTGACCAGGCGATGCAGGTGCTCGGCGGGGACGTGCTCGTGGTCGAACGTGAGCACGTCGCAGCCCTTGGCGAAGGCGCGGAGGTCCTCGAGCGCGCGGTGGTCGCCCACCTGGACGGTGCCGCTGACCAGGGCGGCCGAGTCGTGCTCGTCCGCGGCGAGCACCCGGAACGCTATGCCGAGCGGGATGCTGGCCTGCTGCGTCATGCGGGCCAGCTGCCCGCCCCCGACCATGCCGACCACGGGAACGCTCACGAGTGCCGAGCGTACAGACCGCACCGACCAGGGCGGTCCGGAGCGTCGGCGCTCAGAAGCCCAGCTCTCGCGCGATCAGCATGCGCTGCACCTCGGAGGTGCCCTCGCCGATCTCGAGCACCTTGGCGTCGCGCCACATGCGCGCCACGGGGAACTCGTTCATGAACCCGTACCCGCCGTGGATCTGGGTGGCCTCTCGGGCGTTGGCCACCGCGCACTCCGACGCGTGGAGCTTGGCGATCGCCGCCTCCTTCTTGAACGGCTCGCCGCGCAGCATCTTCTCCGCCGCCGCATAGTAGGCGAGCCGGGACGTGTGGGCGCGCGTCTCCATGTCGGCGAGCTTGAACGCGATGGCCTGGTTGTCGCCGATGGGACGGCCGAAGGCCTCCCGCTGGCCGGCGTACCGCACCGACTCGTCGAGGCAGCCCTGGGCGAGACCCGTGGCAAGGGCCGAGATGGCGATGCGGCCCTCGTCCAAGGTCTGGAGGAACTGGGCGTAGCCCCGCCCGCGCTGCCCCACCAGGTTCGCCTCCGGGACACGGCAGTCCGTGAAGGACAGCTCGCGGGTGTCGGACGCGTTCCAGCCGACCTTGGAGTACTTCTTCGACACCGTGAAGCCCGGCGTACCCGACGGGACGAGGATCGAGGAGATCTCCTTGCCCCCGTCCTCGGCTTGCCCGGTCACGGCGGTGACGATGACGAAGCCGGTGATGTCGGTGCCCGAGTTCGTGATGAACGCCTTGGTGCCGTTGACCACCCACTCGCCGCCCTCGAGCCGCGCGGTGGTACGGGTGCCGTGGGCGTCCGTCCCGCAGCCGGGCTCGGTGAGGCCGAAGGCCCCGAGGGCCTCCGCGGTGCACAACCGCGGCAGCCACCGCCGCTTCTGCTCGTCGGTGCCGAACCGGGCGATCGGCATCGCCCCGAGCGAGACGGCCGCCTCCAGCGTGATCGCGACGGACGAGTCGACCCGGGCCAGCTCCTCGATCGCGAGGCACAGGGCGAAGTAGTCGCCGCCCATGCCGCCGTGCTCCTCGGCGAACGGCAGGCCGAACAGCCCCATGTCGCCCATCTGGTGGACGATGTCGTACGGGAACGCCTCCCGCTCGTAGTAGTCGCCGATCACCGGGGCGACGACCTCGCGGGCGAACTGCTCCACGGTCTTGCGAAGCGCGTGGTGCTCCTCGCCCAGTCGGTAGTCCAGCACGTCTGACTCCTCACGGGGGTCGCCCATGACAGGGCAGCGACAGGTTTGCGTCTGGACTGTCATAGTGCCACGTCGTCGCTAGGCTCGGGGGGTGCCGCTCCCCGTGTCACCCGCTGTGTCACCAGCCCAGCCCTGGGCCGATCCCGGGCTCGGGCCGCGGGCGGGGTGGGGGCCCGAGCCACTGGCCACGCCGTGAGGCTGCGCGACCTCTACTACGGCCTGCACCACCTCGTCCGGGAGCTGGCCAAGTTCGGGGTGGTGGGGGCGGTCGCGTACGTGGTCGACGTGGCGGTGTTCAACGTCGTCCGGGTCGGGATGGACGAGGGTCCGCTGCTGGCGAAGACGGTGTCCGTGGCCGTGGCGACGACCGTGGCGTACGCGGGCAACCGGCACTGGACGTTCCGCCACCGGGGCCGCTCGGGCCTGGCCCGGGAGTACACGCTGTTCTTCCTCCTCAACGGCGTCGGCCTGGGCATCTCGCTGACCTGTCTGGCGATCTCGCACTACGCCCTCGGCTTCACCAGCGCCCTCGCCGACAACATCGCGGCGAACCTCGTCGGCCTGGCGCTCGGCACGACGTTCCGCTTCTGGTCCTACCGGCGGTGGGTGTTCCCGGCCCGCGCCGAGGGCGCCGAGACGGACGCCGACCCGGACCAGGCCGGGTCAGCCGGCTCCGCCGGGTCCGCCGGCGAGACCGGCCTCACTCGGCCGCGCTGAGGAACACCGCGAACAGCGCCGGCTGCCGGGCCACGAGCTCGAGCCGGCCACCGTCCGCCTCGGCCAGCGCCCGCGCGAGCGACAGGCCCAGACCCGTGCCGCGACGGCCGCTGACCGCACGCTCGAACAGCTGCCCGGCCAGCGCCGCGGGCACCCCGGGACCCTCGTCCGTGACCTCGAGGACCACGGACCCGGTCGTCTCGCGGGTCCGCAGGGTGACCACCCCGGCGCCGTGCACGAGCGAGTTCTCCAGCAGCGTGGCGAGGACCTGGGCGAGTCCACCCGGGCTGCCGAGGGCCACCAGCCCCCGGCGGCCCTCCACGACGAGGTGGCGGCCCGCCTTCTCGAACACCGGCCGCCACTCCTGCAGCTGCTGGTCGATGACGCCGTCCAGGGGGGTGGGCACGGCCGGCGTGTGCGCCTCCCGGGTCTGCGCGAGCAGCTGGTCGATGACACCGGTCAGCCGCTCGACCTGGGCGAGCGCCGCGGTCGCCTCCTCCTCGACGACCTCACCGTCGCCCGCCGCGAGGATCTCCTCGAGCCGCATCGAGAGCGCGGTGAGCGGCGTGCGCAGCTGGTGCGAGATGTCCATCGCCAGCCGACGCTCCGCGGCGAGCATCCGCTGCACCCGGTCCGCGCTGCGCGTGAGCTGCACGGCGACCCGGTCCAGCTCGGGCACGTCGTACCGGCGGTTCCGGGCGGGACGGTCCCAGCCGATCCGCTCCGCGGCGTACGCCAGGTCGAGGAGCGGCGCGGTGAGCCGCCGCCCCTGCCACACGGCGAGGCCGATCGCGACGACCACCGCGAGGGCGGCCGCGCCCCCGACGATGCCCCACAGCTGGGCCTTGCGGGCGCGGGTCTCCTCGGGCGAGACGGCGACCTGGACCATCGTGCCGGTCTGGCCCGAGGCCGTGGCCACGAGCCGTTGCCCGGCGATGGACCGCCCGGCGGTCACCGTCCGGCCGTCCGGCATCGAGACCAGCGCCTCGCGCTCGGGGCTCAGCACACGGTCGACCAGGTCGCGGGTGACGTCCGTCTCGCGTTCCTCGGACTCGACCGCCGCGAGCACGCGCTGGGCGTCACGCCCCAGCCCGGCCTTGGCCTGGTCGTCGATGAGGTACGCGCCGATCACGCCCAGCGGGACGCCGACGAGGGCCACCGCCACGACGACGACGGCCAGGGTGGAGACGATGAGCCGCCTACGCACCTGGCCGCGTCACCCCCGCTCGAAGCGGAACCCCACACCACGCACCGTGGTGATGTACTTCGGCGACTGGGCGTCGTCGCCGAGCTTGCGGCGGAGCCACGAGATGTGCATGTCGAGCGTCTTCGTGGACGCGTACCAGTTCGCGTCCCAGACCTCGCGCATGAGCTGGTCCCTCGGCACGACCTTGCCCGCGTCGCGGACGAGCACCCGCAGCAGGTCGAACTCCTTGGCGGTGAGCGCCAGCTCCTGGTCGCCGATCCAGGCCCGGTGCGACTCCGGGTCGACGCGAACGTCCCCGGTGCCGCCGCTGATCTCCGCGCTGCCGCGGCGGAGCAGGGCGCGGACCCGGGCCAGCAGCTCCGCGAGACGGAACTGCTTGGTCACGTAGTCGTCCGCGCCAGCGTCCAGACCGACGACCGTGTCCACCTCGTCCGCGCGGGCGGTCAGCACGAGGACGGGGGCGGTACAGCCCTCGCCCCGCATGCGGCGGGCCACCTCGAGCCCGTCCATCTCGGGCAGCCCGAGGTCGAGGACGAGCAGGTCGACCCCGCCGGCCCGGACGCGCTCGAGCGCCGAGGGGCCGTCACCGCACACCTCGACCTCGTAGCCGTCCCGGCGCAGCGCCCGGGCCAGCGGCTCGGCGATGGCGGTGTCGTCCTCTGCGAGTAGCACGCGGGCCATGGCGACGATCGTAAGGCGACCCCCCTCGCCCGCGCGCTCGGCCAGACCCGAACCTCCTGAACCGCCCATCGCCACCTCCTCACATCACCGGTCGGCCGCGGGCCAGCAGGTCCGCGGCCCGCTCGCCGACCATGAGGACGGCGACCATGGGGTCCACGGACGGCAGGGTGGGGAACACCGAGGCGTCCGCGACGCGCAGGTTGGCCAGGCCCCGTACCCGCAGCTGAGGGTCGAGCACCGCGGCGGGGTCGTCGTCCGGGCCGATCGCAGCGGTCCCCGCCGTGTGGTGGGCGGTGCCGACCGCCCCGCGGACGTACTCGACCAGGCCGTCGGCCTCGGCCACCCCGGGCCCGGGGGCCGCCTCGTCGTCCACCCAGTCCGCCAGCGGGCCGGCTACCGCCACCTCCCGGGCCAGCCGTACGCCGTCGGCCAGCGCCGCCGCGTCGAGGCCGTCGCCGTCGCTGAGGTGCCCGAGGTCGACCTCGGCCGCAGCGGACGGGTCGTCGCTGGTCAGCCGGACGCTGCCCCGGCTGCGCGGATGCGCCACCCCGACCTGGACGCCCACCGCATGCGCCGGGACCTTGTGCCCGAGGCGCTGCAGCTGTGCGGTCGGCAGCTCGCCGGACAGGCGGAAGCGCAGGCCGGGAACGCTGGCCGCGGCGTCGCGCCGGGTGAAGGCCATCGCCTCGCCACCGGTCGCCTCGCCGGACGCCCTCCCCGGCGGCGTGTCGGTTGTCCTCCCGTTCGTCTTCCCCGTCGTGGTGGTGGACTGCCCCTTCCCGGTGGACAGCGCCACCGGGACCACGGGGTGGTCGAGCAGGTTCGCGCCCACCCCGGGAAGGTCGGCCACGACTTCCAGGCCGAGCGCACGCAGCGCGTCGGCCGGGCCCAGGCCGGAGAGCATGAGAAGCCGGGGCGTCTCCACGGCCCCGGCGCAGAGCACGACCTCGTCGGCGTGCAGCACCTGCTCGGTGCCGTCCTGGCCCCGGACGCACACCGCCGAGACCCGGCCGTCCGTCACCAGCAGGCGGTACGCCCGCGTGTGCGTGTGGACGGTGAGGTTCGGCCGGCTGAGGAACGGGTCCAGGTACGTCCCGGGCACCGAGGTCCAAGCGTCCGCGGGGTCCGCTGGGGCCGCGGCGTCCGTGTCCGGCCGGAGTGCCACCGGGGCGAAGCCGGCGCCCTCGGCGAACGGCTCGATGTTGAAGTCCTCGACCTCGGGGACGCCCCACGCGTCGGACGCGGCCGCGACGAACGCCTCGGCGAGGGGTCCGCGGCCGCCCGGGGCCACGGGCCGGATGGTGGGCAGCAGCCGTACCCAGTACGGGGACATCGCGAGGTGCTCCCACCCGCGGGCCCCGGCGGCGACCCAGTCCTGCCAGTCACCCGGCAGCGGGCGGAAGGCGGTCCGGACGCACCCGTCGTCCGCGGGACCGGGCCCGTCCTCGACGAGGCAGACCGTCCGGTCGAGGTCCTCGGTGAGCCGCGAGGCGACCACCGCACCGGCGGCGCCCCCACCGACGACGACGACCGCGTACGCGGCGTCTTCGTGACCGACCACGTGCGCTCCTCACTCTCGTCCGGCGCCCCCTCCCGGTGCGGGTTCAGCCTCGGAACCAGCCCATCGGCGCGGGGTTGACGTTCTGGTAGATGTGCTTGGTCTCGCAGTACTCGTCCATCCCGGCGAGCCCGAGCTCCCGCCCGATCCCCGACTGCTTCATGCCGCCCCACTCGGCCTGCGGCAGGTACGGGTGGTAGTCGTTGATCCAGATCGTGCCGTGCCGCAGCCGGTGCGCGACCCGCTGGGCGCGGTTGGCGTCCCCGGTCCATACCGCGCCGGCGAGACCGTACACGGTGTCGTTGGCCAGCCTGACCGCGTGGTCCTCGTCCGTGAACCGCTCCACCGTGACCACGGGGCCGAAGACCTCCTCCTGCACGATCCGCATGTCGGTGCGGCAGCCGTCCAGCACGGTGGGCCGGTAGAAGAAGCCCTTCGCCAGGTTCGGCTCCGTGGGGCGCTCGCCGCCCGTCCGCAGGACGGCGCCCTCCTCGAGGCCGATCCGGACGTAGCCCTCGACCTTCTCCCGGTGCTGCGCGGAGACGAGGGGGCCGCACTCGGTGTCCGGGTCGAGGCCGTTGCCCAGCCGGATCCGCGAGGCATGGTCGGCCAGCGCGGTCACGAACGCGTCGGCGACCCCCTCCTGCACGAGGAGCCGGGCCCCGGCCGAGCAGACCTGGCCGGAGTGGAAGAACGCCCCGGCCAGCGCGTACTCGACCGCCAGGTCGAAGTCGGCGTCGTCGAACACCACGTTGGGGTTCTTGCCGCCCAGCTCGAGCGCGATCTTCTTCACGGTGGCGGAGGCCGCGGCCATGACCTTGCGCCCGGACACGAGCCCCCCGGTGAACGAGACGAGGTCCACGCCCGGGTGCTCGGCCAGGACGGCACCCACGTTCGGCCCGTCACCGAGCACGAGGTTGACCACCCCGTCGGGGACGCCGGCCTCGACGAGCAGCTCGGCGAGCTTCACCGTGGTCAGCGGGGTGACCTCGCTCGGCTTCATCACGACCGTGTTGCCGGCGGCGAGCGCGGGGGCCACCTTCCAGGACATCTGCAGCAGCGGGTAGTTCCAGGGCGCGATCAGCGTGCAGACACCGACCGGCTCCTTCACGACGCGGCTGAGCGCGTCCGGGCTGCCCGCGTCCACGACGCGCCCGGCCTCCTTGTCGGCGAGACCCGCGTAGTAGCGGAAGACGCTCACCACGTCGTCCACGTCGACCCCGCCCTCGACGAGGGTCTTGCCGGTGTCGAGCGACTCGGTCCTCGCGATCTCGTCCCGGTCCCGCAGGAGCAGGTCGGCCACCCGGGCGAGGAGGGCCCCCCGCTGCACGGCCGGGGTCCCCGGCCAGGGCCCGTCGTCGAAGGCGGCGCGTGCGGCCTCGACGGCCCGGGCGGCGTCGGTCGCGTCCCCCTCGTCGACCACGGTCACGATGCTCTGGTCGTACGGGTTGACCACGTCACGGGTGCCGCCGGCGGAGGCGGCAACCCACTGACCACCGATGAGCAGGCTCGGCACGACGACTCCCGGCGCTGTCGGGGGCAGAGGGGAACCGGTGGCGCAGCCGGACTACCCGCCCCCTACCCGACCACGGATCGGGGCAACCGCGCGACCCGCGCCACCGACTCGACCCCGCCCGCTCAGCGGGCAGAGGCCACCAGTCGGCTCAAACCGGCGTGATGCCGTGCCGGCGGCGGGAGAACGACCGGTCCTTGCCCGCGTACGCGAGGTAGCGCTGGACGAGCGCGGCGCGCAGGTGCTCGGGCGGCACGATGTCGTCGACCACGAGCTCGGAGGCGAGCCGCACGATGTCGATGTCGGTCTCGTACTCGTCGCGCTTGGCCTTGACGAACGCCTCGCGCTCGGACTCGTCCTCGATCGCTGCGATCTTGTTCGCGTACACCGCGTTGACGGCCGCCTCGGCCCCCATCACGGCGATCTTGGCGGTCGGCAGGGCCAGGGTGGCGTCCGGCTCGAAGCCGGGCCCGGCCATCGCGTAGAGACCCGCGCCGTACGCCTTGCGGACGACCACGCAGATCTTCGGCACGGTGGCCTCGGAGATCGCCGAGATCATCTTGGCGCCGTGCCGGATGATGCCCTGCTTCTCCACGGCGGTGCCGACCATGAAGCCGGGGACGTCCGCGAGGAAGAGCAGGGGGACGTTGAACGCGTCGCACATCTGCACGAAGCGCGTGGCCTTGTCCGCGGAGTCGACGAAGAGCACGCCGCCCTTGAACATCGGGTTGCTCGCGACGACGCCGACGACCCGGCCGTCCAGGCGGGCGAGCCCGACGGTGAGCTCCCGCGCCCACCGGGCGTGCACCTCGGTGAACGTGCCCTCGTCGACCACGCCGCGCACGAACCGCCGCATGTCGAAAGCCTGCCGCTCGCTCTCGGGGACGAGCGCGCCGAGGTCGACGTCCTCGGGCGGACGCGGCGGGGCGGAGGGCGGCTCGCCCTGCCACGACGACGGCAGGAAGGAGAGGTAGCGCCGGACGGCGTCGAGCGCCTCGGGCTCGTCCTTCGCGAGGTAGTGGCCGACGCCCGAGACCGAGCAGTGCATCGCCGCACCGCCCATCTCCTCGAGGGTCGTCTTCTCCTTGACGACCATCTCGACCATGCGGGGGCTGCCGAGGTACATCGACGCGTTTCCCTCGACCATGACGTTGAGGTCGCAGAACGCGGGGATGTACGCCCCACCCGCCGCGGACGGGCCGAACAGCGCGCAGATCTGCGGCACGGACCCGGACGCGCGGACCTGCGTGTGGAAGATCTTGCCGGCGCCGCGGCGGCCCGGGAACATCGCCACCTGGTCGGTGATCCGCGCGCCTGCCGAGTCCACCAGGTAGACCATCGGGACGCCGAGCCGGTACGCGGTCTCGATGATGCGGATGATCTTCTCGACCGTCCGCGCGCCCCACGACCCGGCCTTGACCGTCGAGTCGTTCGCCATGAGGCACACCGGTCGCCCGTCCACCGTGGCCGAGCCGGTGACCACCCCGTCCGCGGGAAGGTCCCCGGCGGTGACGTTGGCGAACACCCCGTCCTCGACGAACGAGCCCTCGTCGACCAGCAGCCTGATGCGCTCGCGGGCGAAGAGCTTGCCCCTGCCCGCGTTGGCCTCGTGGTACCGCGGAGCCCCGCCCTTCTCCACGCTCGCCTTGAGGTCGGCCACCGGAGGGTGCTCGGGCATCGGGTTGTGCGGCATCAGGTCGCCGTCGGTCACGGTCACCTCGTCGTCGGTGGGGGCGCCGGGTCGTGCCGGCTGCGCCGCAGCCTAATCCGGCCTCGGGCGGCGCGGAGTCAGTCCTCGGACGGCGGCACCAGGTCGGTCACCTGCCGAGCCAGGTCGGGCAGCGCGGCGACCGGGTCGTCCGCCCGGGCCGCGGCGAGGCCCAGCAGGAACGCCGTCACGGGCGCGGCCGGGCGGGCCACCCCGTGGGCGACGTCGCGGGCCACGTCGAGGACCAGCCGGGTCGCCTCGTCCCGCTGCACGGCGTCGGCGATGCCCAGGTGGTCCACGACCTGCCGGGTCCAGTCGTCCATCGTGCTCATGCCTGTCCTCTCGCTCGCGCTGCATCGACATCGTCCGGCGTGTCGCAGTCGAACCAGGGCGGCGCCCCGGGACGGGACGGGAGCCGGACGCGGCACACCTGCTGGTCCCGGTAGACCCGCCGTAGCGACATCCCGTCCAGCGGGGCCAGGCCGGCGAGCAGGGGGCGCAGCACGTCCGTGCGCCAGCACGCCAGCAGCCACTGGTCGGCGCCCTCGTCGTCGACGGCCACGGCCACGCCGGCGACCGGGTCCGAGAGCAGTGCCTCGACGAGCGCGCGGACGTCCTCGCCGGTGACGAACGGGAGGTCCGCGGCGAGCGTCACCACCACGGGGGCCGTGACGTGCTCCACGCCCGCGGCCAGCGCGGATACCGGCCCGGAGCCGGGCGGGTCCTCCCGGGTCGCGACGTCGACGCTCACGTCCTCCCGGCCCGGCCCCACCAGCACGACCCGGGACGCGTCCGCGGCGGCGCCCACGACACGGGCGGCCATCGAGCGCCCGGACACGTCGAGGCCCGGCTTGTCGACCCCGCCGAGACGTCGGGCCCTGCCACCGGCCAGGACGACCGCGTCGAACGCCGTGGCGCCTCCGGTCGTGGTCATGAGGACGCGGTCACCTCGCGCCGGTCGTCAGGCAGCCGCCGGGTCATGCCGCGCTTGTCGAGGTACTCGAGCAACGGGATCGCCACGCGGCGACTCGTCCCCAGCGCCTTGCGGGCGTCGCTCGTCGTGAACGGCTGCGGCAGCCCGGCCAGTCGGCGTACGGCCTGCGTGTCGGCGTCGGGCAGCAGCAGCACCCCCTCGCCGACGCGGAGCAGCGCCCCCACCCGGACGGCTGCGGCGGCCTCGCGCGAGCCCAGCCCGAGCTCGGCGAGCCGGGTCGCGTCGGGGGCGGCGAACGGCTCGGCGTCCAGGTCGCGGCGCAACGCGTCCACGGCGCTCTGCACCGCCGGCGGGAGCGCGGGCCGGGCGTCCGCCCGAGCCACCCGGCCCTCGCGCACCACCAGCGGTGGCGTCCCTGCCTGGGACGCGACGACGTCGACGAGCGCGAGGTCCGGCAGGTCGAGCCGCTGCCGGGCGACCTCGACGGGCAGCCCGGGCTCGAGCGGGTACGCCTCGGCGTACGCGGCGGTCTCCTCACCGAGTCGCGTCCGCAGCCGGGTGAGCACCTCCGGGTCGACGAGCCAGTCACCCACGACGGGGTCGACCGGCGGCTCGGCGCCCATCGCCCGTAGGTCTGCGGCACGCACCAGCCCGCGTCGGCACAGCTCGTCCGCCCCGTCCGGCCGCCCGTCCATCGCGGCGAGGACGTGCGCCCGGGCCGCCGCGGCACCCCGGCGGGTGAGCGCGGGAGGCCGGACGTCGAGTACGACGAGACCGGTCACTCGACGGCGGCCCGGGTCGCGCACGACCGCACGGTCCCCGACCCGTAGCGGCAGCGGACGGGACAGGCCGAGGCGTGCCGTGTCGTCCCCCAGCGGCCTGACCCGCGCGGGCACCGCGGCCGCCCCCACGTGGACGACGACCTGCCGCGGGAGGTCCTCGGCGAGGACGCCGGGCAGCCGGGCGTCCACCTCCGTGGTGGTGAGCCAGGCGTCCGGCGTGAGGAGGACGTCGCCGCGCCGCACGTCGCCGCGGGGGACGCCGCGCAGGTTGACCGCGACCCGCGCGACGGCCCCCACCTCGTCCGTCTGCTGCTTCAGGGTCTGCAGGCCGCGTACCCGCAGCCGGGGACCGTCGCCACGGGCCAGCACGAGGGCGTCGCCGGTGCGGAGCGTGCCTGCCCCCAGCGTGCCGGTGACGACGGTCCCGGCGCCGGCCACGGTGAACGCCCGGTCGACCCAGAGCCGGACGGGCGCGTGGCGGTCCGGTGCCGGCAGCGCGGCGACGAGCCGCTGCAGCGCGGCGGTCAGCGCGGGCAGCCCCTCGCCTGTGGTGCCACTGACGCAGACCGCCTCGACGTCGCCGAGCGACGTACGGCGGACCTGCGCGCGTGCCCGCTCCAGCGTCGGCGCCGGGTCGGCGAGGTCGCACCGCGTGACCACGAGCAGCCCGTGCGCCACGCCGAGCGCGTCCAGGGCGGCGAGGTGCTCGGCCGACTGCGGCATCCATCCCTCGTCCGCGGCGACCACGAGCATCGCGGCCGGGACCGGGCCCACCCCGGCGAGCATGTTCGCGACGAAGCGCTCGTGCCCGGGCACGTCGACGAACGCGATCGGCTCCCCCGAGGGGAGGGAGGTCCACGCGAAGCCGAGGTCGAGGGTGAGCCCGCGGCGCCGCTCCTCCTCCCAGCGGTCGGGCTCCATGCCGGTGAGAGCCCGGACGAGGGTGGACTTGCCGTGGTCGACGTGCCCAGCGGTGGCGACGACGTGCATCAGCGGCCCTCACCCGCGACGGGCCGGGCCCCGAGCACCGCGTCCCTGACGGCGGCGTCGGACTCGTTCGGGACGGTCCGCAGGTCCAGCAGGCAGCGCCCGTGCTCGACCCGCCCGACGACCGGGGGTCGGCCACTTCGCAGGGGCGCCGCGTACGCCTCGGGCAGGCTCACCGCCGCGCTCGGCAGCTCCACGCCCGGGGCGCCGCCGCCGCCGACCGTGGCGGCACAGTCGACGGCCCGCGCGTCCACGCCGGCCCCGGCGAGGTCGGCCGCGAGCCGGTCGGCCCGCGTACGGAGCGCGGCGACGTCGGCGTGCAGCATCTCCGCGACGGGGGGG
>JBOGEN010000006.1:0-14884 GCA_050743265.1 Actinomycetes bacterium
CGTCCACGCCGAGGTCGCGCAGGTGGGGGAGCCGGGCACGGACGCCGGCCAGGTCACCGACCCCGTCGCCGTCACTGTCGGCGAACGAGCGGACATAGACCTGGTAGAACACCGCGTCACGCCACCAGGGGGACGCTGTGGTGGCCGCGTCGGCGGTGCCTGCGGGCTGGAACGGGTCGGACGTGCGGGCGAAGGGGCGCTCGTCGGTCACCGGGTCGAGTCTGCCAGCCGCGTCGGGCATGCCATCCGGGGGAGGAGCGGCTCCGGGCGGTGCGCAGGCCGCCCGCTCGCCGACCCGCCAGCTCGTCGATCGCGTCCGGCCTCAGGGGTTGCAGGGGCTCAGGACTACTGGGGCTCAGGGTTGCCCGCGCTCAGGACTCCTCGGGCTCCTCGAACCGGTTGACCATGCTGAACGCCGCGTTGGACAGGTAGTCCCACAGCATCTGCTCGTACGGATCAGGCAGCTCGAGCTCGATGACCGCCTCGCGCATGTGCCGCAGCCAGGCGTCCCGGGCAGCCGGCGTGACCGCGAAGGGCGCGTGGCGCATTCTCAGCCGCGGGTGGCCCCGCTGGTCGCTGTACGTGCGGGGGCCGCCCCAGTACTGGATGAGGAAGAGGCAGAGGCGGTTCTCGGCCGGACCGAGGTCCTCCTCCGGGTAGAGCGGGCGCAGAAGGGGGTCGTCCGCCACGCCTTGGTAGAAGCGGTGCACGAGCCGCCGGAAGGTCTGCTCGCCGCCGACAGCCTCATAGAACGTCACTTGGGGCTGTTCCGTCACGGTTCCATCCTCTCAGACGCGGGCAGGGTGTCCCTGCGACAGCAGTCCCCGAGACCGAGGGAGAGCACGGACGATGGCCACCACTCGTACCGCCACCACCCAGTGGCAGGGCTCGCTGATGACCGGGGCGGGGACGACCTCGCTCGAGTCGTCGAAGCTCGCCACGTTCGACGTGACCTGGCCCGCCCGGGCCGAGCAGCCGGATGGGCGCACCAGCCCGGAGGAGCTCATCGCGGCGGCCCACTCGACCTGCTACTCGATGGCGCTCTCGCACGCGCTCGCCGGGGCGGGGAACCCTCCGGAGAACGTGGACACGCGGGCCGACGTCTCGTTCCAGCCGGGTGAGGGCATCACCGGTGTCCACCTCACGGTCCGGGCGCGCGTCCCCGGGTTGGAACCGGACGGGTTCCGCAAGTTCGCCGAGGCGGCCAAGTCCGACTGCCCGGTGAGCCAGGCCCTGACCGGGACGACGATCACGCTCGACGCATCGCTGGACTGACACGCCTCAACGCCCTGACGTGGGGGAGTCGGCGGCCGCGGATTCGTGGCGGGCCGCCGGCCTCTCCGCCGCCGCGGACTTCTCCGCCGCCGTGGCGATGTTGCGGGCCATGCTCCCGAACACGATCCCGTGGAAGGGGTAGACGGCCCACCAGTACAGGTGACCCGGCAGTCCACGCGGGTGGAACAGGGCGCGCTGGGTGTAGACCAGCGGGTTTCCATCTCGGATGCCGAGCTCGAGCCAGGCGAGGCCGGGCAACCGCATCTCGGCACGCAGGCGCAGGAGTCGGCCCGGCTCGATCTCTTCGACGCGCCAGAGGTCGAGCGACTCGCCCACGAGCAGCCGGTCCGGGTGCCGGCGGCCACGGCGCAGCCCCACCCCGCCGGCCAGCCGGTCGGCGAGCCCACGCACGCGCCAGGCCAGCGGGAACGAGTACCAGCCGCGCGCGCCGCCGATCCCCTCGATGACCCGCCACAGGGCGTCGCGTGAGGCGTGGACGGGACGCGCGCGGACGTCCTCGTACAGGCTGCCGCCGGCCCAGTCCGGGTCGGTGGGCAACGGGTCGCTCGGCGCCCCGGGTACGGATGCGGACGACCAGCGCGTGGCCACGTCCGCCTCCCGTACGCGGGCGAGCGCCAGCTCGACCGCGCGGTCGAAGCCGAGCAGGCCGCCGGGCGGGTCGGGCACGTACTGCGCGATGTCGTTCTCCTGGCAGACGACCTCGTGGCGCAGGGACTCGACGAGAGGGCGTGCGATGCCGCTCGGGACGGGGGTGACGAGGCCCACCCAGTGGCTCGACAGCGAGGGGGACAGCACGGCGACGGGGACGATCCTTCGCCGTTGCAGCCCGGCCACGGCGGCGTACCGCTGCATCATGTCCGCATACGTGAGGACGTCAGGGCCGCCGATGTCGAAGGTGCGCGATACCTCGGAGGGCAGGGTGGCGCAGGCGACGAGGTAGCGCAGGACGTCCCGGATCGCGATGGGTTGGATCCGCGTGTGCACCCAGCGCGGGGTGACCATGACCGGCAGCCGTTCTGTGAGGTAACGCAGCATCTCGAACGACGCCGAGCCCGACCCCAGGATGACCGCGGCGCCCAGCACCGCCGTCGGCACGCCGGAGGCGAGCAGGACGTCGCCGACCTCCGCGCGTGAGCGCAGGTGCGGGGAGAGGTCGCCGTCGCCGCCGTCTGGGGACAGGCCACCCAGGTAGACGAGGCGGCCCACGCCCGCCCTCCGGGCGGCCTCGGAGAACGTGCGGGCCATGTCGCGGTCACGGTCGGCGAACTCGGCTCCGCTCGCGAGGGAGTGGATCAGGTAGTAGGCGACGTTCACGCCGTCGAGCGCCCGCCGTACGGCGTGGCCGTCCCGCGCGTCGGCCTGGACGATCTCGACGCGCTCGGACCACGGGCGACCCGCCAGCGAGGCGGGGGACCGGGCCATGCAGCGCACCTCGTGGCCCGCGGCCAGCAGCTCAGGGACGAGACGGCCTCCCACGTACCCCGTGGCCCCAGTGACGAGACAGCGCATGTCCCGAGTCTTGCCCGGATCTCGCCAACCCGATCCCGAACAGCGGGAGTGCTCGGCCCTGGCGGGACGTCTCCTCCTAGCGGCGCGGCTCGCGGGTCGGCTCGAGACCTGGCTCGTGCGTCGGCTCGCGACCCGTCGGGGCCTCCGCGGTCTCGAGGTACAGCTCGGCCGTCTCGGAGTACTCCCGACCGGCCGGCGGCCGGGAGGGAGCAGCCGGGGACGCGCCGTCGCCCGCCGTCGCCGGGGCGGGCGTCTGGCGCATGTGGTCGCCGTGCGGCGGAGCCTCGTTGCGGACCCAGATCGTGCGCTGGGGGAACGGGATCTCGATGCCTTCGCGGTCGAAGACGACCTTGACCCGGCGGTTCATCTCCCGCGCGACCCGCCACTGCTCGAGAGGTGCCGTACGGAAGACCAGCCGGATGACCATGGAGTCCGGCGCAAGCGTCTGCACGCCCCAGATCTCGGGCTCGTCGAGGATGAGCTCGTTCCAGGTCTCCTCCTGCCACATCTCGTCGGCGGTCGCCTTGAGTAGATCCTGGATGCGCTCGACGTCCTCGCCGTAAGGGGCCGGCAGGTCGACCACGGCACGGGCCCAGCCCTGGCTGTGGTTGCCGATGCGGATGATCTCGCCGTTGCGGACGTACCAGACAGCGCCGTCGAGGTCCCGCAGCCGGGTGACCCGCAACGTCACGGCCTCGACCGCGCCGATCGCCTCGCCCGTGTCGATGACGTCGCCGACGCCGTACTGGTCCTCGATGAGCATGAAGATGCCGGAGAGGAAGTCCTTGACCAGTGTCTGGGAACCGAAGCCGAGCGCCACGCCGATGATGCCGGCGCTGGCGATGATCGGCCCGACCGGGATGCCGAACTCGTCGAGGACCATCACACCGGCGATCGTGAAGATCACCGCCGACGAGATCGACCGCAGCACCGAGGCCATCGTCTCGGCCCGCTGGCGCCGTCTCTCGTTGACCAGGACGGCGGACCCCTCGACGCCGGTCTGCGCGCGGTCGCGCCAGCGCCACCGCTGAGGGACGGTGCCCTCCGAGGCCTTCTGGGCGAAGCGGTTGATCGCCCGTCTCGTGATCCGGCGGGCCAGCAGCGCGAGCAGGATGATGACCAGGATCGCCAGCGGCCGGGCGAGCAGCAGGTCGGTGGCCGCCAGGATCCACCGCTCATGGGTGAACTGCTCGACGAACTGGCAGAGCTGGGCGTTCTGGCCGCACTGCCAGTTCTCCACGGTGTTCTGGAGATCGTCCGGGGTGGAGGAGCCGACAGGCAGGGTGGTGAGGGCGGCGTGCGCCAGCGGCACGACGGTGGCCTCCTCGTGCGCGGGTCCGGTTCCGGTGGGCCAGGCTACCCCTGCTCGAAGGCCTGCCCCGCCCCGGCGGGGTGGGGCAGGCCAGCCCCGGCCCCGGCGCCGTTGCCCTCCCCGTCCATCGGGAGGCCGGTGTGGGCGGCGAGAAACGCCAGCGTGTCGACGGACAGGTCGATCGTCCGGCTGAGCGCGCGGGCCCCGTGGCCGACCTCGGTCTCGCGCCGGTACAGCACCGGGCGGGACGACGTGGTCGCCTCCTGCATCGCCGCGCAGGTCTTCCGCGCGTGCAGAGGGTCGACCCGGGTGTCGGAATCGAACACGGTGAACAGCGTCGCCGGGTACTCCACGCCCGCGCGTACGTGGTGGTACGGCGAGTAGCCGAGGAGCCACGCCAGCTCGACCGGGTCGTCCGCCCGGCCGAACTCGTCGTTCCACGTCTCGCCCAGTCCGAACTGCTCGTAGCGGACCATGTCGAGCAGCGGGGCAGAGCAGGCCACCGCGGTGTACAGGTCGGGCCGCTGGGTGAGTGCGGCCCCGACGAGCAGCCCGCCGTTCGAGCCACCGGAGATGCCCAGTCGGTCCGGGGTCGTCCAGGCCTGGGCGACGAGCCAATCCGCGGCAGCGTGGAAGTCGTCGAACACGTTCTGCTTGTGCTCCCGCATGCCCGCGCGGTGCCACTCCTCGCCCTCCTCGGAGCCGCCGCGCAGGTTGGCCACCGCGTACACGCCGCCCGCCTCCACCCACGCGAGGATCGAGGCCGAGTACGCGGGCGACAGCCCGACGCCGAACCCGCCGTACCCGTAGAGGATGGTGGGCCGTGGCCCGTCAGGGGCTTCCTCGCGGGACACGACGAACATCCGTACCTCTGTGCCGTCCCGCGAGGTGTAGGTGACGTGGCGGGCATGCGCGCGGGGCACCTCCACCGACCCGGGCGGCGCGGCCCACAGCGTCGTCTGGCCGGTCACCGCGTCGAACCGGTACACGGACGGGGGAGTCACGTGGTCGGTGTAGCCGAACCACGCCTCGTGCCCACCTTCCGGACGCTCGGCCAGCCCGCCGATCGTGCCGACACCGGGCAGCGGCATCTCGCCCCGGCGTGCCCCGGTGGCGAGGTCGTGCAGGCTGACCTCGCCGACGGTGTGGCGGGTCCAGCCGACGAGCAGCACCGGGGCGTCGAGGCCCTCGTCGAGCACGGCGAAGTCCTCGAGCACGGCCTCGTCGTCCTGCGGAACGAGGTCACGCCAGTGCTCGGCAGTCGGCGTGGTCGGGTCGGTCACCGCGACCCGGCCGCGGGGCGCGTCCAGGTCGGTGAGCACGTACAGCCGCCCGTCCCGCCCGACGTGCAGCGCGGTGCGCGCGTCCACCCCCGTCTGGACCGGGCGCAGTCGCGGCGACGCGGGGTCGTCGACGGAGAGGTCCGCGATCCAGGCGTCGTTGCGGGGGGCCGTCCCTGCCGCGGCGCTCACCACCAGCCAGCGCCCGTCCATGCTCACGGACGCGCCGTAGTAGTTCGTCTTCTCGAGGCCGTCGCCGAACACGAGGACGTCCTCCGCCGGGTCGGTGCCGACGCGGTGCAGCCAGACCCGGCGGTGGTACTGGTCCTCACCCTCGGGCACCTCGTCCGCCGGCAGCCGGCGGACGTAGTAGAACGCCTCGCCGCCGGGCAGCCACGCGACGGGGGAGTACCGCGCCCGGTCGATCGGGCCGTCGACGAGGCGCCCGGTGGACACGTCCATGACGTGCACCCGCGACTCCTCGTCCCCGCCGGTGGACACCTGGTACGCGAGCAGGTTTCCCTCCTTCGAGGGTTGCCAGGAGTCGAGCGTGGTCGTGCCCGAGGCGTCCAGCGCCATCGGGTCGATGAGGACCCGTTCGGTGCCGTCCGCCTCGACCGTGAGCAGCACGGCGTGCTCCTGCTCGGCCGTACGCCGCATGAAGAAGCGCCGGTCACCACGCCAGGCCGGTGCCGAGACCACGCCGCAGGCGAGCAGCGCGGTGAGTCGGTCCCGGAGGCGGTCGCGCCCCGGCCAGGTGTCCCGGTGTGCGGCGAACAGCGCATCCTGGGCGGCGGACCACGTGGTGGTGGCCTCCGAGTCCGACTCCTCGAGCCAGCGGTACGGGTCGGCGACCTCGTGTCCGTGCAGGTGCTCCACCAGGTCGAGCCGGTGTGCGGGCGGGTAGCCGGGGCCCTGGCCGGGTCGCTCCATGGGCGCACCCTACGTGTCCACCGGACGTCGTCGCGTAGGCGCAGGGCCCCCGCTCCGCCGGCTGCGGTGGGCGTGACCCGCCGTTCGGGCGGTTCCTGCTGGCGCAAAGGCCTGGTCTTTGGACACACTGCTCTTGGTGGGAACGCACGCCCCTCCTGCCAGGGGTGGCCTGCACCCGCCGGTGAAGGAGGCCCAGGTGGCGCATGCGCTCGTCCTCAACGCGACGTACGAGCCGCTGTGCGTCGTGCCCCAGCGCCGTGCCCTGGTCCTCGTCCTGAACCGCAAGGCCGTCCCGGTCGAGAACACCGGCGTGGTGATCCACAGCGCCCGGCGGGCCCTGGCGGCTCCCTCCGTCGTACGGCTCAGCCGGTACGTCAAAGTCGTCCACCGCGGTGCCGTGCCGCTCACGCGCCGCGCGGTGTTCGCGCGAGACGGGGGGCGGTGCGTCTACTGCACCGCCCCCGCCACGAGCATCGACCACGTCGTCCCGCGGAGCCGGGGCGGCGCCCATGTCTGGGAGAACGTCGTCTCGGCCTGTCACCGGTGCAACCGCATCAAAGGCGACCGGGCGATCACCGACCTCGGCTGGCGCCTGCGCGTGCCGCCCCGGCCACCGGCCGGGCTGGCCTGGCGGGTCCTCGGGACGGGGCGCAGCGACCCGTCCTGGGTGCCTTACCTCGTCTCGTACGGAGCGCCGCACCTGCGGCGCCTGGAGGAGTCTGCCTCCGCATGACGCCACGTGGCGGCCCGACGACGCAGCGAGTCGGGGGGTGTCCTGAGGGGGCGGATGGGGGCACTCTGGGAGCCGTGCCTCATCAGGCGTGGTCCGGGGTGCCGGTAGCCAAGTCACCACATGGGTGCCACCACATGGGCTGCGTCGGAACCGACCAGGGGGATCAACCGGTGGTTGACTGGCGTCTTACCGCAGTGGCACTGGCCGAGCGGAGGAGGAGTCGGTGACGCGGGAGGCATCGGCACGGTTCGATGCTGATCCGCGGAGCGCCGGCCAGGCGCGGCGGTTCGTCGCGACGACGCTCGACGGGTGGGGCCTGGAGGGGCTCGAGGACCCCGTCGTCCTCCTCGTCTCCGAGCTGGTCTCCAACGCGGTCCTGCACGCGTCCTCCCCGCTCGACGTCCGGGTTCTCTACGACGACGGGAACCTGCGCGTCGAGGTCGCCGACGGGAGCCCGGTGCCACCCCGTCTCCGCCACTTCGGGTTGGACGCCGCCACCGGGCGAGGCCTCCAGCTCGTCGACCGGGTGGCCCAGGAGTGGGGTGTCGAGCCCGTCGAGCAGGGCAAGCGCGTCTGGTTCACCGTGCCGACCACGCGGGGTGGCGCCACGGCGTGGAGCGACTTCGACATCGAGTCGGTGGATGCCCTGTGAGCGACCCGTCGGGGGAAGGTCTCGTCGCGGTGCGGATCCTGGGGTTCCCGCTGTCCGCGTACGCCGCCGCGGCCGAGCACCAGGCGGCGCTGGCCCGCGAGTTCACGCTCATCGCGTACCGCAACGGGGACGGTGACCGCCAGGCCGTCCCGGCCCGGCTGCGCGACCTCGTCGACACCCTGACCCGTCGGTTCTCCGGTCTGGTCGACCCGCAGAACGCGCAGCGCGACCAGGCCATGGCCGAGGGCAGGGACAGCGTCGACCTCGAGTTCCACCTGCCGGCCTCGGCCCGTGACGCCTGCCTGGCCCTGCTCGCGCTGCTCGACGAGGCGGACGAGTTCTGCCGTTCCGGCGACCTGCTCACCCTCGCCACGCCGCCGGACCTGGTGCAGTTCCGCCGCTGGTACCTCGGCGAGTTCGTCCGCCAGGTCGACGGGGAGGCGCCGCGCCGCTGGGAGGACCATCAGGCGCGCGACGACGGGCTCTGCGTCCCCCCGCGGCTCTAGGGGGCCCGCCATAGGATCACCGCGTGACCGTGCTGCGCGAGTTGAGCCTGGTCGAGCAGGCGCGGGCGGTCCGGGCGCGTGAGGTGTCCCCGGTCGACCTCGTCGAGCACTACCTGTCCCGCATCGACAGGCTCGACGCGTCGCTCGGCGCGTACGTCACCGTGACCGACGGGCTCGCCCGGGCCCAGGCGGCCGAGGCGGAACGTGCCGTGCTCGGGGCCGACGACGTCCGCGGGCTCCCGCCCCTGCTCGGTGTCCCCGTGCCGGTGAAGGACCTCACCCTGGTGCGTGGCGTCCGGGCGACGCTCGGGTCGGCTGCGTTCGCCGACTACGTCGCCCCGGTGGACGACCACGTCGTGACGCTGCTGCGTCGCGCGGGGACGGTGATGCTCGGCAAGACCAACACCCCGGAGTTCGGCCTGCCCTGCTACACCGAGCCGGACGTGGCCCCGCCCGCGCGGACGCCGTGGGACCCGTCCCGCTCGGCCGGCGGGTCCAGCGGAGGGGGCGCGACCGCCGTCGCCGCCGGGCTCGCCCCTGCCGCGCAGGGCAACGACGGCGGCGGGTCGATCCGCATCCCGGCGAGCGTGTGCGGGCTCGTCGGGCTCAAGGTGAGCCGGGGCCGGGTCAGCAACGGTCCGCTGGCCGGGGACGCTACCGGCCTGGCCTGGCACGGCGCACTGGCGCGCACCGTCGAGGACGCGGCCGCCCTGCTCGACGCGATGGCCGAGCCGATGCCCGGCGACCCGCACTGGGCGGCACCCCTGCCCTCCGGCGAGACGTTCCTGGCCCACGCCGGGCGACCGCCGGGCCGGCTGCGGATCGCGCGGCACCGGCGGCCGGTGCTCGCCGCCGCCGACGTCCACCCTGACTGCGTCGCCGCGTACGAGTCCGCGAGCGCGCTGCTCGCCGCGCTGGGCCACGAGGTCGAGGACGTCGAGCCGCCGTTCGGCGAGGAGGTCGTCCCCGTGTTCGAGACGCTGTGGTCGGTCGCCTCGACGCTAGCCCCCGTCCGCCCCGAGCAGGAGCACCTGCTGCGCCCGCTGACCCGGTGGCTGCGGGAACGGGGGCGTGCGGTGTCCGGCACGGCCTACCTCGCCGCGTACGCCAGGGCGCAGGCGGTGGCCCGCCGCGCGGTCGAGGCCACCTGGTCGTACGACGCGATGCTCACCCCCACGCTGGCCTCACCGCCGGTCCCGGTCGGGGCGCTGCGGGACGACGACGACCCTGCGGCCGACTTCGCTGCGCAGAAGCGGTTCACGCCGTTCACCTCGACGGCCAACGTCACCGGCCAGCCCGCGGTGACCCTGCCCCTGCACCAGACCGCAGACGGGCTGCCCATCGGGGTCATGCTGGCCGGTCGTCCGGGGCAGGACGCGCTGGTGCTCTCGCTCGCGGCCCAGGTCGAGCAGGCGGCCCCGTGGCGTACGCGGCACCCACCCGTGTGGTGACAGACTCGGCGCCCGTGCACCTGCCGCCATCCGAGGACGCCCTCACCGGCCGCCTGCCGCGCGAGACCCTGACCGCGCTGGCGCAGGCGTACGGCGTCGCCACCGAGTACTCCGACTGGCGGGGGGAGCACGTCACCGTCCCCGAGGCGACGGTGACCACGGTGCTGTCCGCCCTCGGCGTGGACGTGTCCACCCCGGAGTCCCTGCACGACGCCCTGGAGAACCGGCGTCTCCACCATTGGCGGCGCATGCTGCCGTCCTGCCTGGTGACCCGTGAGGGCGGCGAGCCGCGCGTCCCGGTGCACGTCGTGGACGGGGCGCCGCTGCAGGCGTGGGTGACTCTGGAGGACGGCAGCCGCCGCGACGTACGCCAGCTCGATGTCTGGGTGGACCCCGTCGAGGTGGACGGCGTCCGGCTCGGTGAGGCGACCCTCGCGCTGCCGCCCGACCTGCCCCTCGGCTGGCACCGTCTGCACGCGGTCAGCGACCACCGCGAGGCGTCCATGCCGCTGGTGGTGACCCCGGCACGGCTGCACCTCCCGGCCGCGGTCGGGGAGCGACGCGCATGGGGCTTCATGACCCAGCTGTACGCGATGCGCTCGCAGACCTCGTGGGGCCTGGGCGACCTCGGGGACCTCGCCGACCTCGCCACCTGGAGCGGCACCGAGCTGGGGGCCGGCTTCGTCCTCGTCAACCCGCTGCACGCGGCGCAGCCGGTCCCGCCGCTGGAGCCTTCGCCGTACTTCCCGACCACGCGACGCTTCGCGAACCCGGTATACCTCCGCGTCGAGGACGTGCCCGAGGTGGCGGCGCTCCCGGACGAGGACAGGGTACGCGTCGACGCGCTCGCCACGGCGCTGCGCGTACGCAACACCACCGACGACCGGCTCGACCGGGACGCCGTGTGGACGGCCAAGCGGGCCGCGCTCTCCCTCGCCTTCGCCGCCCCGCGGACGCCGGAGCGCCAGGACGCCTTCGCCGGCTACGTCGCCCGCGAGGGCGAGGGGCTCGTCGACTTCGCGACGTGGTGCGCGCTCGTGGAGGAGCACGGCCTGCCGGCGAGCACCTGGCCGGACGGCCTCGACGACCCGGCGTCGCCCGAGACGGCCGCGGCACGCGATCGCCTGGCCATACGGGTCGAGTTCGGATGCTGGCTGCAGTTTCTCGTGGACGAGCAGCTGGCCGCCGCGCAGCGTGCCGCCACCGCGGCCGGCATGCCCGTCGGCGTCGTGCACGACCTCGCGGTCGGCGTCAGCCCTGAGGGGTCGGATGCATGGGCGCTCGGGGACGTGCTCGCCCGCGGCGTCAGTGCGGGTGCACCCCCGGACGGCTTCAACCAGCAGGGCCAGGACTGGCGACAGCCCCCGTGGCGTCCGGACCGGCTTGCCGAGGTGGGGTACGCCCCGTTCCGCGACATGCTCCGCTCCGTCCTGCGCCACGCGGGCGGCGTGCGGGTGGACCACGTGATCGGGCTGTTCCGGCTCTGGTGGGTGCCGGAGGGCGCGTCCCCGGCCGACGGGACGTACGTGCGGTACGACCACGAGGCGATGGTCGGCATCCTCGCGCTGGAGGCGCACAGGCATGGCGCGCTCGTCGTCGGCGAGGACCTCGGCACGGTCGAGCCCTGGGCGCGGACGTACCTCGCCGAGCGTGGCCTCGCCGGGACGTCGATCCTCTGGTTCGAGCGCAACGGCGAGGGGGGCCCGCTCGACCCGGACCAGTGGCGGGAGTCCTGCCTGGCCACCGTCACGACCCACGACCTGCCGCCGACCGCGGGCTACCTCGCGGGCGAGCACGTTCGCATCCGGGCCGAGCTGGGCCTGCTCACCCGGCCGGTGGAGGAGGTGTGGGCGGCCGACGAGGCCCACCGTGCCGCCTGGGTGGACGCGCTGCGCCTGTGCGGGCTGCTCGACGAGGACGCGTCCGAGCAGGAGACGGTCCGCGCCCTGCACGCGTACCTCGGGCGCACGCCGTGCCGGCTGCTCGGCGTCGCCCTTCCGGACGCGGTCGGCGACCGTCGTCCGCAGAACCAGCCCGGGACCGTGGACGAGTACCCGAACTGGCGGCTGCCGATGGCCGACGGCCAGGGACGTCCGGTGCTGCTCGAGGACGTGAAGAGGGGGCCGGGGGCGGCCGCCCTGGCCCGTGCACTCGGGCTGTCACGCGGGGCGTCCTCGCCCGGCCCGGACTCGTGAGGTCCGTGCCGGTCGCGGCCCCCGGTCGACTACCGTGTGGCCCGTGACCTCACGTCCCGTCTCGCGTGCTGCGGTGCTGTCCTCCTGCGCCCTCTCGACCCTGGTGCTGGCCGCCGGCCCCGCGCTCGCCGCCGAGCCCGACGCAGGCGCCGAGCCCGGCTCGGGTCTCTCCGCGGCGCAGACCCTGCTCATCTTCGTCGGCATCCCGGTGGGCCTGTTCGCGCTCATCTCCCTGCTCGTCATGGTTCCGGCCATCGCCAGGGGCGGCTACAAGCCGTCCCTCGGCTGGTGGTCCGAACCGGTCTGGTTCGGCGGCCCCAGCGAGCCGTACGAGGCACTCGAGCGCGCCGACAGCACGACCGGCAGCGGGGGCACCTCCGTGGGAGGTGGCGGTAGTGCCCGCTGGTGAGCCGTTCAGCCCGCGGCAGCGGGAGGAGATCGTCCGTGCGATGCGGCTCGCCCACCAGGAGTGCGGGCTGCTGTTCTCGGTGTACGTCGGGGGCACGGGCGAGGACACCCGGGCGTACGCGGAACGGCTGCACTCGGCCGTGGAGAATCCGGCGGACACCGTGCTCGTCGCGGCCGACCCGGACCGGCACCGGCTCGAGATCGTCACCGGGACGACCGCCCACCGCGCGCTGGACGACCGCTCCTGCGCGCTGGCGGCGATGACGATGACGTCCGCGTTCGCGGCCGGTGACCTCGTCGGCGGCATCACCGGCGGGCTCGTCACGCTCGCCGGGCACGCGCGCCAGCCGCGCACACTGCACACCGACCAGCTCGGCTGACCCTTCGTCAGCCGCGACTCGCGGGCGAGCTCGCCGTCAGCCAGCCTCGTCCGCTGCGGCCCGGTCGCACGTCTGCGCCCGCAGGGCACGCTCCACGCCCGCGCGTCCCTCGAGCACGAGGCGGCGCAGCGCGGGCGGCGGGTCGGCCTCCTCGAGGAACCTGTCGGTGCGCTGGAGGGTGGCCGGCTCGACGAGGAGGGCCGGGTACAGGCCGATGGCGATGTTCTGGGCCATCTCGTTGGAGCGGGTGGTCCACACGTCGATGACGGCGTCGAAGTAGCGGTCGGTGAAGCGCCGCAACAGGTCGCGCTGGTCCGGCTGGACGAAACCGGCGATGGTCGCGGACTGCAGCGCGTTCGGCAGCTCGTCCCGTTCCACCACCGCCGTCCACGCCTCCGTCTTGGCCTGCTCGGTCGGGCGGGACGCGAGCGCGGTCACCGCGTGGCGCTGCCCGGTCGCGGTGTTGTCCCGGTCGAGCTCCGCGTCGATCGCGGCCTCGTCCGCGGCTCCGCGGGAGACGAGCTTGACGAGCAGGTGCCAGCGTAGGTCCGCATCCACGGCAAGCCCGTCGACGACCTGGGACCCGTCGAGCAGGCCACGGACGAACTCGACGTCCTCGCGGGACGTCGCTGCCGAGGTGAACGCGCGGACGAACGTGAGCTGGGCGTCGCTGCCCGGCTCCGCCTCGGCCAGCAGGCGGCGCAGGTGGGCGGCCAGCCGGGCGTACCCCTCGGGACGGAACCCTGGCGTGGCGTACATGTCGAGCGCGGACTTGACCTGGCGCAGCAGCATCTGCACGACCGAGATGTCGCTCTCCACCTCGAGGCCGGACAGCACCAGCGTGAGGTAGTCCCGGGCGGGCATCTCCGCGTCGCGGCACATGTCCCACGCGGCCGACCAGCACAGCGTGCGGGGCAGCGAGTCGGTGAACTCACCGATGGCGCGGGTCAGGGTGGCCAGCGACCGCTCGTCCAGGCGGAGCTTCGCGTACGTGAGGTCCTCGTCGTTGAGCAGTACGAGGTCCGGCTGGGCCTGACCGACGAGCTGCGGCACCTCGGTGCGGGCCCCGGTCACGTCGAGCTCGACCCGCTCGCGGCGGACGAGCCGGCCGTCGACCCGGTCGTACAGGCCGATCGCGATGCGGTGCGAGCGCAACGTCGGGTGCTCGTCCGTGGCCTCCTGGAGCACCGCGAACCCGCTGTACGCCCCACTGCCGTCGAGCGTGAAGTCCGGTCGCAGCGTGTTGACCCCGGCCGTCTCGAGCCACTCCTTCGACCAGGCGGACAGGTCGCGGCTGGACGTCTGCTCGAGAATGCCGAGCAGGTCACGCAGCGTGGTGTTGCCCCACTCGTGGGCGCGGAAGTACCGGCGCAGCCCGGCGAAGAACTCGTCGCGCCCCACCCAGGCGACGAGCTGCTTGAGCACGGAGGCGCCCTTGGCGTACGTGATGCCGTCGAAGTTGACCTCGACGTCCTCGATGTCACGGATGTCGGCGAACACCGGGTGGGTCGAGGGCAGCTGGTCCTGGCGGTAGGCCCAGGTCTTCTCCACGTTGGCGAACGTCGTCCAGGCGGCGCGCCAGCGAGTGACCTCGGACTGGCAGAGCACGCTCGCGTACGTGGCGAAGGACTCGTTCAGCCAGAGGTCGTCCCACCACCGCATCGTCACGAGGTCGCCGAACCACATGTGCGCCAGCTCGTGCAGGATCGTCTCGGCACGCCGCTCGTAGCTCGCATCCGTCACCTTCGACCGGAAGACGTAGTCTTCGGTGAACGTCACGCAGCCGGCGTTCTCCATCGCTCCGGCGTTGAACTCGGGCACGAAGAGCTGGTCGTACTTGTCGAACGGATACCGGTAGCCGAACCGTTCGTGGAACCAGTCGAAGCCCTGCTTGGTCACCTGGAGGATGGCGTCCGCGTCGAGGTGGGCGGCGAGCGTCCGGCGGCACCAGACGCCGAGGTCGATGCCGTCGTGCCAGTCCGCCACACGGTGGTACGGACCCGCCACCAGCGCCGTGACGTAGGTGGGCATGGGCTTGGTCGTCCGGAAGTACACGCGGTTGGCCGGCACGCCCGGGATGGGCTCCACCTTCTCTGCCGGCCCGTTGGACACCACCTCCCAGTGCTCGGGCACCACCACCGTGAACGTGAAGGTGGCCTTGAGATCGGGCTGGTCGAAACAGGCGTACATGCGCTTCGCTTCGGCCGTCTCGAACTGCGTGTAGAGGTA
>JBOGEN010000007.1:0-3113 GCA_050743265.1 Actinomycetes bacterium
GCCAGCGCCTGCGCGAGCACGCGCTGGTGCCCGCGGCGGCCCTCGCTGGGCTCCTTTCCGGCCGCGCGGAGCAGGGCCTCCTCGCCGATCTCGGTCTCCAGGCAGCCCACGCTGCCGCAGCGGCACCCGCGCCCGGTCGGGTTGACCATCATGTGCCCGATCTCGCCCGCGTACCCGCCGGCCCCGTGCAGCATCCGCCCGTCCACGACGAGCCCCCCGCCGATGCCGACCTCCCCGGCGATGTAGAGCATCGTGTGCACCCCGCGGCCGGCCCCGCGGACGTGCTCGGCCATCGCCCCCACGTCCCCGTCGTTGGCGACGCGCAGCGGGACGTCGAGACCGAGCCGCCGCTCCAGGAGGCCGCCGAACGGGACGTCACGCCAGGTGAGGTTCGGGGCGAACTCGACGTGCCCGTCCGAGCGGCGCACGATCCCGGGCACGCCGACCCCGACGCCCACCAGCCACGCGCCTCGCGGAACCTGCGTCTGCAGCCGGTGCAGCTCGCTCGCGAGCCGACCGGCCACCACGTCCGGCTTGGCGCCCAGTCCCTTGATGCGGTACTCGCGGCGCGCGAGCACTCCCCCGCCGAGGCCGACAGCGGCCACCGCCACCGAGTCGACCCCCACGTTGGCTCCGAGGACGTACGCCGTGTCACCCCGCGGCATCACCACGTACGAGGGCCGGCCGGCGCCGAGCCCCGTAGCCGGGATCTCCTCGACCACCAGCCCCGCCTCGGCCAGCTCGGCCACCAACGCCTTGATGGTGCTGCGGCTCAGGCCCATCAGGCTGGTCAGCTCGGCCCGGGAGACCGCCCCGTGCACGTGCACCAGCCGCAGCAGCATGGACACGTTGTGCCGCCGCATCTCGTCCTGGGTGGCGCCGGGCCGACGCGCCATCGGTGGCCGGCCCGGCTAGCGCCCGGCCACTGCCGCACGTTTGCGGGACAGGGCGTCCACGCTCGCGGCCAGCAGCAGCACAAGACCCGTGAGGATGAAGTTGTACGAGGAGTCCAGGTCCGTCAGGCCCAGGCCGTTCGGGATCAGCTGGATGACGAGCGCACCGAGGACGGCGTCACGGGGGCGTCCACGCCCGCCGAACAGGGACGTGCCGCCGATCACCGCCGCTCCGACCGCGAACAGGAGCTGGTTTCCCCCGCCGGCGTCGGCAGGGACCCCGCCGAGCTTGGAGGCGGCCACGATGCCGCCGAGCGCGGCCATACCCGAGCAGATCATGAATGCGGCCATGCGCATCTTCGCGACGTCGATGCCGGCGCGCCGTGCCGCCTCCGTGTTGCCTCCTACCGCGTACAGATGGCGCCCGAACGCGGTGCGGGTGAGCACGATCGTCCAGAAGATCATGAGCAGGATCACGATCGGGACGATGTAGGGCATCCCCCGGATCGAGGCGACCTCCGGGTTCGGCGAGCGTTCGAGGTTGAGGAAGTACACGCCGAACGCGCCGATCGCCGTCAGCGCGGCGGCGCGGGCAAGCACGTACCCGAGCGGCTCCGCGGAGAGCCCCTCCGCACGTCGGCGGATCGACCGGATCACGGTGTACGCGACGTAGCTGCCGACCGTGACCGCGAGGAAGAGCCAGCCGTACACCGGGGCGAGGTTCTTGTTCGCCAGCCCGTTGATGACCTCGAACTCGCGGACGGGGATCGCGTTGCCCGTGCCGATGAGCTTGAGCAGCACGCCCTGCCAGGTGAGGAAGAGCGCCAGGGTCACCACGAAGGACGGGATGCCGACGCGCGCGACGAGGAACCCGGTGAGCGTGCCGATCGCCACGCCGACCGAGATCGCCAGGGCGATGGCCACGACCACGTGGGACCCCGCGCCCGTGAGCAGCAGGACGGTGCCCGCACCGACGATGCCGACGGGGAGCCACAGCCGGCTCCACGCTGCCAGCCCCACTGCGGCCAGCATGAGCACGATGGTCGTCGCGAACGTGCCGCTGCCCAGCGCCGCCTGCAGGTCTCCCTCCCGGTTGAGGGCCAGCGCCATCGTCCCGGCACAGACGCCGCTGGCCGTGCCCGCGGAGAGGTCGATCTCGCCGAGGAGCAGCACGAACACGAGCCCCATCGCGATGAGGGCGGTGGCGGCCGCCTGCGCCGGCACGTTGGCGAGGTTGCCGATGGTGAGGAACACCGGGCTCGCCTCGTTGAACACGGCGAGCAGGACGACGATGCCCAGCAGCGCGGGCAGCGCGCCGACGTCACCGCCGCGCACCTTCTGGCCGTACGCGACGAACGCCTCACGCACCGACCGCGGGCCCACGTCGACGGCGAAGTCTCCGGGGGCCACGCCCGTCGTGGTGCCCGACGGCTCGTTCTCGGGACGGTTGCCGGTCTGCTGCGACATCCGCTTCCTCACGCGCTCGCGTTCGCGGTGGACGAGGCCAGCCCCAGCTCGCCCGAGCGACCGGCGGTGATGAGCTCGACCACCTGCGTGTGGGTCACCTCACCGGCCGGGACGTCGGCGGCGAGCCGACCCAGGTACAGCACGGCGATACGGTCCGCGACCTCGAGCACGTCGTTCATGTTGTGCGAGATCAGCAGCACGCCGAGGCCTTGGTCGGCGAGCCGGCGGACCAGGTCGAGTACCTGGCGGGTCTGCGCGACCCCGAGCGCGGCCGTGGGCTCGTCGAGCAGGACGACCTTGCCGTTCCAGAGCACCGCCTTGGCGATGGCGACGGTCTGCCGCTGGCCACCGGAGAGGCTGCGGACGAGCTGACGCACGCTCGTGATCGTCCGGACCGAGAGGCTCGCCAACGTGGCCCGGGCCTGGCGCTCCATCTCGGCCTCGTCGAGCCAGGGCCCCGACCGCTCCTCGCGTCCGAGGAACATGTTCTGGACGATGTCGAGGTTGTCGCACAGCGCCAGGTCCTGGTAGACGACCTCGATGCCGAGGTTGGCGGCGTCGCGTGGGCTGCTGATCCTGACCGGCTGCTGGTCGAAGTAGACGGTCCCGAAGTCGATGCCGTGGATGCCGCTGACGCATTTGATCAGCGTCGATTTCCCGGCGCCGTTGTCGCCGACCAGAGCGGTGACCTCGCCCGGGTAGACCGACAGATTGACATCGCGCAGTACCTGTACCGGGCCGAAGTTCTTGTTG
>JBOGEN010000008.1:0-7192 GCA_050743265.1 Actinomycetes bacterium
GCGCCGCACCGGGGGCACCGCGGGTGCGCGCGGTGCCAGGCGTCCAGCGCCACGGCGTGCACGAGCAGTCCGGCGTCCCTGTCGCCGAGGAGCGCGCCGACACCGCGCAGGTCGTCCAGCCGTACGCCGTCCCGCGACGCGCTGTCGGTGGTGACGCCGTCCGGGGCGGTGCCGTCCGGGGCGGTGCCGTCCGGGCTGAGGGCACCCGGGACGGCGAAGTGCACAACGCCGTCGTCGTCCTCGCCCAGCAGGTAGCGCGGCCCGGCGGGCGCGCTCGCGGGTGGGACGAGCACGAGGCGTACGCCGTCCGGCCCGGCGCTGACCCGGGCCCGGCCCTCGTCGATGACGAGCACCCGGGTACGCAGGTCGGTCCAGGCCGCCTCGAGCCAGGCCGCGTCCTCGCGCCGGTCGGTGACCCGGTCGACCCCCGACCGCGCGAGCGCCAGGGCCTCGGGGGTCAGGCGGGACGAGGGTGTCATGGGGCGACTCTATGCAGGTGCCGCCCGTGGCCCGGCGGCCCCCACAGCGGCGCCGGGTGCCAGGATGCCGCTCCATGAGCACGCACATCGGTGCCGAACCCGGCCAGATCGCCAAGCACGTCCTGCTTCCCGGGGACCCGTTGCGCGCGGAGCACATCGCCGAGACCTACCTGGAGGACGCGACGTGCTACAGCCGCGTGCGCAACATGCTCGGCTTCACCGGGACGTACCGCGGGATGCGGGTGTCGGTCCAAGGGACCGGCATGGGCATGCCGTCCCTCGCGATCTACCTCCATGAGCTCTTCACCGAGTACGGCGTGCAGACCGCCGTCCGCGTCGGGTCGTGCGGGGCGATGGTGGAGCGGCTGGCGCTGCGCGACGTCGTCGTGGCGGTGAGCGCGGCGAGCGACTCGGCGATGAACCGGCACCGGTTCCGCGGGGTGGACTACTCCCCCACCGCCGACTTCGGCCTGCTGCGGCTGGCGGACGAGGTCGCCGCCCGGCGCGGCATGGACGTGACGTTCGGGCAGATCGCATCCTGGGACGCCTTCTACGCGGACGACCCCACCCTGCTCGGCCAGCTCGCCGACTACGGCGTGCTCGCCGTGGAGATGGAGACGGCCGCGCTCTACACGCTCGCGGCGAAGTCCCGCCGGCGCGCCCTCACCGTCTGCACGGTGAGCGACCACCTCGTCACGGGCGAGCACACGAGTGCGTACGACCGGGAGCGCTCGTTCGACGCGATGGCCGAGCTCGCTCTGGAGACCGTGCACGCGTCAGCGTCCCGCGGGTGACCGCGCGAGGCGTACCGTCAGTCCGCGTGGAGGTGCTGCGTGTCGCGACGTTCAACCTGCTGCACGGGATGTGTCTGGCAGACGGGCTCGCCGACGAGGCTGCACTGACCGAGGCCGTCGCCTCGCTGGACGCGGACGTGCTCGGCATCCAGGAGGTGGACCGCAACCAGCCGCGGTCCGGGTCGGTTGACCAGGCGGCAGCCGTGGCGCGCGCGCTCGACGCTCCGCACTGGCGCTTCGTCCCGGCGCTGCTCGGTACGCCGGACGCAGAACGCTCGTGGACCGTCGCCACCGAGGACGACGGGACCCAGGTGGACGGGCCTACGTACGGCATCGGCCTCGCGTCGCGGTGGCCGGTGCGGTCGTGGCAGGTGCGCCGGTTCCCGGCAGCGCCGGTGGGCGCACCGCTGCGGGTCCCGGGCAACCGGCGCCTCATCCACGTCTACGACGAGCCGCGCGTCGCCCTCGCCGCGCTCGTGGACGCCCCGGGAGGCCCGGTCACGGTGGTGACCGCGCACCTCTCGTTCATCCCGGGCTGGAACCTCGGGCAGCTGCGCCGGGTGACCCGTTGGGCGCTGGGGTTCCCCGCGCCGCGCCTGCTGCTCGGCGACCTCAACGTGCCCGGCCGGGTGCCGGCACGGACGACCGGGTGGGCGCAGCTCGCGCGCGTGCCAACCTATCCGTCGTACCGGCCCCGCGTCCAGTTCGACCACGTGCTCGGCCACAGCATGGACGGGATGCGGGTGGGGTCGGTGTCGTCACGGACGCTCGGGGTGTCCGACCACTGCGCACTCACGGTGGACCTCGAGGTCACCGGCCACCCCGTCTGACCAGCCGCGGCAGCCCCCGGCAGCTCAGCCCCGCAGCAGGCGAGCCAGCGCCTCACGGTCGGGCAGGTCGGGTGGACGCACCACCCGTCCCTCGGCCACGTACACGAACGCCGCGAAGACGCAGGACGGGTCGACCCCGGCGACGTCCGCCCACGCGAGGCGGTACACGGCCAGCTGCAGCGGGTCGGCCGGACGGCTGCCAGTCTTCCAGTCCACGACCTCGTAGCCGTCGCCGTCGTCGTACACCGCGTCGATGCGCCCTCGCAGCACCCGTCCCGCGACGACGAGCTGGAACGGTGCCTCGACGGCAACGGGCACGCGGTGCGCGTACGGGCCGCGGTCGAACGCCTGCTTGAGCGCCTCGAGCTCGGACTCGTCCTGCACGTACGCCTCGTGGACGTCCTCCGCAGCGAGCAGGTCGTCCGTGCCGAACAACGGCTGCTGCGCCGTCCGCGCCTCCACCCAGGCGTGGAAACGCGTGCCCCGGCGTGCGTGCGGCGCGGGCGGGCGCGGCATCGGCCGGGCGAGGTCCTGGGCCAGCCCCTGCGGGTCACGGGCGAGCCGGACGAGCTGGCTCGCCGACAGGCCGGTGGGCAGGGTGACCGTGTGCTCGACGCGCCGGGAGCGGCGGATCTCGTCGAGCAGCGCGTCGGCGTCGGCGTCCCACGAGGACACGAGGGCGGCCTCGTCCCCGTCCAGCCCGCCGTCGTCCGGCATGCCGGGGAGCATCGGTGCGGCCGCGTCGTGCCGCGCGCCGTCCATCGCGTCGAGGACTCTCTGGGCGGCGTCCTGCCGGACGGCCAGGGCCTCCGGGTCGAGCGGGTGCGGCCACCCGTGGCTCTCGCGCTGGTCGAGTGCGGGGTTCGTCGCGCCCTCGTCGGGCTCGGCTGCCCATGCGTGCACCCGCCCGTACCCGGCGGCGCAGTGCGCGCGCACCTCCTCGAGGAACGGCGACGGCCCGCGGCGGCGCTTCTGCGTCGGGCCCCACCAGTGGCCGCTCACCACCAGCCGCATCCGCGGGCGGGTGTACGCGACGTAGCCGAGCCTGCGTTCCTCGAGGTCCGCGTGCGCGCGACAGTCGGCACCGAACTGCTTGAGCCCCTTGGCCGACCAGTCCGGGACGGCGGGGAGGCTGTCCGCGTCACCGCGCAGCCCGAACGGCAGCACCTGGCCCTGCGACGTCCACCTCGGACGCCCCTGGCTGCTCGGGAACACGTTCGCGGTGACGTCCGGCACGACGACGACGTCCCACTCGAGGCCCTTCGCCTTGTGGGCGGTGAGCAGCTTGACGCTGTCGCCCGCGGTGGGCGTGCTCGTGTCGAGGCCGCGCTCGTACTCGTCCGCGGCACGCAGGAACCCGAGGAAGGCCCCGACCGAGGTGTCACCGTCAAGGTCGGCGAACGAGGCGGCGTGGTCGCAGAACGTGGCGAGCGACTCGCGCCGCCCGGCTGCCACCGCCTGTGGGCTCGCGGCCAGCTCGACGTCGAGACCTGTCGTGGCGATCACGCGGTGCAGCAGGTCGAGCAGAGGCTCGCCGAGGTGCCGGCGCAGCTCGCGCAGCTCGCCGGCGAACCGGGTGAACCGCTCCCGTGCCTGCGCCGAGTACGGCACCGCTCGCCCGGGCGAGTCGAGTGCGTCGGAGAGCGCCGTGACCTCGGTGGGGTCGACGCCGGCGACGGCGTCCTCCAGCGCGGTGTCCTCCAGCGCGGCGTCGACGTCGCCCGCCGCAGCGCCGGACTCCACGCCGTCGAGCCCCTCCGGCGGCTGGGCTCCGGGGCCGACTCGGACGAGCTGGCGCGCGCGCCGGCCGAGCAGGACGAGGTCACGGGGGCCGATGCGCCACCGGGGACCCGTGAGCAGACGGACGAGGGCCGCGTTCGCCGTCGGGTCCTCGAGCACCTCCAGGGTCGCGACCACGTCGGCCACCTCGGGCAGCGCGATCAACCCGCCCAGGCCGACCACCTCGACCGGGAGGTCACGGGACGCGAGCGCGGCATAGACGGCTGGGAAGTCCGAGCGTGCCCGGACGAGCACGGCGATGTCGCCGGGGTTGACCCCGTCCTCGTGCACGGCGGCGTGCACCTGGTCGGCGGACCAGGCGATCTCCTCGGCGTACGTGGGGAGCAGCGCGCACGCCGTCTCGCCGTCGTCCTCGCGTCCGGGTGCGGGGGCGAGGGCGGCGACGTCGTGCAGCGCCCGCAGCGGGGCCGCGACCGTGTTCGCGAGGCGCAGCAAGCGCCCCCCGCTGCGCCGGTTCTCGCGCAGCGTGTAGTGCGCTGCGACACGGCCGTCCGCCCGGCGGAAGTGCTCCCCGAACTCGTCGAGGTTCGCCACGGACGCACCCCGCCATCCGTAGATGGCCTGGCAGGGGTCGCCCACCGCGGTGACCGGGTGGCCGTGTCCGAACAGGGCGGTGAGCATGCGGCGCTGGGCGACCGAGGTGTCCTGGTACTCGTCGAGCAGCACGACCCGGAACCTGTCGCGCTCGATCACGCCGACCTCCGGGCGCTCTTCACCCAGCCGCGCGGCGAGCGCGACCTGGTCACCGAAGTCGACGGCGTCCCTCGCACGCTTGGCGGCCCGGTACTCGTCCACCAGGTCGGCCAGCTCGAGCCGGCGATGCGCGACCTCGGCCGCGGTGGCCACGTCCTTGGGCGCCTTGGCCAGGTCCGCGATCTCGGCGAGCACGGCGCGGTCGTGCTCGCGCAGCGCCTCGGTGCTCACCAGGTGCTCGTTCAGCTCGCCCTCGAGCGAGACGAGATCGGCCACGAGCATCCGGACCGGCTTGGTGAGGTGGGCGTACGGGCCCTCGGCGCGGCAGAGCGTCCGGTACGCGAGCTGGAAGCGCGTCGCGTCGGCGAGCAGGCGCGCCCGCGGCTCGACACCGATGCGCAGCGCGTGGTCGGCGAGGAGACGCTGCGCGAACGCGTGGTACGTCGACACGGTCGGCTCTCCGTCCTCGGCGCCCGCACTGTCGTCGGGCACCGGCGAGAGCGACGGGCCGGCCAGCCCCGCGCGAAGGAGCGAGCGGTGGACGCGCTGCGCGAGCTCGCCCGCGGCCTTGTTCGTGAACGTGAGCCCGAGTACCTCGCCCGGTGCGACGGCGCCACTGCCGACGAGCCAGACCACCCGTGCAGCCATGACGGTCGTCTTGCCCGACCCCGCACCGGCGACGATGACACCCGGCTCGAGCGGGGCGGTGATCGCATCCCGCTGCTCGGCGGTGAACGGTACGTCGAGCAGCTCGGCCAGGTCACTCGGGCTGCCGAGCACCGGACGTACGGCCCGCGTGTCCATCGTGACGACACTCATTCGACCACCTGCCGTCCCTCGGAGCGTGCGGAGCAGCACCGGCGGAACTCGCAGCGCTCGCACACCTCACTCACCACGGGCGGGAAGTCCTCGGCCAGGACGCGCCCGACCGCGTCGGCGACCAGCCGGTCCACCCAGGACGTGCCGTCCTCGTCGGGTGTCAGCGCGCCCTGCCGCTGGACCTGCGGGTACCCGCGGACGTCCTTGCGCAGCTGCACGAGCTCCGCACCGCCCGGCTCGTGCCCGGAGTAGCCGACGCCCGGCACGTCGTGGAGCGCGCCCTCCCGCACGGCCAGCTGGTACGCACCGAGCTGGGGGTGCTCGACGAGGGCCGAAGTGGGCGGGACGGTCTTACCCGTCTTGAAGTCGACCACGTGGACGCGGCCTTCGGCGTCCACCTCGACCCGGTCCATCGAGCCGCGCAGCCGGACCTCGGTCTCGCCCACGGCGAGGCTGACCTCGAACTCGTGCTCCGTGGCGACCGCCACCCGTCCCCGCTCGGCCACGTGCCAGACCAGGAACCGCTCGAGCGCGGATCGTGCCTCGTCCCGCTGCTGCGTCGACTGCCACGGAGCCTCGAACGCGAGCCGGTCCCAGACTCGGTCGAGCCTTTCGACCAACGCGTCGAGCCGTGGGGGCGTCGTCCCGCGCGCCACCTCGTCCGCGAGCACGTGGACGACGCTGCCGAAGCCGAGCGCGACCGTCCGGGCCGACTCCGCGTGCACCTCCCGCTGCAGGAACCAGCGCAGCGGGCACCCGGTCAGCCCGTCGAGGGCGCTGCCGGACAGCCGGACCGGACGCCCCGGGTCGTGCATCGGGACCTCGGGGTCGGTCTGCTCGACCAGGCCCCACCAGCGCGACGGGTCCGCGGACGGGACCAGCAGGCGCCCGGTCTCGTCACGGGCGGTGGCGAGCCGGGCCAGGCGCCGGGTTGCGGCCTGCCGCAGGGCCGGACTCGCGGACACGTCGACCGCGGTGGCCCGCAGCTCGGCCACCAGGCCCGGCACCGAGAGCGGGCGCCGGGGACGGTGCCGGACGGGGACGACCTCGACGTCCAGCTCGTCGAGGAACCGGGAGGGACGCTGACCGTCGTCCTCAGGCGAGTCCACCGCGGTGACGACGAGCCGCTGCCGGGCGCGCGTCACCGCGACGTAGAACAGGCGCCGCTCCTCGGCGAGCATCGCGGCCGGGGTGGGCGGCTCCTGCGGGCCCTCCGGGCCGATGCGGTCGGCCTCGAGCAGCGAGCCGCGACGCCGCATGTCCGGCCACACCCCCTCCTGGACGCCGACGGTGAACACGACGTCCCACTCCAGGCCCTTGGACCGGTGCGCCGTCAGCACGCGGACGGCGCCGCCGCGCAGGTCGTCCACCCGCCCGGGATCGGCCACGACCTGCTGCGCGCGGATCTCGGACAGGAAGCTGCGGACGCCCAGGTGCCCGCGCCGCTCCTCCGCCCGCGCGGCCGCGTCGAACAGCGCGCACACGGCGTCGAGGTCACGGTCGGCGGCACGGCCGGTGCGCCCCCCGGCGTACGAGACGCGGGCCAGTCGCCGGGGCCAGGGCGTGCCGTCCCAGAGCACCCAGAGCGCCTCCTCCGCGGTACCACCGCCCTGGACGACCTCCCGCGTACGGTGGAGAAGCTCGCCGAGCCGGCGGACCGGTCCGGCGACATCGGGGTCGAGCGTCACGAGGCTCTCCGGCTGCAGCAGCGCCTCGCGGAGCAGTGCGTCGGACGGGCGCGGCTGCCGCGCGAGGTGGCCCGCACGCAGCCCGGCCG
>JBOGEN010000009.1:0-44333 GCA_050743265.1 Actinomycetes bacterium
CATTCCGGGTCCTCGTGCCATCCGGGGTGGCCGAACTTCCCGGCACCCATGATCTCGGCGCCGATCCCCGGATCGTGCTGCTGGACGAAGACGTCGTCGACGCCGCCGCTACCGCCGGGCGGGCCGACCATCTCGCCCCACCACCGAGTGGCGAACATCCATTCGTGCAGCCTCTCGCCGGCGTGACCGAAGTGTGCGTCGGCGCTTTGGCCCTCACCGGTGCCGAAGCCGTCGAGCGAGATGGCGAAGTTGTGGACGCGGGCGAGTGACATGGCTGCTGCTCCTTCGGTAATCGGGGGTGTGGTTTCCTCTTGCGTTCTCGACCGAGGTCAGTCGTAGTAGCGGCGGGCGCTGGAGCCGATGCGGGTGATGTCGGTGCCGTAGATGTGGATGGAGATCGCCGTCGTCTCGCTGGTGTTGCGCACGCGGTGGATGTCGCCGGGCGGTGCGAAACCGCTGACGTCGCCGATCTGGTTCTCACTGCGGCCGACCAGGTTCAGGTCGGCGTCGAACAGGTCCTCGTGCTCGACGCCCTGGACGACGCCGAACACGCACCACGTGACGTGGTCGTGGATCCGGGTGAGCTGCCCGGGCCGCCAGACCAGCGCGACGATCGAGAACGACCCGTCCGGCTCGACGTACAGAGTGTGGCCGCAGTAGTGGTCCGGTGAGCCGAGCCGCTGCTCGGCGGTCAGCACGTCCGGGCCGGGCAGGTGTGCCCGCAGCTGCCCGGCGACGAGCTGAGCGGTGTCGGCCCAGTCGGCGTGGGCGGCGACGGCAGTACGGACGCCGTGGACCAAGTCGGTCAATTCGTTGACCTTCTGTCCTGCCGAGAACCCGTCCCGGGACATCGACACATCCAGGAGCACGTTGCTCATCGCGAGCCTCCTTCGCTCCATCGGCCCCGCCGTCCGGCGCCGTCACGAGTAGGTCGGAGCCGACTCGGCCATCTCGACATCACCATGGAAAAAGATCGGTGGGAAGGACGGAGAAGCCGGTGTCCCTGGCGATGCCCGGTGCTACTGCTCCGGAGCGTTAAACGGCAGCTGGCCTCTGAGGAACCGGCTCGCAAGGCCTTCTGTGTGGCAGGTTGTCGTATCGGCGGCATGCAGTTCGTGGTGGGAGTACAAGGCGGTCATCGGGACCGCCTGGAACCGAGGAGAAGTGTGATGACGCACTACCTGTTGACGGTGCACGGCCCCGCCGAGGTGGACGAGTACGGCGACTACGGCTCCAAGGAGGAGATGGAGGAGGCGTTCGCAGCGACGGGCGCCTTCAATGACAAGCTTCGCGCCGATGGCCACTGGGTCTTCGCCGGTGGGCTCCAGCCGGCATCGACGGCGACCGTCGTCGACGGCCAGGGTGAGACGCCGGTGATGACCGACGGCCCCTACCTCGAGACCAAGGAGGTCATCGGGGGATTCTGGGTCATCGACGCGCCCGACCTCGACGTGGCGCTCAAGCTCGCCGCCGAGGCGTCCAAGGCGTGCCGGGGCAAGGTCGAGGTCCGTCCGTTCGACGGCCTCGCCTGAGCCGGCCCGAACGACGACTGATCGATGCAGGCCGGAACCGCGGCCATCGAGCGGGTCTTCCGCGAGGAGTACGGCCGCCTGATCGCCTCGCTCGTCCGCCGCTTCGGTGACATCGACATCGCGGAGGAGGCGGCGGGTGAGGCGCTCGTGGCCGCGTTGGAGAAGTGGCCGGAGTCCGGCGTACCTCCCAACCCCGGCGGTTGGCTCACCACCACCGCGGGCCACCGCGCGATCGACCGGATCCGCCGCGAGAGGCAGCGCGACGCGAAGCACCAGGCGGCCTTCATGTACCGCGACGACACGCCCCACGCGCACACCGGGCCGGTCGAGGACGACCGATTGCGGCTGCTGTTCACCTGCTGCCACCCGGCGCTCGCACCGGAAGCGAGGATCGCACTGACGCTCCGCCTCCTCGGTGGGCTGACTGTGGTTGAGATCGCGCAGGCGTTCCTCGTGCCCGAGACCACGATGGCGCAGCGGATCACTCGGGCGAAGAAGAAGATCGCGGCGGCGAAGGTGCCCTACCGGGTGCCCGAGGCCGCCGACCTCCCCGAGCGGCTCGGCGGCGTGCTGGCGGTGCTGTTCCTCGTCTTCAACGAGGGCTACCTCGCCACCGGCGACGGCGACCCGGTGCGCGCCGAGCTCACGGGCGAGGCCATCCGGCTGACACGGCTCCTCCGCCAGCTGCTCCCCGAGGAGCCGGAGGTGGCCGGCTTGCTCGGGCTGCTGCTGCTCACCGAGGCCCGGCGTGAGGCCCGCGTCCGGAATGGGCAGCTGGTCCCGCTCGGCGAGCAGGATCGCGCCGGCTGGGACCGCGGGCTGATCGCCGAGGGGCACGATCTTGTCCGCGAGTGCCTCGCGATGAACCGACCCGACCGTTATCAGATACTCGCCGCGATCAACGCCGTCCACACCGACGCCCCCACCGCGTCGGACACGGACTGGTCGCAGGTGGTCGCACTGTACGACCAGCTGACCCGGCTCGACCCGTCGCCGATCGTCGCACTCAACCGCGCGGTCGCGGTCGCTGAGCTGGACGGCCCGAGGATCGCCCTCACTCTGGTCGACCGGCTGCCGCTCGCGGGCTACCACGCATGGCACGTCGCCCGCGCCGACATGCTCCGCAGGCTCGGCCGGACCGCCGAGGCGAAGGAGTCGTACGACGCCGCCATCGCCGCCACCCAGAACTCGGCCGAGCGCGCCTACCTGAGCAGGAAGCGCGGCGAGTTGGTCTGAGCGTTCTCACCACGCGGGCTCGGCCCGACCCTTGCCCCCAGGTCCAGGTCGGCGGCATGAGCGTGCGGCCGAGGTCTCGTGAGAGCTTCCTCGTGCAGAGTGTCGGATCCGGAGCGAGGCGTTCGTAGAAGAGGTGAGAGGCGGTCGGATGGCCGCCGGGACAAGGGAGTCATGGGATGACGCGGTACTTGATCTCGTTCGATGATGGCACGATGATCATCCCCGAGAAGGAGCTGCCCGACGTGGCCAAGGCCGCGCACGAGGTGGTCAAAGAGGCCAAGGACGCCGGCGTGTGGGTTTTCGGCGGTGGGCTGGAAAGCCAGAGGGCGAGCGTCGTGGCCACCGACGGGACGGTCACCGACGGCCCGTACCCGGAGACCAAGGAGGTCCTCGGCGGGTTCGCGGTCGTCGACGTGCCGTCACGCGAGGAGGCGCTCGAGTGGGCTGCCAAGATCGCCGTGGTCTGCCGCTGTGCGCAAGAGGTGCGGGAGATCCTGCCCGACCCGGCCGTCTGATCGAAGGAGACCGGCCACGGCTCGAGCTCAGACGTGGAGACCCACGTACGAGGACGCCAAAGGCCGCTCGTCGCAGCCAGGCCAGCAGACGCGCCTCGACGCTCAGGCGGCCGGAGCTCCGGCCTCCCCTGCGCCCCGCCCGCTCTACCGACTACCCGGGATCGCCTCGTGAGGCGGCTGTCCGCCTTGCTGGGTGAGGGCGGTGTGGACCTTGGCGAGGAGGGTGGCCTTGGTGAAGGGTTTCTCGACGACGTCGACGGTGGGGTCGAGGTTGATCTGCGCGGCGAGGGTGGGTTGGGCGTAGCCGGTCATGTAGAGGACGTGGACGTCTGGGCGTAGGGCGCGCACGTTTTCGGCGACTTCGGTGCCGAGCATGGTGGGCATGACGACGTCGGTGAGGAGGAGGTCGAGGGGCTGGTCGAGTTGGCCGGCGTCTTGTAGTGCGTCCGGGGCGGTGGTCACGGTGCGCACGTGGTAGCCGTGCTCGGTGAGGATTCGGACGACCAGGTCGCGTAGGGGGGCCTCGTCCTCGACCACGAGCACGGCTTCCCCATGGCCCGAGGGCAGGTCTTCGCTCGAGCCGTCGGGGGTGAGGACGCTGTCCTGGTCTGTGACCGGGAGCAGCACGGTGATGGTGGTGCCGTGGCCGGGCTCGGAGTAGACCTGGGCGTGCCCGCCGGCTTGGGTGACGATCCCGTACATGGTGGCCAGACCCAGACCGGTCCCCTCGCCTTGCGGCTTGGTGGTGAAGAACGGCTCGAATACCCGGTCGAGGGTTTCCCGATCCATGCCAGTCCCGGTGTCGGACACGCGAAGCCGGACGTAGCGGCCGGGCGTGACCTCGGGCATCGTTTCGGCGTAGTGGGCGTCCACGTCGAGGTTGGCGGTGTCGATCGCGAGTTTGCCGCCGGCAGGCATGGCATCGCGCGCATTCACGGCGAGGTTGACCAGTACCTGCTCGAGTTGAACTGAGTCGGCGAGCACCGGCCACAGATCCTGGCTGAGTCCGGTGAGCAGGTCGATGTGTTCGCCCAGAGTCTGGCGCAGCATCGGCTCGACCCCGGTGACCACGTCGTTGAGGAAGAGGGATTCGGGGTGGGTGACCTCGCGGCGTGCAAACGAGAGGAGTTGGTGGGTCAGCTGGGCGGCCCGATCGGAGGCCTGTTGGACCTGGTCGAGGTCACCGACCACTGAGACCCAGCGAGAGTCGGTTACTGCCGCAGCTGCTACCTCGGTGCGGGCCATGTTGGTGTATCCGGAGACGATGTTGAGCATGTTGTTGAAGTCGTGCGCGACCCCGCCGACGAGCTGGCCTAGGCTCTCCAGCCGCTGTGCTTGAGCCAGGCGACGTTCGAGGCGGGCACGTTCGGCCTCGGCGCGAAGCTCCTCGGCTTCGGCCTGGGCGGCCAGCCGTTCGGTGATGTCGCGCACTGCGGCCGAGACCACCAGGTCCGCGCCGGTTCCGAACGTGGAGAGGCTGATCTCGACCGGGAACTCGTCCCCGTCGCGGTTGACCGCGCGCAGCGGCCGGCCCTGCCCCACCGGCCCGGGCTGCGGGTCGGCCAGGTAGTCCGCGCGGTGGCCCGGATGGGCTTCGCGGACCGAGTCGGGTACGAGTATCTCGATCGACCGACGATCAGCACCACCCGGTCGTAGCCGAAGAGCCGCTCGGCCTGGGTATTGACCAGGACGATCCGACCGTCACGGTTCACCCCCACGGTGGCGTCCGGAGAGGCCTCCAGCAGCCCGCGGGCGCGGTGCTGGGCCGCCTCACTGTCATGCAGGGCGACGATGAGACGGGTCCGCATCGCCTCCACACTGGCGCCCATCCGGGCCAGCTCGGGAGGCCCCACCGACGGCACGTGCACCGAGTGGTCACCGCCGGCGACTGCGTCCGCCGCCCGGGACAACGCGGTGAACGGCGTCAGCAACCAGCGCCGCACCCCGACCACGCCCGCGGCGACCACCAGCACCAGCGTCACCGCAATGGCGACCAGCGCCCACAACAGGTACTGCTGCCTGTCGCGCAGACTTTCCGCAGTGACTGCCTGCTCGGTGGTGATCTGGTTCTGCAGGTTCGACACCGCAACCCGCTGGGTCAGGCCAAGCGGCTGGCGCAGCGTGAGCTGCGCCTCTTGCAGCCGACGCGCTGTGGCCAGGTCCTCGGCGGCGACTGCGGCGATCTGTGGTTGCGCCGCCCCGTCCAACCACGTGCGGTGGCTTCGACGCACCGCGCGGAGCTGGCTGGCAACCGCCGGGTGATCGCCGGCCAGCGCGTCCACCCGCGCCAGCAGCACAGGGATCTGCCGCCCCGCCGCTTCGAACGCGGCTAACGACGAGGGCCGGCCGTCGGTCACGTGCTCACGCAAGGCGGTGCCCTGCGCGGTGTAGACCTCCAACAGGTCCCCAGCCCCAGTCGCGGCCGGCACCAAACGCTCAGAAAGGTCCCGACTCTCACCGCGGATCCCGGTCGCCGTCACCACCGCCACCGACACGCACACCACCGCCACGGCCACGACCACCCCCGAGGCGAGCCGCACACCACCGAGCAGCCCCACAGTCCCGGCCATCGACGAACCCCCCTCGCGGTGACGAACCCATTGAACACTGTGCGTAACAGCAATGTCACCAGCACAAATCGCAACCCGAAGAACTTCGGGTTTGACGTACGAAGCGCGATACGAACCGCTCTGCCTCGCAAGACCGACAAAGCCGACGACCGACGACCTTTCCGGATAGGGCCTGAAACCCGAGCTGCGCTTTGTTCACCAGGCCGTCGAGTCGTTCTGCTTCGAGCAATGCTTGGCGACATCAAGGCACCACGGATAACACGGCTCTTGGGATTGCGTTCACCCGTGGAATGGGCCGGTCTTCGCGTCACCGTCCCTCGACGGTGACCTTCTGCCTCCGGTAGTTGTCACCCTGACCGTTCGGGTCGTACCCGGACTCGACGTTGCCCGCGGCGTCGACGGAGAACCAGTGGACCGTGGTGGTCCCCGGTTCGAGCGGGATCGCGGCAGCGCCCTCGCGCAGGCCCGCTGAGCTCACCATGGGCGACTGGTACGTCGGACGGCTGCCGTCGAGGGTGTAGTGGATGGTCACCGGCTCGGAGGACTCGAACGTGATGCCGTCCTCGGTCTGCACGAGAGTCGTCGACGGCGGTTTCCCGTCGGAGCCGTGGGCGCGTGCCACCTCGAACAGCCCGAAGAGGCCATTCGAGAACTCCATGGCCTCCTGGAAGCCCTCGGCGAACGGAGGCTGGAAGCCCACGGCCTCCCAGTCACCCTCCTGCGCGTCCCACAGGTCGGAGCCGACCTCGAAGTCCCAGCCGAAGATCCCGCGGCTGTACCAGTGCTCGTCAGCTGAGTTGCCGGCGGCGGAGTACAGCACGTCGCTGACAGGACCGGTACGCCCTGGCCACACGGCGGTCCCACGCCACGTCTGCACTGCCGACAGGATGTGGCTGGACGCCGCCCAGAAGTAGTCCTCCTGGCCGAGCGTCGGCCGCGGCAGCGGCACACGTCCGTCCGCGATGTACGCGCCAGGGGGCCACATGAAGTAGCCGCCGTACGAATGGACGTTCATGGCGAACTGGATGTTGGGGAACTGCTCGGTGAGCCAGACCTCGTTGCGCGCCTCCGGCTCGGACAGCTCCGCCCCACCGGAGTACACGCCGCTCCGGCAGCTGCTTGACGCGCCGTCGTAGCCGTCCAACCGGGACCCGACGCTGAAGTTGCGGTTGATGTCCACGCCCCAGTCGCCGTACCTGCCCGGGTCGCTGTCCTCGGGCCCGCAGTAGTTGGTCATGTTCTTGCGCTGGAAGTTCTCGTCGTAGAACGAGAAGTGGCCGCCGTCGGGGTTCACCGACGGGATGATGAAGATGTCGAGGTCGTCCACCAGTCGCCGCGTGGCCGCGTCGTTGCGGTAGTTCCGCAGCAGCCGTTCCGCCGTCTCGACGGCAACGAGCGGGGTCACCCACTCACGCGCGTGCTCCTGTGAGTAGGCGAACACGCCCGGCTTGGAGCCGTCGCGGTGCTTGCCGATGCGGATCGCCCGCATGGTGAACGGCTCGCGCGACACGGCGTCCGGGGCGTCGAGGGAGTCCGACAGCTGCTCATTGCCCGGGACGGCGACCTCGTTGCCCGCGTTGCCGCGGTACGTCGAGGCGGTCACCAGTGCGGAGGCGTCGGGCGAGGCGTGGATCGCGTCGACGACCTCTGCGGCCGTACTGGTGACTACCCCGTCGCCGTCGGTCGCCAGCGAGACCACGATCGTCCCGCTCTCGACCGAGACCGTGAGCGGGCTCTCGGCCGTGCCCGGGTCTCGGGTCTCCAGGGCCAGGTCGTTGCCGCCCTCGTGGCCCCAGGCCCGGGAGGTCACGTAGAACGCGTTGCCGTTCGTGGTGCCGATCAGCGCCTGCGCGTGGCGGCGGTACCCGTTCGTCTTGTACGGCAGATCGACGATCTCGGCGAGTCCCGGGAACTCGGCGGCGAGGGACTCGATGCGCTCGTAGACCTCGGTCGGGTCCATGTAGTGGTCGACGAACCCCGTCGCGAACTGCGGGCCGACCGGCTTGCGCGGCTCCCCCAGCCACTCCGACACGGCAGCAGTGGTCTCCCCGCCCATGCTGCTGGTGATCGTCACGTCATCCGGGATCTCGCTGACAGGAATCGGGTTACTGAACCGGTGGTACAGGTACTCCCCGGCGTCGACGAACCGGTCCAACGTGTAGCTGTTGCCGTCCCAGCTCACGGTGAGCACGGTGGTGCTGTCCTCGCCCGCGGAGCTCTTGACCTCGACATTCAGGTAGGTCTGCCCGCCGATGCTCTCGAACCACTCCGAGCGCAGCACCGTGAGCGTGTCCGTGGCGGCCGTGGTGACGACCTCGAGGCGCTGCAGGGTGGCCTGCCGCTCGGCCACGACCTCGTCGACCTCGCCTGCTCCGACCACCGTCTCGCCGACGGCGAAGCCCAGCGTGCGCAGCCGCTGCTGCTCTTGTTCGGTGGCGACGACGTGCACCTCGACGCTCCCGCCGACCGGGGTGGCGTACTCGGTGACGTCGGCTCCGGCCGCGATCAGGTCGCGGACGCCGCTGCGGTCGGCGAGTCGCACTGCGACGATCTCCTCGTCCCCACCGGCAGTGGGCAGCCCGGTGCCTTCGGGTGCGGCACCGGCGAGCCCAGGCGGGACGACGGCAAGCAGGGGTAGCACGGCGAGGACGGCGATCCGCCGTTGCCAGCGTCCGGAGTGTGACCGCATGGCTCGGCCTCCTTGCAGAGTGAGGTGGGCGCAGCACCACAGCTCCCGCGAGGCCGGCGCGAGCTCGTGCGCCCCCTGTGGTCTGTCACTGCTCGCCGGCACGGCGTCGGCCGAGTCCTTTTGGGCGACCTAAGGCAAGCAAATCGTCAATAACCCGTCAAGTACCCAGCGCACGAAATCGCACGATTGTCGAGCGGGGCGGTGTGGGGGTGGTCGCTTGACACCCCGTCCACACGGAGGACTGTGTGAGCAGGCATGACCACGGCGGGTGGCCATGCCGGCACGGGGGTGAACCGATGGGGCAGCTCTCGGACGAGAACCTGACGACCAAGGCTCCTGCGCGGCAGGTCGTCACCCAGCGCCGGCCGGAGGTCATCTCCGAGCCGGTACCACCGGCCGCCCGGCCCGCGCCCCCCGACCTCGGTGAGGCCGTCAGGACCGCGGTGGCGCTCGGCTGGCAGCTCTCCCAGCTGTACGCGGACGCGGAGGACTCGCCGGACGACGACGACGCGGACGAGGCTGAGCCCACCGTCGCCGCGGGCCAGCACATCGGGACAGACCCCGCCGCCCGGACGCCTCGGGCCGCCCCGGGTTCGCCGTCCCCGGCGTTGTCCCCGGCCCTGCCGTCGATGAGCAGGCTCCCCTTGCACACGCAGTCGGAGCTGCGCGTCACGCAGGTGCTGGCGCGGGTCGTACGGCTACAGGTCCAGTTCGGGGACCGCGACGGTGGCGTGTGGCCGGTGACCACGCTGCAGCGGCTCCAGCACGAGCGGGCATCCAACGAGGCGATCCGTGCCGCCGTGCCCCTGCTGCACGAGGACCTGCTCCGAGCGATGACCTGGGTGGACGTCCGGGTGGCCAAGGCCTACTCCCTCGGCGCCGACCTCGAGCGGTACACCCGGCGTCCCACGCACCCTGCGCGGCACAGCGACCGGTCGGACGGTCCTGCCAGCCTGCAGGGACAGGTCCGCCCCGAGGTGACCCGGCAGATCCACCGCGCGCTCCGCGACCTGACCACGGTCCTGCCCGACCATGCAGCGGAGACCGTGACGATGTCCCTGCTCGCCTGGGACAGGGCGGTGAACGCGCAGCGGCCCACCACCGAGAGGCCGAAGCAGTCCTGGCCGGACACGCTGCACCGGCAAGGAGCCCGGTGGCGTTCGCTGCTCACGGGCGAGACGGCGGCCGGGGACCTCGTCCCGCTGGACGCCATCGTCGGCAGCGCCGTGGGGTCCCTGTGGGCGAGCCGCAGGCTGGCGGTGAACGCGCTCCGCTCGTTCGCGCCCGTGCTCGTCGGCATCGGTGCGCTCGTCGGCCTCGTCGTCCTCGGCGTCGTCCTGTGGCCGGACGCCGAACTCGCCGGCAAGTTCGTGTCCGTCCTCGTCACGCTGGCCGCCGGTGCCGCCGGGGCCTGGAGGGCCGTCTCTCCACGGGTCGTCCAGGCGTTCCAGGACTACCGGGACGAGATCCTGGGGGCGTCCTGGAACTGGGCCATCGCCTACGAGATCACGCCCTCGCCCGTGCGCTCGTACCTCGCCACGTTCGAGGCCTGGGACGCCCTGGACGAGTTCCTCGACAACGTCCGTCGTCAGGGTCGGGGCAAGCGCCGCTGAGGCGAAGGCGCCGTCGAACCCGGGCTCCGGTGTAGTCACGTCGGAAGAGGCGGCGTTGGTCGCGGTCTCGACCCAGCCGAGCGTGAGACCTACGCCAACGGCGTACGCAAGGTGACCTGCCGCGATCCCGACGGCAATGCGATCGGCGTTGGCGGCGCGCCCAAGGCCGATGCAGAGTCACGGTAGGAAGCGGGCTCGACGCGGCGCGTTGCGTCCTCGACGTCGCCCACGGCGCACGCTGCTGGGGTGTGCCTTCGAGGTCTGGAGATGCCGGATCGCTGGTACCACCAGACGACAGGGTGACGCCGAGGCGGCGACCGACCTTGGTTTCGGTGAGCGCGGTGCTCCCGGCGGTCACGCCGACAAGACCAAGAGATCCTGGTGCTCCACCCTCACCCGGAGATCACCCACAGCCGCCTGCGCCAGCCGATCATCCACATACGTCGCGGCTCGACGCGCGAGCCCCGGGCGTTGCTCGGTCGCGGCAGCACGCCAGCCGTGCAACCACGCCGTGATCAACGGTTGGTCGTCGGCGTCGAGCATCCACGGACTCGTGCGGGCGAGGAGCCGAAGCCCGCGTGACCGAACGGCCTCGGCCGTCGCAGATGCCGCCATGGGACCCAGCAGTCGCCCTCGTTCGGTGGGCCGTCGTTGGTGGGCGTTGAAGGCCTCGCTCAGGCGGGCGTCCAGGGGATGCGAGGGGGTGAGATCCACGCGTCCGGTGACGGTGAGCGTGATCAACGTGGGGACTCCGGCGGTGGTGCAGGCAGCAACGAGCTGGCCCAGCTCGTCGTCGCTGAGGACGTCGAGCAGTGCAGACGCGGTGATCAGCGTTGCTCCGTCAAGCTCTGCCGGGTCCAGGTGCGTCAGGTCACGTTCCCTGGTCTCGACGGTGACAGGTGCTCGGTCCGATCCTTCCCACGGTGGGTGCGCCGCAGCCTGAGCGAGGAGTTCGGGGTCGCGGTCGTAGAGGACCCAATGCTGGGGACCTGGCAGCAGCGGCGCGAGCCATCGGCCCATGGACCCCGTGCCGGAACCGAGGTCGTGGACGACGGTGCGGTCCCCGGCCAGCAGCCGACGGACCTCGTCCACGAGCTCGCGTGATCGGGAGTCTGCGTCGGCAGGTTCGCGCAGCCGCAGCCACTCAGGGAAGCTCATGGCCGGGCTCGCCACCGAGTGCTCACCTCGCCTCCCGGGTGAACCTGACGCTAGCAATCTGCGTGCACAGGGACGACGGCTGAGTTGCTGAGGGTGGGTGACGGTGGTGCGCGGTCGGCACGGGGTTTCCGTGCTCGGTCTTGCTGGTCTGCTGCTCACCCTCTCCGCGCTCGCGAGGACGACCGGGCTTGGTCCCCCGGGCTGGTTCGTTGGGTTCGGGTGCGGTGCCGTGCTGTACGCGACGGTGGCAGCCGGGCTGTCGCGGACTGCGCATGGGCTGGGACCGGCCGATATGGTCACTCTGACCCGGGCCACGCTGAGCTGTAGCGCTGCGGCGTTGGTGGCGGATTTCTTCGATGAGCCGCACTCACCGACGCCGCTCGTCGCCCTGGCGGCGACGGCGCTGGCGCTCGACCTGGTTGACGGTTGGGTGGCTCGCCGGACCGGCACGATCTCGGCATTCGGAACCCGGTTCGACGGCGAGGCCGATGCGTTCTTGATGCTGGTGCTCAGCGTGTACGCCGCTGCGTGGTTCGGGGCCTGGGTGCTTGCGATCGGTGCCGCGCGGTACCTGTTCGGCGCGGCTGGTCTCGTCCGGCCGTGGATGCGGCGGCGGCTGCCGCCGCGGTACTGGCGCAAGGTGGTCACTGCGACGGCGGGCATCGTGCTGACCGTCGCGGCGTCGCGGCTGCTTCCCGACGCTGTGACGCGAGCGTCGCTGCTCCTGGTCGCGTTTCTCGTGGCCGAGTCGTTCGGGCGCGACGTGTGGTGGCTGGCGAGGCGCCGGGCCGCCGGCCGCACAGGGTCGGCCGATCCGCGGGGGCGTGGTGTGGTGAGGGTCGACGCGTGAGGCAGGACGTCCGCCACCGAATCGACCGCCACCGATTCGACCGCGCCTTGGAACGGGCCCGGAGCGCGGCGTACGGGACCTGCGGGTTCGTCGGTCAGGAGGGCTTCATGCGCGCCAGGGACATCCTGGCGCTGGCGAACCGCGCCGGTATCGCCTCCGGTGTCTCGGTGCTCGATGTGTGCTGCGGGGTGGCCGGGCCGGGCCGGCTGATCACGCGCGAGCTCGGGTGCACGTACCTGGGGGTGGACGCCAGCCCGGCGGCGGTCGAGATCGCCCGGAGCCGGGCCGGCGATCTGCCCTGCCGGTTCGAGGTGGCACGCGTGCCACCGGTGCCGCCCGGCCCCTTCGACGTCGTGCTCCTGCTCGAGACGATGCTGGCCTTCCCCGACCAGGATGCCCTCCTCGGTGCGGTCGCCGACGTGCTGGCGGCGGGTGGTCGGCTCGCCTTCACGGTCGAGGAAGGCGCACCACTCACCGAGGCGGAGCGGGCGCGGATGCCGGACGCCGACACCGTCTGGCCCGTACGTCATGAGGCCCTGGTGGCCGCTCTCGGGCGCGCGGGGCTGCGGGTTGCGTGGGCGGAGGACTGCACGCGTGCGCACCTCACGGTGGTCGAGGCATTGACCGACGCGTACACCGCGGACGCCTCAGCGATCGCCGCGTGCGTCGGGCGGCGTGCGGTGGACGACCTGCTGACGGCGCACCGACTCTGGAGCGCGTGGCTGGCGGGCGACCGGATCAGGAAGCTCGCCTTCGTCGCCGTGAAGGGGTGAGCGCTCAGCGAGGTCCGACGGCTCAGTGTGGTCCGAAGGCAGTGAGGAACCGGTCGCGGAAGCTGTCCATCCGCCACACGGGTGCGTCCGGGCCGGGTCGCAGTCCGTCCTCCCAGCCCCAGTCCGCGACCCGGTGCAGCACCGCCGGGTCGTGGGCGAGGATCGTCACCGGCACGTCGTGCGTCGCGTCGGGACCGCTGATGTAGGACCAGGGCTCGTGGTCGCCGAGCATCACGACGACGAGGTCCGGGTCCGGCCACGTGCGGACGAACGAGATGAGTGAGCTGAGCGAGTACACGACCGAGCGTCCGTACGCACCACGCACGCCCTCGGGGTCGCGGAGGAGCTCCTGGGCCGAGAGGCCGTCGTCCCGCATGCCCCCGAACACCGAGCCGTCGCCCAGGGTGCGCCACGGCACCAGCTCGGGCAGCGGTGTCCACGGGTGGTGGCTGGAGGAGAGGTCGATCTCGGCCATGACCGGGTCGCGGTTCTCCGGTTCGAGCTCGATGCGGCGGAAGGCGTCCAGGACGTACTGGTCGGGCATCAGCGACCAGCCGAAGCGCGGACCGACGTACCCGGTGTCGCTCTTGTCGAGGAGCCGTTCGTAGCGGTAGAAGGTCTTACCCTCCGGCCACTCGGACGTGACCGAGGGGAGGGCGAAGACAGTTCGCCAGCCGGCCCGGCCGAAGGCAGACGTGAGGGTCATGCGCCGGTCCCCGAGCAGCTCGTCGTAGCGCTGCTGGTTGTCCACCCACAGCCCCGACTGCATCGTCGCGTGGGCGAACCAGCTGCCCGCTCCGAACGTGGGCGAGGTGAGGAAGCCGCTGCGGGCAAAGAACCCGACCTCCGCCAGCCGACGGGTCCCAGCGTCGAGGACGCGCGCGACATCCGGCGAGATCGAGGGGTCCTGCACCGCCGCACGGCCGTAGCTCTCGGTGAAGACCAGCAGCACGTCCTTGCCGGCCAAGCCGGTCAGGAGCCGATCGTCGGGAGTGCCGGTGACCTTGTCACTCGCGATCTCCTTCTCGAACGCGGCCCTGTCCTCGAGGCCTGCGCGCACCTGTCGTACGTCGTCGTAGACCCGCTGGGCGGCGCTGGCAGAGGCCACCTGGTCGGCCGGGGAGAGCTGGAGGCCGGTCACGAAGGCCAGCGTCCAGGCCAGCCCGAGAGCTGCCCCCGCCACCAGCGACCCCCGCTTGTGGGCGACTGCGACCTTGCTGAGGCGGAGCGCGGCGAGGGGAAGGAGAGTCACGGCCGCGACGACGCCGAGTACCGCGGCCACGACGGCGCCGTTCGCCACCGCTGCACCGTCGGTGTCCCGCAGCACGTCGACGCCCGGTTCGATGAGGGTCCAGTCGATGGCCGGGTCAAAGGGCCGATCGAGGACCATCACGAACCCGATGTTGACCACCTTCAGGACCACGACCAGGGCGAGGACAAGACCGAGGATCACCGCTGCTGGGGGACGCGCCCGCGCGGGCAGGACCAGGGCGATCCCGACGAGCACGATCGCCTCGACGGGGAGGTGGAGCAGCAGGGACGGGGACAGGTGGTCGACCCGGGCGGGGAGGACGAGCGCACCCCAGACAGCGAGGCCCGCCAGCAGGGTGAGCACCGTGGAGGCGACAGCACGGGGCCGGCCCTTGGTGGCCTGAAGGCGTCGCACGTGTGCTCCTCCGCAGGTCCCGCGTCTCGCGCTCCATACTGCAGTACGGGACAGGCCATGCTGGGGTTCACCGAGGCGATCTTCGACGTACGGGTGAGGTGGCGGTGGCGCACGAGGCGCGGGCGTTCTGGCTCAGCGAACCTGGGCGCGGGGAGATCCGCACGGTCGACGTGATCGACCCCGGGCAGGACGACGTGCTCGTCCGCAGCCTGCACTCCGCCGTGAGCCGCGGGAGCGAGACGCTGGTGTTCCGTGGCGGCGTGCCGCCCGACCAGTACGACGTCATGCGCGCGCCGTACCAGGAGGGCGAGTTCCCCGGGCCGGTGAAGTACGGCTACCTCAACGTCGGGACCGTGGAGCACGGACCGGAGGCGCTCGCCGGTCGCACAGTCTTCTGCCTGTACCCGCACCAGACGCGGTACGTCGTCCCGGCGTCAGCCGTCACGGTCGTCCCCGATGGGGTGCCGCCGCGGCGGGCTGTCCTGGCGGGCACCGTCGAGACCGCGGTCAACGCACTGTGGGACGCCGCACCTCTCGTCGGGGACCGGGTCGCGGTGGTGGGTGCGGGGATGGTCGGTTGCTGCGTCGCCCGCCTGCTCGCCGGGATCCCCGGCGTCGCGGTGACCCTGGTCGACGTCGACCCGTCGCGTACCGGGGTCGCGCACGCGCTCGGCGTCTCGTTCGCCTCGCCGGAGGAGGCTCCACGGGGTTGCGACCTGGTGCTGCACGCCAGCGCCACCTCAGCCGGACTGCAGCTGTCGCTGGACCTGCTGGCGACCGAGGGCGCGGTCATCGAGCTCAGCTGGTACGGCGACACGCCGGTCAGCCTCTCGCTCGGCGGGGCGTTCCACTCCGCACGTCTCGCCGTCCGCGCCACGCAGGTGGGGGCGGTGGCCGCGGCCCGCCGCGCGAGGCGTACCCCCGCCGACCGGCTGGCCCTGGCGTTGCAGCTGCTGGAGGACCCTGCGTTCGACGTGCTCCTCACGGGCGGCTCGCCGTTCGCGGAGCTCCCGCGGCTGATGCCGCGCCTGGCGTCCGGCGAGCTGCCGGCGCTCTGCCACACGATCAGCTACGACGCGGAGGACTGATGTTCGGCGTGACGGTCCGCGACCACGTGATGGTGGCGCACAGTCTGCAGGGCGAGGTGTTCGGCCCCGCGCAGCAGCTGCACGGAGCGACGTACGTCGTCGATGCGACGTTCCGGGGACCCGCGCTCGACGCGCACGGAGTGCTGCTCGACATCGGACTGGCCACGCAGGAGCTTCACGCCGTACTCGCCGACCTGACCTACCGCAACCTCGACGACCACCCCGAGCTGGCCGGCCAGAACACCACCACAGAGGTGCTGGCCAAGCTGGTGGCGGACCGGCTGGCCGGTCAGGTGGCCGCTGGCGCTCTGGGCACGAGCAACGGCCGGATCTCCTCGATTGCGGTCACGCTGCACGAGTCGCACGTCGCCTCCGCGGGGTACGAGCGGTCGTTGTGACCCACGTCCACGCCGTCGTTCCCGACGGTCTCGACGACCCGCGCAGGCCCAGCGGGGGCAACGTCTACGACCGGAAGGTGCTCCACGAGCTGGAGTGCCTGGGCTGGGTGACCCACGAGCACCCGGTGCCTGGGCCATGGGGAGGCTCGCGCGGTTCGCCGGCCGCGGCTCGCCCCGCTCTCGAGGACGTGCTGCGTCGGCGCGAGGACCGTGCCCTGGTCCTCATCGACAGCCTGGTCGTGGCTGCGTCACCAGACCTCGTGGCGTCGGCGGGCGACCGGCTCCGGCTGGTCGTGCTCGTGCACATGCCGTGGGGGTATCACCACCCCGACGTCGCGGCGGACGAGCGCGCCGCGTTCTCGGCCGCCACCTGCGTAGTCACGACGAGCCGGTGGACCCGGGACTGGCTCCAGGCGGAGTACGGGCTGCGAGCCGCCGTGCTGCACGTCGTCGAGCCGGGCGTCGACCGGGCGGGCGTTGCACCGGGAACGGACGCGGGGGGCGAGCTCCTCTGCGTGGGGGCCGTGATCCCGGGCAAGGGGCACGACCTGCTGCTCTCCGCGCTCGCCGAGGTCTCCGACCTCCGCTGGCGATGCCTCTGCGTCGGTGCGCTCGACGTCGAGGAGGACTACGCCGCGGGGCTGGGCCAGACCGTTCGTCGGCTCGGCCTCTCCGACCGGGTCCGGTTCACCGGTCCCCGCGTGGGTGTCGACCTGGACCGCACCTACGCCGAATCCGACGTGCTGGTGCTCGCCTCTCGCTCCGAGACGTACGGGATGGTCGTCGCCGAGGCCCTCGCTCACGGCCTGCCGGTCGTGGCGGCCGACGTGGGCGGCGTGGCCGAAGCCCTGGGCGGCGTGGTCGAAGCCCTGGGCGGCGTGGTCGAAGCCCTCGGCCGGGCCGGCGGCGACGGTTGCCTTCCGGGCATGCTCGTGCCGGCCGAGAGTCCCGGAGCGCTGGCTGCCGCCCTGCGGCGCTGGCTCGCCGACCCGGAGCATCGGAGGAGGCTCCGCCGGCTGGCCAACCGGCGGCGGCTCGAGCTCGCCGGGTGGTCGGACGCGGCCCGCGCGTTCGCGGACATCCTCGCCCGCGTGTCGGCTGAACCACCCGGGCCTCCGCGCCGTAAGGCCAGATAGGAACAAGCACTCGAGGGAGTGGAGCGGGCGATCGGCCGGACGCGAGGAGTCTGGGTACGCCGTGCAGGGGGAGCGGTGGTGCTTTGCCTGCTCGTCTGGCAGTACGGCACCGAGCCCTTCGTCCGCGGCCTGTCCAGCATCCACGCCGCCGCGCTCGTCACGGCACTGGCAGTGGGAGCTCTCACGACGGTGTGCTGTGCGTGGCGGTGGCGGCTCGTCGCCGGGGCGCTCGGGCTCGACGTACCGCTGGGAGGCGCGGTCGCCGCCTACTACCGCTCCCAGATGCTGAACGTCATGCTTCCCGGCGGCGTCCTGGGCGACCTGCACCGGGCCGTCGACCGCGGCCGCCGGACCGGACATCTGGGCGTAGCGTTGCGGTCGGTCGCTTGGGAGCGTGGGTTGGGGCAATTGGTGCAGATGGCGCTGACCGCGGTGGTGCTCGTCGCCGTGCCGTCGGCGATCCGCCCGTCCTTGCCCGTGGTGGCAGTGTCGGTCCTCGCTGCCGCGGTGATCCTCGGTCTCGCTGGCCTTGCCGCGTCGGTGCGCGTTGCCGCCCCTGTCCGGCACGATCTGCGGGCGATCCTGCGTGCCCGAAGGACCGCGGTCGGGGTTGTCGTGGCGTCCGTCGTGGCGGTGATCGGACATGCCACCGTGTTCCTCGTGGCGAGCCGTACCGCGGGGGCGCACGTGCCGGCGGCCGGCGTGCTGCCCCTCGCCCTCGTGGTGCTGCTGGTGGCGGCCGTCCCGGTGAACCTTGCCGGATGGGGGCCGCGCGAGGGGGCGGCTGCTTGGGTCTTCGGGGTCGCGGGCCTGGGCGCCAGCCACGGGGTCACGGCGTCCGTCGTGTACGGGGTCATGGTGCTCGCGGCTGCCCTGCCCGGTGCGCTGGTGCTGGTGGTGCTCGCGGGTCGGCGTGCCTCGCAGGAGAGCACGACCGCGCGGCCGGTCGCGGACGTGAATCATGGGTGAGCTGCCCTACACGGTCCTGAGCGCTGCCATGACGCTCGACGGCTACTGCGACAGTGCGTCCGAGGAGCGGCTCGTGCTCTCCAACGCCCAGGACTTGGACCGTGTCGACGAGGTCCGCGCAGGGTGCGACGCGATCCTCGTCGGCGCGGCGACCGTGCGGATCGACAGCCCGCGTCTCGTCGTACGCAGCGCGGCGCGGACAGGGCGACGGCTGGACGCAGGAATGCCGCCCACCCCCGCGAAAGTCACGGTGACAGGGACCGGCGATCTCGACCCGGATGAGCCGTTCTTCACCACCGGAGACACGGCCAAGCTCGTCTACTGCGCGTCCGACATCGTCGAACAGGCACGTCACGTGCTGGGTGCCGTGGCGACCGTGGTGGGCGCAGGGCAACCGGTGTTGATGCGCCGGGTCTGCCAGAACCTGCATGAGCGGGGCGTCCGGCGCTTGATGGTGGAGGGCGGCGGCAGGGTGCTCACCCAGTTCCTGACCGAGGACCTGGCCGACGAGTTGCACCTCGCGGTGGCGCCGTTCTTCGTCGGTGACTCCCGGGCACGTCGTCTTGTCGACGACGGTGCCTTCCCGTGGAACGCCGACCGCCGGGGAACGCTCCTCGAGGCGCGACCGCTTGGCGACGTCGTCCTGCTGCGGTACGCGCTGTCCGCCCGTTGCCCCGGCCCGCCGGAGGCGCCGCGATGACCCGGCGCGGCAGACAGCTGCCTTCCGCCACCATCCGCACCTAGGCGGTCACAGCCTGTCGCTCAGAGGTCCCGAAATTCAGACGACGTGGGGTGCCGGCCTCGTTAGCGTCCGACTCGGATGCCGTACTGCTGTATCCGAGGAGGGTTCATGACCAGGTCACCCGCGACGAGCCCCGTGATCACGGACCTGTCCGCCGCGTTGGGTGAGCAGGTCGTCACGCCGGACGACGACCGCTTCGAGCAGGCGCGCGCTGTCTTCTACGGCGGGTTCGACCTGCGACCAGCCGCCGTCGTACGCCCGCGGGACGCGGTCGAGGTCGCCCGTGTCGTGTCCGCCGCCAGGGACTCCGGTCTGGAGCTGGCCGTCCGAAGCGGAGGGCACAGCAACGCCGGCCACGGCGTGTGCGAGGGCGGCATCGTGCTCGACCTGTCCGAGATGAAGGGGCTCGACATCGACGTCGCCGGGCGCACGGCGTGGGTCGACGCCGGGGTCACCGCAGGCGAGTACACCGTCGCCGCTGCCGCCCACGGACTGGCGACCGGTTTCGGTGACACCGGGTCGGTCGGCCTGGGTGGTCTCACGCTCGGAGGTGGGGTCGGCTTCCTCTCGCGTGCGTACGGGCTGACGATCGACCACCTGCTCGCGGCCGAGGTCGTGACCGCGGACGGGCAGGTGCTTCACGTCGACGAGGAGACGCACCCGGACCTGTTCTGGGCGATCCGCGGAGGCGGTGGCAACGTCGGTGTGGCGACCCGGTTCCACTTCCGCCTGAACGAGGTCCCGCAGGTCGTCGGCGGCCTGCTCATGCTGCCGGCGACAGCCGACGTCGTCGCCTCGTTCGTCGCCGAAGCGCAGGCGGCACCGGAGGCGCTGACGACGATCGCGAACATCATGCCCGCTCCGCCGATGCCGTTCGTCCCACCGGAGCAGCACGGCTCGCTCGTGCTGCTCGGCTTGATGTGCTACGCGGGCGACGCGGACTCGGGGCAGCGGGTGCTGGAGCCGTTCCGCGCGCTCGCGACGCCCATCGTGGACTGGGTCGGCCCCAAGTCCTACCCGGAGATCTTCCTCCCGGACGAGGAGGGCTACCACCCGCTGGCCGCCGGACGCACCATGTTCGTCAACCGCGTCGACCGGGACGTGGCTCAGTCGATTCTCGATCGCCTGTCACATACGTCCGCGACGATGCCCCTGACGATGGCCGTGACGCAGCTGCGTGTTCTCGGCGGCGCGGTGGCGCGCGTCCCCTCCGAGGCGACGGCGTACGCGCACCGCACCAGCCCGATCATGGCGAACGTTGCCGCCATCTACGACCAGCCGGCGCAGGCCGAGGCGATGAACCGCTGGGTCGACGACTACGCCGCCTCGCTACGGCAGGACGACCACGGCGCGTACGTCAACTTCCTCGCCAACCGAGGGGCCCGAGCGTGTGCGAGCGGCGTACCCGGGCGCGACGTGGCACCGGCTGCAGCGGATCAAGGCACGCTACGACCCCACGAACCTGTTCGTCCTCAACCAGAACGTTCCGCCGGAGTCGAGTTGACCAGGGGAGGCGGGCACCCGGGACGCACTCGCCCGCGTGCAGGCCGGCCACACGAGCGGTGACCTCGTAGGCTGGTCGCGACGATCGCCAGAGAGAGGACTCGACGACGACGTGAACCCGTTCGACGAGAAGGCTGCGACCTGGGACGACCAGGCCAAGACGGAGCGGGCCCGGGTGGTGGCCGGGGCGGTTCGTGAGGCCGTGGTCCTGTCGAGGTCGACGCGGGTCCTCGAGTACGGGGCCGGCACCGGGCTCGTCTCGCAGGAGCTCGCCGGCAGCGTCGGTGCGATCACCCTCGCGGACTCGTCGGCGGGTATGCGTGAGGTCATGCACTCCAAGGTGGCGACGGGGGCCCTACCGGCGAGCGCTCGCATCTGGGATCTCGACCTGTCCGCGGGCAGCGTCCCCGACGAGCGCTTCGATCTGGTCGTCACGGTGATGACGCTGCACCACATCCTGGACCTGGGGCCGGTGCTCGAGGGCTTCGCGAGGCTGCTGGACGAGGGCGGGCATCTGTGTGTGGTCGACCTGGTCGCGGAGGATGGTTCGTTCCACAGCGGCGACTTCCACGGCCACCACGGGTTCACCGCCCACGATCTGTCCGCCAGGCTCGCCTCGGCCGGGTTCACTGTCGTCCGCGTCGAGCAGATCTACGACGTGGTCAAGGACGGGATCGCCTTCCCGCTGTTCCTGGCCACCTGCACGAGGGCTGCCTGACAGCAGCAGCAGCGTGGATCTGCCACGTTCTACCCTCGCCTGACAGGCACGAGCACCGATCGAGGGCCGGTGAGCCAGGTGAGCACGAGGAAGGCCTACGTCCCGAACCTGCCGCGGATGCAGCGGACTCTCGAGGCGCTGTCGTCGAGTGACGTCGGCGGTACGGCTGGAGGCGGCGTGGACCGTCCGGCATTGTCCGACGCCGACAAGGCAGTGCGGGACCTGTTCGCGTCCATGCTGAAGGAGCGTGGACTCGAGGTCCGCGTCGACGAGGTGGGGTCGATGTACGGCCGGCGAGCGGGTACGGAGCCCGACGCGGATCCGGTGCTGGTCGGCTCACATCTCGACACGGTGTCGCCGGGCGGACGGTTCGACGGAATCCTCGGCGTGGTCGCCGCGCTCGAGGCGGTCCAGCTCCTCGATGAGCTCGGTATCCGCACGCGTCGTCCGATCGACGTCGTGAGCTGGACGGGGGAGGAAGGGGCCAGGTTCCCGCCGGCGATGCTGGCCTCGGGAGTGGTGGCCGGGGAGTACGGCGCCGACTTTGTGTACTCCAGGTCCGACCCTCTGGGCCGAACCTTCGGCGAGGAGCTGAGCCGGATCGGGTACCAGGGCGACGCGGCCAGTCGACCGGCCAGGATCCATGCCTCGCTGGAGCTTCATATCGAGCAGGGAACCCGGCTCGAAGACCTGGACGTTCCGGTCGGCGTCGTCAGCGGCGTCGACCCTGTGCGTTGGTACGAGGTCACCGTGCAGGGGCGCGGCGAGCACGCTGGCGGTCCCGGGCTTCGACATCGCCGTGACTCGGTCGTGGCGGCCTCACGCATGATCGTGGCCGCACGCGACATCGCGGTTGCCGACGAGCGCTTCACGTCCACCGTGGGCATCGTCTCCGCCGCTCCCGGGTCGACCAACGTCGTCGCGAACACGACGACGTTCAGTCTCGACATGCGCGCCCACACAGACGCAGGCCTCGACGACGCGCTCGGCTCCCTCCAGCAGGCATTCCACGGGATCGCGAACGAGGAGAGGGTGGGCCTCCGGGTCGAAGAGACCTGGCGCCTCCCGGCGACGACGTTCGACCCCGCACTTCGCTCCCAGCTGATGCGAGCGGCCGCAGAGGACGGCATCACCGCCACCGAGCTGACGGGCACCATCGGGCACGACTCGCTGCACCTGAGCAAGGTGACCCGAGCGGCCATGCTGTTCACGCCGACGGTCAACGGCCTGTCGCACTGCGAGGCGGAGGACACCCCCTGGGTGGCCTCCGAGCAGGCGGTGGCCGTGCTCACCCGGGTCCTCTCCGAGGTCGCCGACGAGGCATGACGAGGTGGTGAGACACGCCCGCCGCTCACCTGCGCTGCTGCGCGTTGAGCCGTGCGGCCTGTCGCGTGAGGTGGTCGCGTTCGGGGAGGCTGGGCGCCGATCGGGCGGCGTCGGCGTAGAGCCGTGCTGCGGTCACGGGGTCACCGTCCCGCTCGTGGAGGTACGCGGCGACGGCGGTGTGGCGGGGCAGGGCGGGGTCGAGCTCCGACAGTGCGGCCAGGCCGGCTCGCGGCCCGTCGGCCTCGCCGACCGCGACGGCGCGATTGAGGCGGGCCACCGGGCTGTCGGTGAGGCGGACCAGCTCATCGTACCACTCGACGATCTGGACCCAGTCGGTCTCCTCGGCCGTCTGAGCGTCGGCGTGCAGCGCGGCAATGGCGGCCTGGGCCTGGAACTCGCCAAGGCGGTCGCGGGCGAGGGCGGCCTGGAGCACGTCGACACCCTCGGCGATCAGGCGGGTGTTCCACCGGCCGCGGTCCTGCTCGGCTAGGGGCACGAGCCTGCCGTCGGTGCCGACCCGTGCCGGGCGCCGGGCGTGGTGGAGCAGCATCAGTGCCAGCAGGCCCGCGACCTCCTCATGGTGAGTCATGGCCGCGAGTGGGCGGGTGAGCCGGATCGCCTCGGCGGCGAGGTCGACGTCGCCGGAGTAGCCCTCGTTGAAGACCAGGTAGAGCACGCGCAGCACCGTGCCGACGTCACCGGGCTGGTTGAACCGGACGTCCGAGACGGTCCGCTTGGCCCGGCTGATCCGCTGGGCCATGGTCGCCTCCGGCACGAGGTAGGCCTGCGCGATCTGCCGCGTGGTCAGGCCGCCGACCGCGCGCAGCGTGAGCGCGACGGCCGAGGCCGGTGTCAGGGACGGGTGCGCGCACAGGAAGTACAGGTGGAGCGTGTCGTCCACCGCCTCGACCGGACCGGGCATGGGCTCGTCCTCGACGCGTACCTCGCGGTGCCGTCGGGACGCGTCGGCACGGGCGGCGTCGAGGAACTTGCGCCAGGCCACGGTGACCAGCCAGCCCTTGGCGTCCCGCGGCGGGTCGTCCGGCCACCCGCGCACCGCCTCGACCAGTGCGTCCTGCACGGCGTCCTCGGCCGCCGCGAAGTCAGCTCCGCGACGGACGAGGACGCCGATCACTGTGGGGGTGAGGGCCCGCAGCACGGACTCATCCACCGTGCGTCACTCCGTGATGCACGTCGAATGCGCGCCCAGGAACGGGCGGACCTCGAGCCACTCGTGGATCGGCTTCCCACCAGCACCCGGAGCCGCGGACAGCTCGCCCGCCAGCTCGAGCGCCCGCTCGTAGGTCTCGACGTCGATCACCATCCAGCCGGCGATCAGGTCCTTGGTCTCCGCGAACGGGCCGTCGGTGACCGGCGGCCGCCCCTCGCCGTCGTAGCGGACGAACGTGCCCTCCGGGGAGAGCGCCTGAGTGTCGACGAACTCGCCCGTGCCCTCGAGCCGAGCGGCGAAGTCCCGCATGTACTGCACGTGGGCGGTGACCTCCTCCGGCGTCCACTGGTCCATCGGCACGTCGTTGGCAGCTGCCGGCGCGCCCCGGTAGTGCTTGAGCAGCAGGTACTTGGCCATCCTGTTCTCCTTAGTGCGGTACGGCCCATCGTGGCCGTGTTCACTGCGGGGACGAAGCCGCGCGTGGGTTCTCGACATCCCACCGAGACATTTCCTGGCGGACTTCAAAGGCTCCGCGTACTCCCAGGCGCCACAGATGGGGCACAGGGAGCCGCTTCGCGTCCGAGGCGTGAAGGGCACGGTGGTGGGCGCCATCCAGGCTGCCCGAAGGGCGCTCGAGACGTTGACCACTCGACGCGTCAGGCTATACTAACGCGTTAGTGATGACTTACGTGAACTCGGCGTGGACCGCTCTCGGTGATCCGACCCGGCGGGCGATCTTCGAGAGCCTCGTCGAGAGTCCCTGTGCAGTCAGTCAGCTCGCCGGGAGGCTTCCGGTCACCCGCTCGGCGGTGTCGCAGCACCTCAAGATCCTCAAGGACGCCGGGCTGGTGGTTGACCGCCAGTCCGGTAGGCACCGCATCTACCGGGTCGACCGGCAAGGCCTTGCCGCGCTTCGCGCCGAGCTCGACCGCTTCTGGAACACGACGCTCGCCGCCTACAAGGAGGTCGTCGAGCGACCAGAGAAGGAGGAGAGCATGGGCATGCAGGCCGCAGACACCTCGGTGGCAACCTCGATCGCCGTCGAGGCGCCGATCGAACGCGCCTTCAGGATCTTCACCGAGGAGTTCGGCAGCTTCAAGCCGCCGGAGCACAACATGCTCGGGGTCGAGATCGCCGAGACCGTGTTCGAGCCCCGCGTCGGCGGTCACCTGTACGACCGCGGGGTGGACGGCAGCGAGTGCCGTTGGGCACGAGTCCTGGCGTACGAGCCGCCGGAGCGCGTCGTGCTCAGCTGGGACATCAGCCCCTCCTGGCAGCTCGAGACCGACCCGGAGCGGACCAGCGAGTGGGAGGTGCGCTTCATCGCCGAAGCCCCACAGCGCACCCGCGTGGAGATCGAGCACCGCCATCTCGACCGCCACGGGACCGGCTGGGAAGGCGTACGCGAGGGTGTCGCCGGCGAGCAGGGCTGGCCGCTGTACTTGCAGCGCTACGCCCAGCATCTGGCTGACGATCAGTGACCTGGGATCGGCGATGGCATTCAGCTCCACTGATCCGCCGCGTGGGCACGCCTGCGCCACGCGTCCCTCATGGTGCTGGATCACCGTGGGCACGCCGTGCACATCTCCGCGTCGTCATGCTCGGGGTCGTGTCGCGCTCGGCACGTGAGGCCTGCCTCGGCGAGGGGGTTCGGAAGCGAGGAGGACGAACCAGACGGTCTTGCCGGTGGTGTCGCTGCGGACGCCGAAGTCCTCGGCGAGGGCGTGGACCAGGAGGAGGCCGCGGCCCGCCTCGGACGTCTCGTCGCGCGAGGGGGGTGTCAGCTGCCCCGGTTCGTCGTCGCGGACGGTGATCGACAGCCGAGGGGACTCGAAGGACGCGGTCACGGTGGTGGGGCTGTGTGCGTGCAGGATCGCGTTCGTGACGAGCTCACTCACGAGAAGGGCTGCGGTGTGCGCGATCTCCTCGCAGGACCACAGCCTGCACAGGCTGACCACCCACCGCCGCGCTTGCGCGGGGGCACGGAGGTCCGACCGCAGCCGGAGCGTCTCGGCCACAAGGCCGCCTTTGCCCCGAGGGGTGCACTCGACACCGGGACGATCAGGAAATCTCACCTCTCCTGCCCGAGCAACCCACCTCCCACGGTGTTGGGGGTGGGTTCGCCGGACGTTCACGTTCGTGCTGCGCTCGGTGGTCCTCGACCACTCCTCGTCACCGGAACCCAGGTGTGGACGCGCGACTGGTGACCCCATGAGGCCTGCCGGCCGCACCCGTCTGGGTTGACCGGAGACTGCGCGCCATTCAGCGGAGCGCACTGAAGCGCCGGGCTAGCGGCCTACCGCGTAAGCCTGGGCCCCTCGTGGGTTGGCCGCGGCACGCAGCACCCCTTCCGTGGTTCGACTCGCCGCGGTCATGTGCCCCAGGCTCCACGCTCCCTCTGCCACGACCTCGTGTCCTCGCCGACGAAGGTTCGCCATGGTCGCCTCACCGACGCGGGTCTCCGCATGCAGTCGGCCAGGGAACGACGCCCGGGGATAGAACGACGAGGGAAAGTCCGTCGTGTGCCAGCACGGCGCGTCGACGGCCTCTTGCAGGTTCAGGCCGTGGTGGACATGGCGGAGGAAGAACAACAGCGACCACTGGTCCTGCTGGTCGCCGCCGGGCGTGCCGAAGGCGAGGTACGGGGAACCCCCTCGCAACACCAGGGAGGGCGTGAGGGTGGTGCGCGGCCGCTTGCCGCCGGCCAGCGTGTTCGCCAGGCCGGGCTCGAGCCAGAACATCTGGCAGCGGGTACTCAGGGGAAAGCCCAGCCCCGGCACGACCGGAGAGCTCTGCAGCCATCCTCCGCTCGGAGTCGCGGAGACCATGTTGCCGAAACGGTCGACCACGTCGACGTGGCAGGTGTCACCAGCGACCATGCCACGCTCGGCGTCGGACGTCCTTCCGCCGACCACGCCTGCCGCAGCATCGGCCGGGTAGTCGTCGGCGCGCGGATAGTGAGGGAGCGCCGGACGACGCTGGCCGGGAGAGCCCGGACGTAGCCCAGCGCTCCAGGCCTGTGTCGGGTCGAGCAGCTGTGTGCGTGCCTCGGCGTACGAGGGGGACAGCAGGTCGGTCAGGGGGACGTCGACCGTGTCCGGGTCGCCGTAGAACGCCTCCCGGTCGGCAAACGCCAGCTTGGCGCACTCCACGACGGTGTGGATCAGCTCCGGCGAGCTCGGGCCGAGGGCGCTCACGTCGAAGTGCTCGAGGAGCCGCAGCTGCTGGAGGAACACCGGGCCCTGGGTCCACGGTCCCGCCTTGCACACGGTGTAGCCGTGGTAGTCGAGCGTGACCGGCTCCTCGATCCGGGGGCGCCAGCTGGCCATGTCCTCGTAGGTGATCAGTCCCCGATGCGGCCGGCCACTGACGTCCATGAGCTCGGTCTCGGCGAAGTCGGCGATGGCCTCGACAACGAAGCCCTCGTAGAAGACTCGACGGGCCGCCTCGATCTGCTCGTCGCGGTCGGAGGAGGCTGCTTCGGCCTCTCGAAGGATCCGGGCGTACGTCTCGGCGGCCGTGGGGTTGCGCATCATCGCGCCGGACGCCGGGACCCGCCCGCCGTTGGACAGCCATACCTGAGCCGACGAGGGCCAGTGGGTCGTGAAGTGATCCTGCACCTGGCGCAAGGCCGCGGAGATCCCGGGAAGGACGGGGTATCCGCCGCCCGCGTAGTCGATGGCGTACCGAAGCACGTCTCGGAGTCGCATCGAACCCCAGCGACGGAGGAGGAGCATCCACGCGCCGTAGGCACCTGGCACGCAGGTGGGTAACAGTCCGGTGCCGGGGATGAGGTCCAGCCCGAGATCGTCGAAGGCGTCGGGAGTCGCCCGCTCCGGGGCGGTCCCCTGCCCACACACCACGAAGGGACGCTCGGCGCGGCCGTCCCACGCGATGATCGGCACCTCGCCGCCGGGTCCGTTCAGGTGCGGCTCGACCACCTGGAGGACCAGCCCTGCTGCGGTGGCCGCGTCGAACGCGTTGCCGCCTGCCTCCAGCACGGCCATCCCGCACTGGGACGCGAGCCAATGCGTCGAGGTGACCATGCCGTACGTCCCGACCAGCTCGGGCCTGGTGAGCAAGTCGTCCTGCATGTTTCTGCCCCAGTTCGTGGTGGTATCAGGTAGGCCATTGATGTTATTGCACATATGACATAGTGTGACCGCCCTGTCCCCCGGCTGACCTGGCAGTGGCTTGGAGCACCCAATGACTCGAGACTGGTCCGAACTGAGCGGCAGCCTGGTGACGAGGCGGACGATGCTGAAGTTCTCCGCGGGGTCAGCAGCCGCCCTGGCCGTCGGCGCGTGTGGTGGGTCCTCGTCGAGCGATCAGGGTTCCGGCAGCGCCGGCAAGCCGCAGCGCGGGGGTCACCTGAGTGCTGCATGGAACCTCGACAAGTTCACGTCGCTGGATCCGCAGCTCACCTCGGGCGCCGACATGATGGGGCTGCTCGTCAACGTGTGCGAGGGCCTGACGCGCGTGACCCCGAGCCTGGACGTCGAAGGCGCGCTCGCAGAGTCGTGGGAGGTCAGCAAGGACGGGCTGACCTACACGTTCCACCTGCGCCGCGGGGTCTCCTGGCACAACGGGGACGACTTCACCGCGCAGGACATGCTCTTCACCTACGAGCGGGGGGCTGACCCCTCCCTCGGCTCGCCCAGCGCCGGCGGGCTCAGCGCCGTCCGGGACGTGCAGGCACCCGACGACCACACCCTCGTCTTCCATCTCAAGCAGCCGTTCGCGCCGTTCCTCACGATGGTCACGGGGATGCCCGGCCGCATCCTCTGCGCGGTGAACAAGCGGGCCCTCGACCAGATGGGCCCGGACCGTTACGGGGTGGAGCCGGTCGGCACCGGCCCGTTCCGCATCAAGGAGCACATCCCCGGCGACCACCTGACGCTCACCCGCTTCGACGACTACTGGGACAAGCGCTACCCGCTGCTGGACGAGGTCGTCATCGATCTGGTCCCCGAGCCGTCCACTGTCCAGTCCGGCCTGCTCGCGGGCGACATCCAGTTCGCCAACCTCCTGCTGCCGCAGTCCTTCGCCGCCGTCAACGCGTCCGACAACCTTCAGGTGTACAGCGTCCCGGGCTCGAACTGGTGGGGGCTGTGGATGAACTACCACAGCAAGGACGCCCCGTTCCTCGCCGACCCTCGCGTGCGACTTGCCTTCGCGCGCGCGCTCGACAGGGAGGCGCTTGTCGAGAAGGCCCTGTTCGGCCAGGGCGACGTGGGCTACGGCGTGTACAACCGTGCGGTCAAGTGGGCGCACCGTACGGACACGCCCCACACGCTCGGGTACGACCCGAAGAGCGCAAAGCAGCTGCTGTCCCAGGCGGACGCGAGCGGGGTCCGCATCGAGTTCCTGACCAGCCCGACCTTCAAGCGCACGGACGAGGTTCTCGCGGACATGCTGTCGCGGGTCGGGGTCCACGTCAGCCTCGACCTGGTCGAGGACTCCGTGTACTCCCAGCGCGCGTACACCGCCTCGGACTACCAGATGCTGCACTCCGGCAGTGCCGCCGATCCCGACCCGGACGACTCGCTGTACTACTACTTCCACTCCGACGGTGCGTACAACACGTTCGGCTACGACAACCCGAAGGCGGACGCCCTGATCGAGAAGCAGCGGGAGGCGGTCGAGCGGGGCAGCCGCCGACAGGCGCTCGCGGAGCTCGAGGACCTCCTCGTCCACGACGTCGCCTCGGCTTTCACCTTCCACAGCCGCGACCTCGTCGGCATGAGCGCCGAGGTGCACGGGTGGGAGCAGATCCCCGAGCTGCGGAGCCTCCGCACCGTCTGGATCGAGCATTGAGCTGAGCCCCTCGCTCCCGCCAAGGCTCCCCCCAAGGAGACCGCCGCCGTGTTGCTGTACCTCACCAAGCGCATCGCCCACGCGCTCGTCGTCATCTGGGCGGTGGCCACGGTGGTGTTCTTCCTCGTCCGGCTGGTCCCGGGGGGTCCGGTGGCCGCGATGCTCGGCGGTGAGTACAGCGCCGAGGCGGCCCGGGCGCTCGAGCAGCGGCTGGGCTTGGACCAGCCGCTCTACGTCCAGTACGGCCGCTACCTCGAGGGCCTGCTCCAGCTCGACCTCGGCGTGTCCATCGCCGGGGGGACCACGGTGACCTCCGCCCTGGCCGAGGCGTTCCCGCGGACGGTCAGCCTCACCGTCATGGGGCTCACGATCGGGCTGTGCCTGGCGATCCCCCTCGGGATCCGGGCGGCGCAGCGGAAGGCGCGCGTCGCGGGTCCGTTCGCCACCGCGGTCGGGATGATCGGGCTCAGCCTGCCGACGTTCTGGCTCGGCATGCTCCTCATCCTGTTCGTCGGGGTGAACCTCCAGTTCCTGCCGTCGTACGGCTACGAGCCGCTGTCCGCGGGCCTCTGGCCGTGGCTGAGCCACGTGCTCATGGCGGGCGGCTGCCTCGGACTCTGGTTCGCCGCTCCTCTCGTCCTCATCACCCGCAGCTCGATGGCGGAGGCGCTGCGCGAGCCATACGTCCAGACGGCCCGCGCGAAGGGTCTGTCCGACTCGGTGACGCTGATGAAGCACGCCGTGCCCAACGCCTTCATCCCCGTGCTCACCATGGCCGGGATCCAGACCGGGGCGCTGCTCAGCGGAGCCGTCGTCACCGAGGTGGTCTTCGCCATCGACGGCATCGGTCGCGTGCTCGTGGCGGCGATCCACAACCGCGACTATCCGATGATCCAGGGCGTCATCCTGCTCATCAGCCTCGTCTTCGTGGCGGTCAACATCGTGGTCGACCTCCTGTACGCATGGCTGAACCCGCGGATCCGACTCACGCGGGAGGCCTGAGCGGCATGGCACGCTCCACTGCTCTTCGCCACCGGCTCCTGCGGGACCCGCTCGGCCTCACCGGGCTCGGCATCATCGGCGTACTCGTCCTCGTCGCGGCGCTGGGTCCCTTCATCACGCCGTACGACCCCACGGCACAGCAGTTCGACCTGCTGAGCCCGCCGACCTGGGACCACCCGATGGGGACCGACTCGCTCGGGCGGGACGTGCTGAGCCGTGTCATCTCGGGGACTCGCGTGTCGGTCGCCGTCGGGCTGGGCGTCGCCCTCCTCGGGGGCGTCGTCGGCGTGATCCTCGGGCTGCTCGCGGGTTACTTCCGCGGGTGGATCGACGACGTGATCAGCAGGCTCGTCGAGATCCAGTGGGCCTTCCCCGAGCTCATCGCCGCGCTCGTCATCGTGAGCGTTCTCGGCAACGGGCTGGTGAACGTCATCATCGCGATCGCGTTCGCGTACGTCGACGACTTCGCCCGCCTCGTCCGTGGCGAGACCCTGCGGCTGCGCAACAGCGAGTTCGTCCTGGCCGCCAGAGTCGTCGGCATGCCCACGAACACGCTCGTGCTCAAGGAGGTGCTGCCGACCGCGCTCGGCCCGGTCATCGTCCAGGGGACGGTGGCCGTGGGGTTCGGCATCCTGGGCGAAGCTGCGCTGTCCTTCCTCGGGCTCGGCGTCGCTGTCAGTACGCCGACGTGGGGACTGATCCTCAGCGACGGGCGGGACTTCTTCCAGGCCGCCTGGTGGCTGGCCGTCTTCCCCGGCGCCTGCATCATGGTCACGGTCCTGGGGACGAACCTTCTCGGCCGGGCCCTGCAGCGGGTCTTCGGTGCCCCGGAGGCGAGCAAGATATGACCCTGCTTGGCGTGTCCGGCCTGGACGTCTCCTACGAGCGTGAGGGGCAGGTCGTCCACGCGGTGTCCGACGTGAGCCTCTCGCTGCGTCGCGGCGAGATCCTGGGACTCGTCGGCGAGTCGGGCTCGGGCAAGACGACGCTGGGCCTGGCCGTCCCGCAGCTGCTCCCGGGCACCGGGCGGATCACCCAGGGCAGCGTCACCTTCGACGGCGTCGACCTCACGCGGTGCACCACCGACGAGCTGCGCCGCATCCGTGGCAAGCGCATCGCCGTCGTGTTCCAGGACCCGTCGACCAGCCTGAATCCGGTGCTGACGGTCGGCGAGCAGCTTGCCGAGACGATCCGCCTGCACCGGGACACCGGCGAGTCCACCTCCGTGTGGACGGAGTCGCTCCGCAAGTTCGTGGGGCCGCTCGCTCGGCGGGGCAAGTCCTGGGCGGCCGCGGTCGAGATGCTGAGGACGACAGGCATCCCCGATCCCGAGACGTGCGCGCGGCGGTACCCCCACCAGCTGTCCGGGGGGATGCGCCAGCGGGCCGCCATCGCGATGGCCCTGTCCTGTGACCCGGACCTGCTGATCGCGGACGAGCCCACGACCGCCCTCGACGTCACCGTGCAGGCGACCATCCTCGAGCAGCTCGTCGACCTCGTACGCCGCATGAACGTGAGCGTGCTGCTCGTCACGCACGACCTGGGTGTCGCCAGCCAGTTCTGCGACAGGGTCGCCGTGATGTACGGCGGCCAGGTGTTCGAGGTGAGCTCGGCGCGCGAGGTCCTCGAGAACCCGCAGAACCCGTACACGCAGGGCCTGCTGGCCAGCCAGCCCAGGATCAGGGGCCATGTCGGTGACCTGGTGGGTCTCGGCGGCGACGTCGTCGACCTCGGCGAGGAGCACGTCGGCTGCCGGTTCGCCTCTCGCTGTCCCGAAGTCCTCGCCGAGTGCCGCACGACCGCGCCCGGGCTCCACCGTCTCCCCGAGAGGCTCGTGACCGATGACCCAGACCATTGGTGCCGTTGCATCCGCCGAGAGGGCGCCCGCGCCGATCGTGCGAGCTGAGGGGCTCAGCACGCACTTCACCTCGGGCGGGCTCGTCCGGCGCCTCCTCGACAGGCGCACAGTCGTCCGCGCCGTCGACAAGGTCGACCTCGCCGTCGCGCCCGGGGAGACGCTCGGGATCGTCGGTGAGTCCGGCTGCGGCAAGACCACGCTGGGGCGGACACTGCTGCGCCTCCACACCGCGACGGAGGGGCGCGTCTTCTTCGGGGACGCGGACGTCACCCACCTCCCCGAGCGTCGGCTGCGCCCGCGCCGCCGGCAGCTGCAGATGATCTTCCAGGACCCGAAGGGCAGCCTGAACCCGCGGCAGACGGTGCGTCAGATCCTGCGCAGGACGCTCCGCGTGCACGGGACCACCGGGAGCGAGGCGGAGGAGCGGATCGCCCGGTGCCTGCGGGACGCCGAGCTCGACCCGGACCGGTTCGGCCCCAGGTACGCCTCCGAGCTGTCCGGGGGGGAGGCGCAGCGCGTGGGCATCGCCAAGGCCCTCCTGCTGCAACCTGACCTGATCATCGCGGACGAGCCGGTGAGCTCGCTGGACGTCACCGTCCAGGCCCAGATCGTCAACCTCCTGCAGCGGCTGCGGACCACCCAGCGGCTGGCGCTGGTGTTCATCTCCCACGACATGGCAGTCGTACGGCACATCAGCGACCGCATCATGGTGATGTACCTGGGCTCGGTGGTCGAGGAAGGTCCGGCCAGGGACGTCTTCGACGATCCGCTGCACCCGTACACCAGGGCGCTGCTCGACGCGGTCCCCGAGGTGGGCGAGCGCCGGCGACCCGTGGGGCTGAGCGGTCAGGTTCCCAGTCCGAGCAACCCACCTTCCGGCTGCCCGTTCCAGACCCGCTGCCCAGCCAAGATCGGCGCTGTGTGCGAGGACGTGCGGCCGGTTCTCACGGAGCTCAGCTCAGGGCACCGCGTCGCCTGCCACCTTCATGTCCCGGTGGGCGAGCGGGCTGCCTGACCGTGAGCGAGGCGACGACGGTGAGCACGGGCGTGCCGGAGTACCACTGTCCGGGGTACGGGTGGCGTGACCACGTGCTGCGCCTGCCGCTGGACTACGACGATCCCGGCGGGGAGCGCATCGACGTCTTCGCACGGGAGGTGGTGCGCCCGGACCGCCGCCACGACGACCTTCCGTGGCTGCTCTACCTTCAGGGCGGTCCCGGCCACAAGGCCGACCGGCCCGAGCCCGGTCTCCGCTGGCTCGAACGCGCGCTGCAGGAGCACCGCGTCCTCCTGCTCGACCAGCGAGGCACCGGGCTCAGTACTCCCGTCAGCCGTCTCACCCTGCCGCGACGCGGGACACCTGACGAGCAGGCCCGCTACCTCACGCACTTTCGAGCGGACTCCATCGTCAAGGACGCGGAGGAGTTCCGTCGACACCTCGCCGGGCCTGACGTCGCCTGGAGCGTGCTCGGCCAGAGCTTCGGAGGCTTCTGCGCGATCACCTACCTGTCCTTCGCGCCTGACCACCTCCGCGAGGTGCTCATCGCTGGTGGGCTCCCGAGCCTGACCGCTACCGCCGACGAGATCTATCGCGCCGCCTATCCGCGGGTCCGTGAGAAGAACGTGGCCTTCTTCGACCGCTATCCGGGGGACCGCACGGTGCTTCGCCGGCTCGTCGACGTACTGAGCAAGGAGCAGGTGGCCCTGCCCGGTGGCGACCGGCTCAGCCCGCGGCGGTTGCAGACGATCGGCATCGAGCTGGGGATGGCGGGGCGCTTCGACGGGCTGCACTTCCTTCTCGAGGAAGCCTTCGTCACCGGGGATGAGCTGTCAGACACGTTCCTGCGGGGTGTGGACGGCCTCGTCTCCTATGCCCGCCACCCTCTCTTCGCCACCCTCCACGAGCCGATCTACGCCCAAGGCAGCGCCTCAGCCTGGGCGGCGCACAGGGTCCGCGAGGAGTTCCCGGAGTTCGATCCCGCTGCGCGATCGGACCCCGTGCTGCTCACCGGGGAGATGATCTACCCCTGGCTGTTCGACGAGGACCCGGCACTGAGTCCGGTCCGTGAGGCGGCTGCCCTCCTGGCGTCGCGTACGGACTGGCCACCCCTGTACGACCCCGCCCAGCTGGCACGCAACACCGTGCCGACCGCTGCCGCGGTCTACCACGACGACATGTACGTCGACCGCGAGATGTCCCTCGACACGGCACGCTCGGTCGGCTCCATGCGTGTGTGGGTCACCAACGAGCTCGAGCATGACGGGCTCCGTCAGGCCGATGTGCTGGATCATCTGATGAGGCTGTCGCGTGGTCTCTCCTAGATTCACGCAAGACGTCCCACGTTCGGTGTGCTATGTGACATGGTAGTGGTTGGGTGCGAGACGCAGGAGCGACGAGGAGACGGATGTGGCCGAGCCGACCGCGGACAGCTCGACGTTGGGTCTGCCTTCCTTCCGAAGTCGGCAGAACCTCCGTGAGGAGGTGGAGCACGCCCTGCGGGCCGCTCTCGTCTCCGGAGAGTTGAAGCCCGGGAGCATCTACTCTGCCCCGCTCCTCGCCGCCCAGTTCGGGGTGTCGGCGACACCCGTGCGCGAAGCCATGCTCGACCTGGCAAAGCAGGGACACGTTCAGGTGGTGCGTAACAAGGGGTTTCGAGTCACCGAGCTCTCGGAGCGGGACCTCGACGAGGTCACCCACCTCCGGGCGCTGATCGAGGTGCCGACGATCCGCGACATCGCGCGTTCGGCCTCGCAGGACGAGGTGGAGGCCCTCAGGCCGCTGGCTGGGGAGATCGAGAAGTCTGCCGCACGCGGTGACCTCGCCACGTACCTCGACGCCGACCGTCGGTTCCACCTCACACTCCTCGGTCTGGCGGGAAACCAGCGGCTGGTCGATGTCGTCGGGAACCTCCGCTCCCAGACGCGCTTGTACGGCCTTCCCGAGCTCGCGAGCAGCGGGGCCCTGGTCGCATCCGGTCGCGAGCACGTCGAGCTGCTCGACCTCCTACTCGAGCGCGATGCCCGCGCTGCGGAACGCTTGATGCGTCGCCACATCGGCCACATCAGAGGTGCCTGGGCCGGCAGGCCGGAGGAGGGCTAGCCGGAGGACGTCCTTCGTGCGACCGATTCGGCCGCCTGTGCCGACGGGGCCGGACTGTGTGCAGGGCCCGCGAGCGTGCCGAGTGCCACGGGGGTGGCCACCGGACGCTCAGCGATGAGCCGCGGGGCAACGGGTGTGCCGCTCCACGAGGCGAGGAGGCAGGCCGAGGGGTAGCCGCACACCCGGCCCTGGCACCAGCCCATCCCGGCACGCGACAGGAGCTTCGCAGTGCGGGCCTCGGTCGCCTCGAAGCGCTCGGCTGCCGTGCGCAGCTGGCCGAGCGTCACGTCTTCGCATCGGCAGATCACCGTGTCGGTCTGCAGGCGGTCCATCCACGTACCGGGAACGGGGTGAGCGCGGTGCATCGAAGCCGCGAACCCTCGCAAGGCGTCACGCCGGCGACGTACGCGACGGGACGGCGTTCCCCCGGCCGCCGCAGCCCCGGCCACCTCCCCCTCGGCGAGCGCGAGCGCAGCGCCGCCGATGCCGCAGAGCTCGCCGGCCACGTAGGCCCGGTCCACGGAGGTCTGCTGCATGTCGTCGACCACACAGACCAGGGACTCGTCCGTGTCCATCCGTGTCTCACAGCCGAGAGCCAGGGGAAGCTCGAGCTGCGGGGTGAATCCCCATCCCGTCGCCAGGAGATCTGCGCGTACGGTCTCACGACCCTGACGGGAGGCGGCGTTTCCGTCGGCGTCGAGTCGCGTGGTGGTGACAGCCCGAAGCTGGCCCTCCCCGCGTGCCTCGACCACGACAGACCGCGTGTGGACGGGGATGCGACGGCGCGCCAGCGCGACGCTGTAGCCGAGCCCTTCCCGCAGCTTCGCGGGGTTGCGCAGGATCGTGCCGCTCGCGCGCAGCCACGCCGACCGTGGGTTCGCCTCGTGGACCCCGACGACCTCGGCGCCGGCGGCGGCAAGCCCCGTGGCGACGGAGAGCAGGAACGGCCCCGTCCCTGCGACCAGGACACGGAGACCGGAGAGGCGCACCCCGTGCCCCTTGTGCAGGGACTGTGCTCCCCCCGCGGACAGGACGCCAGGGAGGTCCCACCCAGGGAACGGAACCTGCCGGTCGTAGGCACCCGTGGCCAGGACGAGCCGATGGGCGACGACCGTGCTCCGTCGCTCGACGTCCTGACGTCGGTCGATCGCGTGGACGACGAATGTCCCGTCCTGGCCTCGCTCCAGAGCCCAGACATGGTGCCGGAGGAGGCACTGCGTCGTCCCACGGTGCTGCTGTTCTTCCAGTGTCCTCGCGAGCTGGTCGTACGTGGTGAGGTCGTGCTGGAGGCCGGGGGGCATGGTCGCCTGCTGCGCCGGCTCGGCAGGCTGTCGCCAGTACTGCCCGCCTACCCGAACGCCGGCATCGAGGACCGCTACTCGCGCGCCACGGTGTGCCGCCTCGGTTGCCGCCGCGAGCCCGGCGGGCCCGGCTCCCACCACGGCGACGTCGAACACCCTGTCAGAGCCAGTCATCATGTCCGGTTCCCACTTGAGTTCTCACGTCCATCCCGGGTCGCGCCGGCAGGAGGCACGCACGGTGGTTGGGCTCCCCATCTGCCACGACCAGGCAGTCGAAGCAGATCCCGATGCCGCAGAACAGGCCGCGTGGACGTGCTGAGACCCGGGTCCGTCGCCACGCGCGGATGCCGGCGGCGAACATCGCCGCCCCCGCGCTCTGGCCCGGGACGAACGGCACCGGAGCGCCGTCGAACATGAACGTCGGCCGGTCGTCGATGGTCATGCTGTGGCCTGAAGGAATCTCGTCGGAGCGAACGACGAAGGGCTCAGGCCCGGGGAATCACCCGTGACGAGCTGCGCGATGAGCTTGCCGGTGGCCGGTGCCAGCCCAATCCCCGCGCCTTCGTGGCCGCAGGCGTGAAACACGCCCTCGGTACGAGGGTCCTCCCCGATCACGGGAAGGTGATCCGGGCAGTAGGGACGGAACCCGCGGTACGCGCGGATCAGCCGTACCCGTTCCAGGAACGGGAACAGTCGGAGGGCCTGCCTGGCGAGCATTCTCGTGATCTCCACCGAGAAGGTGTCATCGAAGCCGACGCGTTCACGACTGGCCCCGATGAGGAGCGTGCCACCGCGCGTCCCCTCGATGACGGTCGACGTCTCGAGGCCGGCCTCGTCACTGCCGACGTTGCCGACGTAGTCGGCGGAGTACACCTTGTGGTGGATGACCTTGGGAAGCGGCTCGGTCACCAGGACGAAGCCACGTCGAGGAAGCACGGGTACCGGCGTGCCGATCAGGTCGGACACGAGGCCGCCCCACGGGCCCGCCGCGTTCACCACGACGGGAGTGGGGATTCGCCCGTTCGTGGTGAGCACCGCGGAGACTCGTCCGGCGTGGTCGCGCTCGATGCCGGTTGCGGGCGTCCCGGGGCTCACGTGCGCACCCCGGGAGCGCGCGGCTTCCAGCAGCGATGCAGCGGCGAGAACCGGCTGCACCTGCATGTCCTGGGGGTAGAGCACGCCGCCCGCCAGGCCCTCGGCCAGGTGCGGCTCATGGTCACGCAAGGACGTGGCGGGTACGCGTCGTGTGTCGACACCGGCCGTGGCCTGTGCGTCGGCGAAGTCATGGAGTGGGTCCAAGCCGCTGGAGTCCTCGGCCACGACGAGGCCGCCCTTCTCCTCCAGCTCGAGGGTGTCCGTGCCGAGGTCCGCGCCGACCTCCAGCCACAGGTCGCGTGACCACAGGGCGAGGTCGAGCTCGGGGCCCGGCTCCTTGTCGGACACGAGCACGTTGCCCTCACCCCGGCTCGTCGTGCCTCCGGCGATGAAGCCCTGCTCGAGTACCGTCACTGACAGGCCGGCCATCGCGCCGTAGTACGCACACGCGGCCCCCACCATGCCCGCCCCGATGACGACGACGTCACTCACGGCTCACGCTCGTCGTCGCTCACAGCAGTCACAGCAGGAAGCCGGCCGGGAACGGGTCCTCCGGGTCGAGCATGTGCTGTGCCGTCCCGGTGATCCAGGCACGTCCGGTGATGGTGGGCACCACCGCCGGTTGTCCTTTCGCAAGACGGGTCTCCTTGACGAGCCGTCCGACGAACCGGGTGCCGATGAACGACTCGTTGACGAAGTCCGTGTGCAGGGGCAGCTGGCCTCGCGCGTGCAGCTGGGCCATGCGTGCGCTCGTTCCCGTGCCGCAGGGGCTGCGGTCGAACCATCCAGGGTGGATGGCCATCGCGTGGCGGGAGTGCGACGCGTCCGAGCCCGGGGCCATGAGCGCGACGTGGTGGCAGCTGGTGATCTCGGGGTTGTCCGGGTGGACGGGCCGGGCCTGCTCGTTGATCGCCGCCATGATGTCGAGGCCGGCGTCGAGCAGATCCTGCTTGGCGGCTCGGTCGAAGGGCAGGTCGATGCTCTCCAGCTCCACCATCGCGTAGAAGTTGCCGCCGTACGCGAGGTCGTACGACACCGTGCCGAGCCCGGGGACCGTCACCTTGGCGTCGAGGGCGTGGCTGAACGAGTCCACGTTCCGGAGCGTCACCGACCTGGCCACGCCGTCCTGCACCGCGACCTCGGCGGTGACGAGACCGGCAGGGGTGTCCAACCGGACCGTGGTGATCGGCTCCACCACCTCGACCATCCCGGTCTCGACGAGCACGGTTGCCACACCGATGGTGCCGTGCCCACACATCGGAAGACAGCCGGAGACTTCGATGAACAGCACCCCCCAGTCCGCCTCCGGCACGGTCGGGGGCTGCAGGATCGCCCCCGACATGGACGCGTGACCCCGCGGCTCGTACATCAGCAGGGTGCGCAGGTCGTCGCTGTTCTCGAGGAACCACTGGCGCCGCTCGAACATCGTGGCGCCGGGCAGGACGCCCACACCGCCGGTGACCACCCGCGTCGGCATCCCCTCGGTGTGGGACTCCACGACATGGAACGTGCGGCGGGAGCGCATGGCGATCAGTGCAGCCCGGAGGCCACGACTTGCTCGGTGGCTTGGCGGACGGCGCGCTCCTGCTCGGGAAGCAGGGGCTGGCGGGGCGGGCGACAGGGACCGCCGTGGAGGCCCACCATGTCCATGGACAGCTTGATCGCCTGGACGAACTCGGTCTTGGAGTCCCAGCGCAGCAGCGGGTGCAGCTGGCGGTACAACGGAAGGGCGTCGTACGCGGATCCGCCCACGGCAGCCTCGTACAGGCGCACGGTGGCCTCGGGAAAGACGTTGGAGTAGCCCGCGACCCAGCCCTTGGCTCCGGCCAAGCCGACCTCGAGCACGGAGTCGTCGGTACCGATCATCACGTCGAGCCCGGGTGCGAGCTCGGAGATCTCGTAGGACCGGCGGGCATCGCCCGTGAACTCCTTGACCCCGACGATGAGGCCCTCGTGGTAGAGGGTTGCCAGCAGTGGCGGGACAAGGTCGACCTTGGTGTCGATGGGGTTGTTGTACGCGGTGACCGGCAGACCTGCCTTGGCGATCTCCCGGTAGTGCTCGACCACCGCTCGATCGTCCCCGCGGTAGGAGTTGGGGGGTAGCGCCATCACTGCCTGGGCACCGGCCGCAGCGGCTTGCTCCGCCCAGCGTCGGGACTCGAGTGCGCCGTACGCACCGACCCCGGGCACCACAGCGAAGCCGTCGGGAGACGCCTCCACGGCAGTCTCGACCACCTTCGCGCGCTCGTCGTCCGTCAGGACCTGGTACTCACCGAGCGAGCCGTTCGGCGCGACCCCGTGGCAGCCGTGCTCGGCCAGCCAGGCCACGTGCTCGGCGTAGGCGTCGAAGTCGATGTTGAGGTCGGCGTCGAGCGGCAGCGCCGTGGCCACGATCACGCCGTGCCAAGGCTGTGCTGGTGAACCCATGACTCTCCTCGCGACGGTTCGCCCTGTCGGGCCCACGACTCAGCCACACCGTACTGGGGGAGGCCAACGCCGCATGCGCCTCTGGAATCATTACAATATCACACTGTACTCACTCGTCTCGGTAACCTCATCGGAGGCCACAGGTGGTGCGTGTGACGCAGACAACCGCCGATGCGCGGCTGACCGCGCTGTACGAGGCCGAGTGGAGATGGCGGGAGAGTCAGCTCGGGAGTCAGAGCGTCACGACGGTCGGAACCGTCGACGACTTCCTCCCCGACGTCGGTGCCGATGCGCAACGGGAACGCCTGAGGCACTGGGAGGCAGTGCTCGAGCAGGTGAGGGCGATTCCCCAGGACGACCTCTCGGCCGGCGCAGCGGTCGACCACGCCGTCTACCAATGGCAGCTCACCACTCTCATCGCCCAGCAACGCCATCGGATGTACGAGCGGCCGCTCAACGCCGACACCCAGTTCTGGACTCCCCTGGTCAACCGTCCGACGGCCGGTGCATCGGCCGTCCGGACGTACACGAAGCTCGACACCGAGGAGGACGCCCGGTCCTACCTGAAGCAGCTCGCCGACATCCCCCGCTTCTTCGCCCAGAACATCGAGAACATGCGTGAAGGCGGCGGACGAGGCTTCGCTCCGCCGGCCGTGACCATGGCAGGGCGCGAGTCCACGATCAGGAGCGTCACCGAATCGGCCGCTCCCGATGACCTGCGGCTGTTCGCGCCGTTCACGACCCTGCCGGAGTCGGTACCCCACGACAGGCAGGACGACCTACGCACCGAAGCCCGTGCGTTGCTCGGCGACGTCATCGTGCCGGCCTACCGCGACCTGCTCACGTTCTTCACCACGGAGTACCGGCCGCGGCTCCGGACGGAAATCGGCGCCCTCAGCCTCCCGGATGGCGAGCAGTTCTACCGGGACCAGCTCCGCGAGTACACGACGACTGAGCTGAGCCCCGAGGAGATCTTCGAGATCGGGACGTCCGAGGTGGCGTCGATCCGCGCGGAGATGGAGGGGGTCGCCGCCGAGGTGGGGTTCGCGGGTGACCTGCCCGGGCTGCTGGCGTTCATGAGGACCGACCCGCAGTTCTACGCCACGACACCGGAGGAGCTGCTGCGTGAGGCCGCCTGGCAGGCCAAGAAGTTCGACGGCGTCGTCCACCGGTACTTCGGCCGGACACCGCGGATGCGGTTCGGGATCGAGGAGCCGCCTCCCGATGTCGCACCCTTCTACACGTTCGGCCGGGGCGCGCTGGACCGCTACATCCTCAACACGTACAACCTGCCGGCCCGGCCCCTGTACTCGCTGCCCAGCCTGACGCTGCACGAGGCGGCGCCGGGCCACGCCTTCCAGACACCGCTGGCGCTCGAGCAGGACCAGCACCCCCACTTCCGCCGCGCGATGCACGTCTCCGCGTACGCGGAGGGTTGGGCTCTGTACTGCGAACGGCTCGGCGTGGAGATGGGCATGTACGAGACGCCGTTCGAGGTCATGGGCATGCTGAGCTTTCAGATGTGGAGAGCGGCCAGGCTCGTCGTCGACACCGGCATCCACGCGTTCGGCTGGAGCAGGAACGAGGCCCAGGAGTTCCTGCGTGAGAACACGGGCATCGCGGACCACGAGATCGCCACCGAGATCGACCGGTACATCTCGTGGCCGGGCCAGGCATGCGCGTACTACCTGGGCGCGCTGCGGATCCACGAGCTCCGCCGACGCGCTGAGGCCGAACTCGGTCAGCAGTTCAGCCTGCGAAGCTTCCACGACGCCGTGCTCGTCCTCGGCAGCGTCCCGCTCGCCGTGCTCGAGCAGGAGGTCGACCGGTTCATCGCCTGCGGCGGGCGCTCACCGTTCGGCCTGGACGGTACGGAGATCGACGGCGACCAGAGGAGATGCCCATGACCACCCGCGTCCACATCCTCGGGAGCGGCACGCCGACGCCGACCCCCGAACGGTTCGGGTCTGCCTTCGCCGTCGAGGTCGACGGACAGACGCTGATGGTCGACTGCGGTCCGGCCGCCACGTGGAAGCTGGTCAAGGCGGGACTGTCGCCCACCGCCGTCACGAACGTGTTCTTCACGCATCACCACTTCGACCACGACGTCGACTATCCGTGCTTCCTGCTCACGCGGTGGGACCAGGACATCGCGGAGAGTCCGCTCCACGTGTACGGGCCGCCACCCACCGAACGGCTGACAGAACAGCTGATCGGCCCGGACGGGGCGTTCGCACACGACTACAACGCCCGCATCAACTGGCCCGTCTCACAACGCGTCTTCGCCAATCGCGGTGGCACGCTGCCGCGAAAGCCGCCCCTCGTCCACGCACACGACATCGAGGCCGGCGACACACACGAAGCGGGAGAGTGGACGATGCGTACGGCGCGGGCCCTGCATGTCCAGCCCTACCTCGATTCGGTCGCCTACCGGTTGGACACGGCGGCAGGAAGCGTCGTGTTCACCGGCGACACCGAACCCTGCGAGTCGGTCCGCGACCTCGCCGAGGGCGCCGACGTCATGCTGTGTATGGCGTGGGACACCACCGCGCAGATGGCCGACACGGGAGAGGCCGACGGCTGCTGCGGGGCCGAAAGCGCGGCACGGATGGCGGCCGAGGCCGGCGTCGGAAAGCTCGTCCTCGTCCACACGGGCCCTCGGATCTCGGCTCCAGGCCATACGGAGGAGGCGATCTCCGAGGTGAAGGAGTTCTTCGATGGCGAGGTTGTCTTCGCCGAGGAGATCATGTCCGTGGACCTCTGACGGACGGACAGACGGCCCGTTGCACAGCCACGCAGCGTGCCCGGGAGCCGGTTCGCTAGGCGGCGTGGCGGCGTCCCACGAGGTGAAAGACTCGGCTCAGGTGCCGGTAGGGATCTCGACGGCTGGCCTGCAGCTCTACGGCGGCGATCTGGGAGATTTCCTCGGCCGCGGCGTCGGTGAGGTTGACCAGGTCAGCGAACAGCCACACGCCGTACCACGCCTCCGGTTCGACACCACGGGCACGCAACAGATCGGACAGCTCGCCGACGGTGTCTGCCCGGGTGCGGACACCGAGCACCCCGCGCTCGATGCGGGCGTCGAAGGCTGCCAGGGCATCGCTCCAGCGGCGTTGAAGCGCGGGCAGGACCGCCAGGGACTGGGCGTTCAGCGCCATCACGGACACCACTCCACCCGGGGCGACGCACTCACACAGCGAGGTCACCAGCGGCTGCGGCTGGTCCAGGTACATGAGGACCCCATGGCAGAGCACGGCAGAGAACCTTGCGCCACCCGTGGCCTGGCCGGCGTCCTCCCCCCTGCCGTGCACGAGCCGTACGCGCGCACGCACCGCCGCCGGTTCGGATCCGAGTCGCCGTTCTGCTTTGCCCAGCATCGCGGGGGAGGAGTCGAGCAGGGTGACCTCGTAGCCGGCCCGGGCCAGTGGCAGCGCCTGGTGCGCAGCCCCTCCGCCGACATCCAGGATTGCGGCGGGGGGCTGCGGGAGGTGGTCCAGGAGGTGGTGGTGCAGAACGTAGTTCCGGACCTTGCCCTTCACCGACGCAGAGGCCTCGTCGTCGTACCGATCGGCCAAGGTCGACCAGGGATCTTGGCTCATGGCCAGCATCATGACCCACCTCCCTCAGGGTGGGCAGGCTGGCGCTGTCAGTCGAAGGAGAAGAGCGGGGGGAGGACGGCGGTGGCGGTTGCGGCCCAGAGGGCGAAGACGGGGAGGTAGGAGGTCTGCCACCGCTCGAGGCGGTGGAAGGTGCTACGTCCCCTGAGGAACCGCGTCGAGAGCCACGCGGTCCACGCGAGGTTCACGAGCAGGACCAGGTTGAGGCAAAGCGCTGCCGTGCGGTTCGGGGTGAAGCCGAGATCGCCGATCCGGGCCACCATCGCGCCGAGCACCATCACGTCGAGCACGAGGGCGCTCACGACGGCGAGCAGCCCGACGGCGTCCATCAGCCCGGCCGGTCGGGCCGGTTCCCGCGCCGACATCGCGTAGAGGACGAGCCCCAGCACGACCACCAGGAGAGCGTCGAAGACGCCGAGCAACTCGCGGTCGAACGCGCCGGCGACCCCGGAGACAGTGTAGG
>JBOGEN010000010.1:0-18454 GCA_050743265.1 Actinomycetes bacterium
GCCCGCCGTCAGGCGCGGCGTGCCGAGGCGGCCTCCCGGCGTGCACGACGCGCCCGGGCCGCCCTCTCCTCCTGACAACCTTCGACAACCGATACCGAAGCGTCGCGACGACGCCGAAGGGGCCCCGGTCGGCCGGTCCGACCGGGGCCCTGCCATCTCCCGGCCCGTCCTGACCGGCGGCGGTCAGGTCTCCGGTCACAGCGCCGCGCTCGGGCAGTACGCACCCAGCCGCGCCCGCGTCGTAAGGTCGGGTCGTGGTCTCGTGTGCGTGGTGCGGCACCATTCCGGAGCCGGACTCGACCCGCGTCCCCCTGACGTGGACGACCTCCGTCGAGAACGGCACGACCCGTTACCTCTGCGAGTCGTGTACCCGGGAGAACGTCCGCGGCATCGAGGGCAAGCTCGACTCGGCCTGGTGGTAGGCGCTCAGGCGGCGAAGCCGGGCAGCCACTGCTCCAGCTCGTCCCGCCACTCGGCCTCGGCCCCGAGCTGGCACAGCACCCCGATGCCCCCGAGCGTGACCCGGTGGATGAGCAGGTACTCCGGTGGCAGGTTCAGCTGCCGTCCGAGGGCGTACGCCGGGGAGCGTGGGTCCCCGATCCGCGTCGCCTGGGAGCGCAGCCACGAGCGCGAGAACCGGAACCGCTGCTCGGCCACCGGCTCGATGATGGGAAGGAGGTAGTCGAGCATGTCCTCGGCGTCGAGCTCGAGGTCCGAGCGGACGAAGCCCGCGCTGCGCAGCCCGTCGAGCACGGTGGCGGCGTCGCCGGCCAGGGCGAGGCCGAGCAGCCGCCCGATGGGCTCAGGCAGCCCGTCCGGCAGCCGGTTGACCGCGCCGAAGTCGAGGACGCCCAGACGCCCGTCCGCGAGCAGCCGGAAGTTGCCCGGGTGCGGGTCAGCATGCAGCAGCCCGCAGCGCTGCGGGCCGGAGAACAGCAACCGGACGAGCAGCAGGCCGGCGTGGTCGCGCTCGTCCTGGTCGCCGTCACGGATGATCCGCGAGAGCGGGACGCCCTCCAGCCACTCGGACACGAGCACGCGGTCGCTCGCCGCCAGCACCCGCGGGACGGCGATGTCGGGATCGCCGGCGAACGCCTCCGCGAAGGCGGTCTGGGCCGCGGACTCGAGGCCGTAGTCCAGCTCCTCGGCCACCCGGCTCTTGAGCTCGGCGACGAGCGGCTTGACGTCGAGGCCAGGGACGAGCACGCCGAACAGACGGGCGAGCCGCCCGATCTGCGTGAGGTCGCCGAGGAGGGCGTCCCCCGCCCCCGGGTACTGCACCTTGACCGCGACCTCGCGGCCGTCAGCCCAGCGCGCCTTGTGCACCTGCCCGATCGAGGCGGCCGCCGCCGGCAGGTCGTCGAAGTCGATGAGCAGGTCATGCCAGTCCGACCCGAGCTGCTCCGCCAGCACCCGGTGGACCGTCGAAGCCGGCATCGGCGGCGCGGCCTCCTGCAGGCGCGTCAGCGTCGCCCGGTACGGCGACACGAGGTCCTCCGGCAGGGCAGCCTCGAAGATCGAGAGCGCTTGGCCGAACTTCATGGCCCCGCCCTTGAGCTCCCCGAGCACCCGGAAGATCTGGTCGGCCGTGCGCTGCTGGATCTCCGTCGCCACGAGCTCGGCAGGACGCCCCCCGACCCGTTTGCCCAGGCCGACCGCGGTACGCCCGGCGAAGCCCAGCGGCAACGAGGCCAGCCGGGCGGACCGCGTCACCGCGCGGCGGGGGAGGTCGCTCACGCGCCCATTGTGACGTGCGGCGGGTCGTCCGGCGTGTCGGGCGCGGAACTGGTGCTCGCTTGCGCCCCAGTGGCTCGACTGCCAGTGCTCCGCCGACCGTCGCCACCGCGGGCCCGTGGGACCTGCCGGAGCACCGCGTCGGGCCAGCCGCACCCGCAGCTCGGGTGTGGGAGCCAGCTGCGACGGCGCAGACACCCGTCGAAGAGCCCCAGCTCGAGCGTGCCGTCCAGCGCGAGCACCGGGCGACCGCCGTCGAGGAAGGCGAGCGCCTGCATTGCGGCGAGACCGGCGACCACGGTGGCGAGCACCCCGTCGCACGCGTACGGGCCGCGGGGGGTGGCGAGCTGGGCCGCGACCACGGGCCAGGCCGGGTCACGGTCCGCGCGGACGAGGTCGAGGCAGCGCAGGCATGCGGTGGAGCCGGGTACCACCAGCGGCCCGACGACGCCGGTCGTCTCCCGGACGCGGGCCACCAGGTGCGGCTGCCCGGCGCGGACGAGTGCGTCGTCGGGCGCGAGATCCGGGGCATCCGGGGCGAGGACGACGAGGTCAGGCGGCACGCCGACCGGCCCCGGGCTCGACCGGACGGTCGTGGACACCCGGCGCAACGTGCGGCAGACCGCCTCGGCGCGGGATGCCCCCACGTCGTGACGACCCGGGCCGGCCGGAGCGCGGTCGGCGTGGGTCGTGATGGTGGCGTCCTCCACCAGGACGTGACCGACGCCCGCGGCGCCCAGCATGCACGCGAGGGCGGCGCCGACCCGGCCGCCGCCGCGGACCTCCACGGTGAGTTGACGGCGCCGCTCGAGCAGCGCGAGCCCGCCGTCGCCGGAGTGCGCGAGCAGGGACAGGGCAAGCAGGTCCGGGGCCAGCCGCTCCCGCTCGTCGGCGGGGAGGTCGCGTATGGCCGTGGTGTCCCGCGCGGCGTCGTCGAGCAGACCACTCTCGGCCAGCACGTCGAGCAGCCGCTGCGTCGTCTGGCCGTCCAGGCCGGCCTCCAGGGCCGAGTCGAGGACGGCGTCGCGATCTCGGGTGCCGTCGAGGCTTTCGAGCACGGCTGTCACCGACCTGTCCACACCCGTGAGGACCATGGCCCGCTCGGGGTCGAGTCCGAACTGCAAGGTGGAGCGGTCACGCCACACGCGGCGCAGCCCAGGCTTGAGCACAGGTCGCACGGTGCCCTCCGAGGACGTCGAAACGGAAGGCGGCCGAGACTGCCACCGGGCGGCGCGGGGGTGCGAATGTTGTCCACAGTCGAGTGGTCGGTATCGGGTGGGAGCGGCTCGTCCACACGCGCGACTCGCGGGACGCAGTCCGTGCGTCAGGTGGTGCCGCAGAGGTCGAGAGCGAGCAGGGCCAGCGTGCGCGCTGCCGTGTGCACCTCGGCCACGTCGACGTACTCGTCGGGGGCGTGGGCGACGGCCAGGTCGCCGGGGCCGTAGTGGAGGGTCGGGATGCCGGCCACCGTCAGCAGGCGCAGGTCGCTGCCGTACGGCACGCCGTAGACGTCGGAGACGCGGCCGGGCGCGGCGTCCTCGTGGGCGCGCCGGACCCGCGCGAGGAGGTCGGAGTCGTGCGGCAGCCGGCCTGAGGCGAACTGGCCGCCCCACCACTCGACCGTGACCGGGTGGTCGGCCAGCCACGGGTCGTCCGCGCACGCCTCGGCCACCGCGCGCTCGAGGGCGGCACGCGCGTCGCCGACGTGCTCCTCCAGCGCGACGCCGAGCCGGCCTTCGGCGACCACCAGGTCGGGCACGCTCGAGGCCCAGTCGCCTCCCCGGACCACGCCGAGCGACAGCGGGTAGGGGACGGCCCACCGGCCCATCAGCGGGTCGGCGTCCGTGTTGCGGCGGCGCTCCAGATCGGCCAGGGCTCGGTGGACGAGCCAGAGGTTGTCCAGGGCGCTCACGCCCTCCGTACGACGGGACGCGTGGGCCGACCGACCGGGCACCCGCAGGCGGAACGTGAGCGCTCCCGCGCAGGCCGGTACGACGTCCAGCCCGGTCGGCTCGGGGACGACGCAGGCGTCTGCGCGGTAGCCCCGGTGCAGCGTGGCAAACGTGCCCAGCCCGCCGTCCTCCTCGCCAGGAACGGTGGCCAGCAGGACCTCCCCGGCGAGCGGGACGTCGGCCCGGCGCAGCGCGCGGACTGCAGCGAGGGCCGCCGCGATGCCGCCCTTCATGTCCGCGGCCCCGCGCCCGAACAGCCGACCCGTCCGCGGGTCGCCCTGGACGCGGCCGGACCAGGGGTCGCCGCCGGTCCACTGGGACAGGTCACCGGGCGGGACGACGTCCACGTGTCCGTCGAGGAGGAGGCTGGGCGCTCCCGGCGCGGACCCGGCGAGCCGACCCACCAGCCCCCAGGCCTGGATGCGGGTGACCTCGGTGCCCGGCGCGTCCGGGGCGGCGAGCACCTCGTCCAGCGGGATCCGCCAGTGGTCCACGTCGAGGCCGTCCGCGGCCATGAGGGCAGCCACTTGCTCCTGGATCTCGTACTCGGCGTCCGAGCCGCTCACGCTGGGCATACCAACGAGGGTGGACAGCGTCGACACGGTCTCCTCGAGGTCGTCGTCCAGCTGGACGCGCACTCGCGACCGCCAGGCCATGTGGCGCGCCGCAGAGTCCGTCGTCAACGGGGCTCCCGGTCGGGGTGTGCCCGCTCACGGCGTGCCAAGCCGGGGTCTGCCCGTCGCCGGGCCGCAGGGTCCGACATCACCAGGGAGTGGCCGGCCGGGCGGGGGACCCGGCCCACGCGCCGTGCGTCAGGCCTTGCCGAGGATGCGGTTGAGCTTCGTCCCGCATACGGGGCAGGTCCCCTTGGCCATGCGCCGCCCGGAGTCGCTCACGACGACCTCACCGGAGAACTGGCGCTTCTCCTTGCACTTCACGCAGTACGCGTCGCCGTCGTAGGTCTCGGCCATCGTCCACCCCTCGAGTGCTGATCACGATCCGTCGATCGAAAACCCTACGTCAGCGGGGGGCCGTACGCGGGGACGTCGCTGCTGAGCGTGCGATGAGTCCCCGAGCGTTCACGGTGTGTGTCCGCCCTCCTGGGCTGCCTCCCGAGTCCAGGGTCACGGCGAGGCCCCCGGAACGTCGTCCTCCCGCGAGCCTTCCCCGACGGGCGGCAAGGACGGGAACCCGGAGGCCTCGTCACCTCTGATCGTAACGACTCGGACACGCAGAGTGTCCAACAACACACCGGCACTTGTGGACAGAGATGTGGACATCCTGCGGACGGAGCCCCCCGAGGCTGTGGACAACCTGTGCGCAACCTCGGCACGTCCATCCGTTTCGTCACGCTCTGCACACTTTCGGGCGATCTCTCGACGGTCGGTCCTGGCCCTGTGCAGGACGGGGGCGGGCCGAGTGCACAGGCGCAGGGCCAGGTCAGGACGACGCGGCGACGGGGGTACCGTCCACGCATGTCCCCTCCCGACTCCGACGCGCGGCCGGAGCGGCCGCACGCGGGCCAGCAGGAGGATTCCCCCGCCTGGGGCGGCCAGCCTGTGGAGAGCGGTCCTGCGGACACCGACCAGGTCGACCGCGACCCTGTGGAGACCGGCCCGGTCCGGGACGGCCCTGTGGAGACCAGCCCGGTCGAGGGTGACCGTGTCGAGACCGGTCCGGTCGAGGTGCGACGCAGCGCCCGCCGACGCCGCACGGTGACCGCGTACCGGGACGGTGACCGGACCGTGGTCCTGATCCCGGCGAGGATGAGCCGCACCGAGGAGCGGCGCTGGGTCGCACAGATGCTCGAGCGGCTGGAGATGCAGGAGCGCCGGCGCCGTCCCAGCGACTCCGTCCTGCTCGCCCGGGCCCGCGAGCTGTGCCGCCAGTACCTCGACGGACGCGTCCAGCCGTCGAGCGTGCGGTGGGTGACGAACCAGGGCAGCCGGTGGGGGTCGTGCACGGTGAGCGACAGCTCGATCAGGCTGTCGCACCGGCTCCGGGGCATGCCGGCGTGGGTCGTCGACTACGTGCTGCTGCACGAGTGCGCCCACCTCATCGAGCCCGGGCACGGCAAGGCGTTCTGGGCGCTCGTCGAGGGCTACCCGCGTGCCGAGCGCGCGCGCGGGTACCTGGAGGGGGTGTCCGCGGCTGCCGGCCTGTCGTTGTCGGACGAGGCCGACGGCTAGCAGGCCGTCTGTACGACCCAGGCTGGCGTACGGCTCAGGCTGGCGTACGGCTCACGCCGGCGTACCCGGCCCCGAGCCGGGCCGCTCGCCCCCGTCCCCCTCGCCGGGCTCGTCGCGGTCGGCACGGCGCTCCTCGGCGGACGGCTCGGCCGGGGCGTCGCCTGCGTCGGCGCTGGCCTCCAGCGCCGAGAGGTCGAGCGTTCCCGACCGGGAGGCGAAACCGGAGGGGTCGTCCAGGTCGTCCGCGGTGGGGAGAAGGTCGGGGTGGCCCCACACGGCGTCCCTTCCCTCGACCCCGCGGCTCTCGCTCAGGGCACGCCACAGCGCGGCGGCGTCCCGCAGGCGGCGTGGCCGCAGCTCGAGGCCCACCAGCGAGGCGAAGGTCTGCTCCGCCGGTCCTCCGGCGGCCCGCCGACGCCGTACGGTCTCGCGCAGCGCCGACGTGGCCGGCAGCCGGGAGCCCGCGGCCTCGCCCACGACCTCGTCCACCCAGCCCTCGACCAGGGCGAGGACGGTCTCGAGCCGGAGCAGGGCCGCCTTCTGCTCGGGCGTCTCCTGAGGGGCGAACAGGTCGCCGGACAGGGCCTCCTGGAGCGACTCGGGGTTGGCCGGGTCGATCGAACCGACGGCTTCCTCGAGCGCGCTCGTGTCGACCCGGATCCCGCGTGCGTAGTCCTCGACCATGGCCAGGACGTGCGCCCGCAGCCACGGGACGTGCCCGAACAGCCGGTGGTGCGCCGCCTCGCGCAGGGCGAGGAACAGCCGGACCTCCTCCTCCGGGACGCCCAGCCCCGTGCCGAACGCCTCCACGTTCGCCGGGACGAGCGCGGCCTGGCCGGGGGGCCCCACCGGGACGCCGACGTCCGCCGACCCGACGACCTCCTGCGCGAGCGAGCCGATGGCCTGGCCCACCTGGGCGCCGAACATGGCCCCGCCCATCTGGCGCATCATGCCCATGAGCGGTCCTGCCATCTGCTGCGCCTCTGCGGGCAGCACCTGGCCCATGGCCTCGACGACGTGCGCGGCCACCGGGTCGCAGAGCTGGCGCCAGACCGGCAGGGTGGCGTCCACCCACTCCGCGCGGGACCACGCGGTCGCCGACGAGACGCCGGACGGCAGCGTGGTCGCCTCGTCCAGCCAGTGGTCGGCGAGCTTGACCGCCTCGGCGACGGTGGCCCGCTGCGCGTCCACGACCGATCGGTCACCGGACGCGGAGACGGCCTGGCGCGCGACCTGCTCGGCGAGGTCCCAGTTCACCGGGCCGCCCTGCCACTGCATCATCCGCCCGATCTGCTGCAGCGCCGCGCCGAAGTCGGCGGGCGAGCCGCCGCCCTGGCCGAACATGGCCGCGAAGGGGTTGTCCGCGGGGTTCTCACCGCGCCTCTCCGGCTCGTCACCGCCCTCACCGGAGGGCTTGCCGAATCCGAAGGGAAAGTCGCTCACTGCAGGTCCTCGGGCAGGATGGGGCACGTGGACACCTTCGACGGCGCCGGACGTGCTGCCGCTGTGCGCATGACGCCCACGGTAGCCAGCGGGAGGCGCCGGTGACGACTGCAGCCCGCCCCGTTCGCCCACGGCGCAGCGAGCGTCCAGTCGTCGCCGTCACAGGTGCGGCCGACGGGCTGGGCCGCGCGCTCGCCGCCCGGCTGGCCGGCTGTGCGGAGGTCCGCAAGGTCGTGGCCGTGGACGCCGAGCGCGGGGACGTCCCCGGGGTCACCTGGCGGCTGGCGGACGTGACCGACCCGGAGGTCGCCGGCCGGTTCGCCGGCGTGGACGTGGTCGTCCACCTTGCCGTGGACCAGGACTTGTCCAGCCCCGCCGACGACCGGAGCATGACCAACGTCCGTGGAACGCAGGCCGTCCTCACCGGGGCCGCCGCCTCCGGCGTACGCAGGGTGGTGCTCTGCACGAGCGCCGCGGTGTACGGGGCACGGGAGGACAACCCGGTGCCGCTGGAGGAGGACGCCCCGCTGCGGGCCCTCCCGGACGGGGCGCTGGTGGCCGACTTCCTCGAGATCGAGCGGCTGGCCGAGACGGCGCCGCGCAGCCATCCCGGCCTCACCGTGACCGTCGTCCGCCCGGCGGCGCTGGTCGGGCCGGGCGTGGACAGCATCGTGACCCGCCACTTCGAGGCGCCCCGGCTGCTCGTGGTGCGCGGCTCGCACCCCCGCTGGCAGTTCTGCCACGTGGACGACCTCGTCGCCGCGCTCGAGCTCGTCGCGCTCGGCCGGGTCACCGGCGCGGTCACGGCAGGGTGTGAGGGCTGGCTCGAGCAGCCCGAGGTCGAGGCCCTGACCGGCCAGCACCGGGTCGAGCTGCCGGCTCGGGTCGCCCTCGGCACGGCCGAGCGGCTGCACCGGATCGGCGTGATCCCCGCGGCCGCGTCCGACCTCTCGTACCTCATGCACCCCTGGGTGGTGTCCTCGGCCCGCCTCCGCGAGGCGGGCTGGCGGCCGACGTACGACAACGCCGAGGCGCTGCGCGCCCTGCTCGACGAGGTCAGCGGGCACCACGCCCTGGGCACCCGCCGGGTCGGCCGGCGCGATGCCGCGGTCGGCGCGGCCGGTGCGACCGTGGCGGTGTTCGGCACCGCCGCCCTCGTCCGCCGGGCCCGCAAGCGCCGGAGACGGTCGTGAGGGGGTCGGTCGTGAGGGGGTCGGTCGTGAGGAGGACGCCGTGGACGTGATCCGCCTGCTCGCCCTGCGCGAGCAGCCCCTGTCCGTGGACGAGGTGGCCGCGGCCGTCGCCGACCCGGGCGCGGGCGGTACGGCCCTGTTCGTGGGCACCGTCCGGGACGAGGACGGGGGACAGGGGGTGGCCGGCCTGGCGTACTCGGCCCACCCCAGTGCCGAGGCCGAGCTGCGCCGGATCGCCGGGAAGGTCGCCGCGGACTACCCGGTACGGGCGCTCGCGGCCGTGCACCGGGTCGGCGACCTGGCCGTGGGAGACCTCGCGGTGGTCGTGGGGGTGTCCTGCCCGCACCGGGGGGAGGCGTTCGAGGCAGCCCGGCGGCTGATCGACGACCTCAAGGCGGGCGTGCCGATCTGGAAGCACCAGCGGTTCGCCGACGGCTCCGACGAGTGGGTCGGGCTGCCCTAGCGACGTCTGCGCCCCCTCGGCGCGACGTCGCGCAACATCAGTCAGAAATCAGCCGCTGGGGAGGCAACCACGAGCCGGTCTCGTACGTCACACAAGACGTGCAGGCAACTATCGAACGACCGCCCCGGGTTCTCCCATGCGGGCTACCCTGCAGTAGGGACGACGCGCGAACGGGGGAGGGGCCATGGCTGCCATTGCTTGGTGGTTGATTCCCGTCGTGACGACGCTGCTGGCGATCGCCTGGGCGGGCTGGATGTCACGCCCGAAACCCCCCTCCAAGACGCTCGACTCGGTCGAGACGTACGAGCGGTTCCGCACCACGATGGAGGACCACCGCCGGTCCAAGGAGGAGTTCCGCCGGGCGGGCCGCTCCGGCTGAGCCCTGAGCCGCCCCCGCCGCTCCCACCCGGTGGGCCGCGGCGCCCGTGGCCGGGACGTACGCTTCGTCGCATGTCACGGCGTACCGCGACACTCGTCGTCTCCGGGGTTCTCGTCGTCCTGCTCTCGGCAGCGGCGGCCGTGCTCCCCGTGCCGTACGTCGTGCTGCAGCCCGGTCCGACCACTAACACCCTCGGGACGTCCGACGGCAAGCCGCTGATCCGCATCGAGGGGCGGCGCACCTACCCCGCGTCCGGCCATCTCGACCTCACCACCGTCGCCGTGTTCGGCGGTCCGGGCGACTCGGTCGACCTCTTCACCGCCTTGCGTGGGTGGCTCGACGAGACCGTCGCGGTCGTCCCCGAGGAGACGGTCTTCCCACCGGGCAAGAGCGCCCATGAGGTCGAGAAGGAGACCGAGGCGCAGATGTCGGAGTCGCAGGAGTACGCCACGGCGGCGGCGTTCGACGAGCTCGGCGTGGCCGTGGGCCACCACGTCGAGGTGGGCTCCGTGCTGGCCGACTCCCCGGCAGACGGCCAGCTGCGGGCGGGGGACGAGGTGGTCGCCGTGGACGGCACCCCGATCCGTACGCCCGAGGCTGTGAGGGAAGGCGTCGGCAACCGCGAGCCGGGCGACGACGTCCGGCTCACCATCCGTCGTGACGGGGACCGCCGGACGCTCACCCTGGCCACGGAGCCCAGCCCCGAGGACGAGGAGCGGCCCGTCGTGGGCTTCGTCCCCCGGGAGGGGCACGACTTCCCGTTCGAGGTGACCATCGATCTCGAGAAGGTCGGCGGGCCCAGCGCGGGGTTGATGTTCGCCGTGGGCATCGTGGAGAAGCTCACGCCCGGAAACCTCACGAACGGCCAGTACGTCGCCGGCACGGGCACCATCGACGACGACGGCCGGGTCGGCCCGATCGGTGGCATCCAGCAGAAGGTCGCCGCAGCCGAGGACGTCGGCGCGCACGTGTTCCTCACGCCGGCGGGCAACTGCGCGGACGCGGCGGCCGTGAACCACGACGGGGTCAGGCTCGTCCGCGTCGAGACGCTCGGCGACGCCCTCGATGCCCTCGACGCACTCAAGACAGGACGCGGGAACGTGCCGACCTGCGCGGAGTGACCGCAGCCGGCGCGGCACACTGGCTCGTGCGACTCGTGCCCTGCGGCCCGACGAAACGCCGGGCTCGGCGCACTGCTACTCGGGCTCGAAGGTGGCGGCCAGCGCCTCGGCGAGACGGGGGACCAGGTCCTCGCCGGAGAGCACGTCGTCCTCGTGGTCGTGGGTGCGCATTCGGACCGCCGCGTCGCGCGTCCCGTCGCGCAGCACCCCCACCGCGAGGCGGACCTCCTGACGGTCCGGGTGCTGGGCCACCCACGCGTCGATGACCGCGGGATCGTCCGGCATGTTCTCCTCGGCCTCGGGTGGGAGCATCAGCCGCTCGACGACGAGCGTGCAGCCGCTGACCTCGTCCGGCCAGGTGATCCGGGCGAGCACGTCGTCGAGCGACTGGTCGCTTGGCAGCTCGTCCTGCTCGACCGGGGTGAGGTCGCCGGGGAGGGCGTCCTCGGCCAGGTCGAGGGTCACGGCGAGGTGGGGCTCCCGCCGGAGTAGATCGAGGGTCTCGACCAGCGCGAAGAGGCGGGGCGGCTGGTCCCAGCCCGTCTCGGCGGTGTACCGCTCGACGTCGAGGACTGCCCGCGTGAGTCGCGTGTGCATGGGGGTGCGCATGCCTGCATCTTGGCGCGCCCACGGGCGTTCGCCCAGGCCCTGGTGCGATGCGGGCAGGCGTGGGAGCGTTCCCGCAACATGCCCCGCACCCGACCGGACCCGGTCGCCACGCACCGTGACACCCGGACCGCCCGCCCTGTCGTTACCGACTTGTTCACCGACACCGGCGAGAGTCCCGGGAACCCGGCACGGGGATCGGTAAGTTGCGGGGGGTGAAGGCGCCGGTGCGGCGCCGGACGATCGAGTCGAGGACGCCCGCGTGACATTCGGAATGCCAGGCCCAGGTCGCCCCCAGGGTCCCCCTCCGGGCCGAGGCCCGGGGCTCTCACGTCGCTCCCGTGCCCTGCTGCCCACGATCGTGGTGCTCGCCCTGCTGTTCGGGCTCTTCGGGCTGTTCACGAACTTCTACACGGACCTCTTGTGGTTCCGGTCCGTGGGCTTCTCGTCCGTCTTCACCACGCAGCTCACGACCAAGATCGCGATGTTCGTCGTGTTCGGCCTGCTCATGGCCGTCGCCGTGGCGGGCAACCTGATCGTCGCGTACCGGCTGCGCCCGCCCTATCGCGCCCTGTCACTGGAGCAGCAGAGCCTCGACAGGTACCGGCTCGCCGTCGAGCCGTACCACCGCTACGTCGTGATCGTGGTGGCCGTGCTGATGGGCATCCTGGCCGGCACCTCGGCGGCGGGGGAGTGGCGGACGTGGCTGCTCTGGCGCAACCGCACCGAGTTCGGCGTCAAGGACGCGCAGTTCGGCAAGGACGTCTCGTTCTTCGCGTTCAGCTACCCCTGGTGGCGGTTCCTCCTCGGGTTCGCGTTCGCGATCGTGATCCTCTCGCTGATCATCGCCGCGCTGACCCACTACCTCTACGGCGGCATCCGGCTGCAGACGCCCGGTGACAAGACCTCGCCCGCGGCCCGGGTGCACCTGTCCGTCCTGCTGGGCGTCTTCGTGCTGCTCAAGGCCGTCGCGTACTGGTTCGACCGGTGGGGGCTCGCGTTCTCCGACCGCGGTGTCGCGACCGGCCCGTCCTACACGGACGTCAACGCGTTGTTGCCGGCGAAAACAATCCTCACCGTCATCGCGCTGATCTGTGCCGTGCTCTTCTTCGCCAACGTGTTCCGCCGCGGCTGGCAGCTCCCCGGGGTCGGGCTCGGGCTGCTGGTGCTCTCCGCGGTCCTGATCGGCGGTGTCTACCCGGCGATCGTCCAGCAGTTCCAGGTGCGTCCGAACGAGGTCGACCGGGAGAAGCCGTACATCGCGCGCAACATCGAGGCGACACGCGACGCGTACGGCTTGAACAAGGTCGAGAAGACGCAGTACACGGCGGAGACTGCCGCCACACCGGGCCAGCTGCGCGAGGACGCGGACACCACCGCGTCCGTCCGGCTGCTCGACCCCACGGTGCTGCCGGACACGTACACCCAGCTGCAGCAGGTGCGCGGCTTCTACGAGTTCTCCAGCCCCCTCGACGTGGACAGGTACGCCATCGACGGTGACAAGAGGGACGTGGTCGCCGCCGTCCGCGAGGTCGACCTCTCGGGCATCCCGGACACCCAGAAGAACTGGATCAACGAGCACCTCGTGTACACGCACGGGTACGGCTTCGTCGCCGCGCCGGGCAGCACGCGCGACGAGGAGGGCCGCCCCGTCTACATCGAGGGCGGGATCCCGCCGAGCAACGGCCTCGGTGAGTACGAGCCCCGCATCTACTACGGCGAGCTGTCGCCGTCCTACTCGATCGTCGGAGCGCCCGACGGGGCCAAGGCCCGTGAGTTCGACTACCCCGACGACGAGTCCGCGGACGGGCAGCAGAACAACACGTTCTCCGGACCGGGCGGGGTCCCCATGGGGTCGCTGTTCAACCGCCTGCTGTACGCGACGAAGTTCCAGGAGCGCAACATCCTGCTGTCGAGTGCCCTCTCGGACCAGTCGAAGATCATGTATGTCCGTAACCCCAAGGACCGCGTCGCGAAGGTGGCCCCGTGGCTCACGCTGGACGGTGACCCGTACCCGGCCATCGTGAACGGCAGCATCAAGTGGATCCTCGACGGCTACACGACCACGAACGGCTACCCGTACTCGGAGCGGACGACCCTCGGCGAGGCCACCGCGGACTCCTTGACGACCGGTCAGCGTGCCGTCGTGACCCAGGTGAACAACCAGGTCAACTACATCCGCAACTCGGTGAAGGCCACCGTCGACGCGCACGACGGCACGGTGAAGCTCTACGCCTGGGATGAGCAGGACCCGGTGCTCAAGACGTGGCGCAAGGCTTTCCCCGGCACTGTCGAGCCCCGCTCGGAGATGAGCGAGGACCTGCTCGCGCACATCCGGTTCCCCGAGGACCTGTTCAAGGTCCAGCGTGAGCTCTACTCCCGGTACCACGTCACCGACCCGACCGCGTTCTACGGCGGCCAGGACTTCTGGCGCATCCCGGCGGACCCGGTGCGGGGTGGCGGCCAGGCGCAGCCGCCGTACTACCTCACGTTGCGTACCCCCGACGAAGAGGAGCCGGCGTTCTCCCTGACGAGCGTGTACGTGCCGCAGCGCCGCCAGAACCTCGCAGCGTTCATGTCGGCGAACGCGGAGCCGGGGCGGGACTACGGCAAGATCACGGTGCTCGAGCTGCCGAGCGGACAGCAGATCAGCGGACCGAACCAGGTCCGCAACCAGTTCCGGTCAGACCCGGTGGTCGGCCAGCTGGTCAACATCCTCGAGCGCGGTGGGTCGCAGGTGCAGTTCGGCAACCTGCTGACACTGCCGGTCGGGGGCGGCCTCATGTACGTCCAGCCCGTGTACGTCCAGGCCAGCGGGGCGCAGACGTACCCGCTGCTGCGCAAGGTGTTGGTCTCGTTCGGCGACCAGATCGCCTTCGAGGACACCCTGCAGGAGGGGCTGGATGCGGTGTTCCAGGGCGAGTCCGGCGTCGACGTCACGGAGCCCCCGCCGACCGGTGAGGTCCCGGGCGACGTGACCCCACCCGATCCCGGGGCGGGCCAGAGTCCCGAGCTGCGCGCGGCGCTCGAGGACGCTCAGCAGGCGTTCGACGACGGCCAGGGGGCGCTGCAGAGGGGCGACTTCGCCGCGTACGGGGAAGCGCAGGAGCGGCTCCAGGCGGCGATCGAGCGCGCAGTCGAGGCCGACCAGGCCCAGCGGCAGAGTCAGAGCGGCTCAGCGGAGTCGCCCAGTCCGACCCCCTCGCCCGGTGGGTAGCCCGACCGGTGTGCCCGGCGTCGCGCGTCCCCGGGGCAATTTGCGCGGCTGAGACGGCCTGACGTACTGTCTTCTCCGTCGACGCGGGGTGGAGCAGCTCGGTAGCTCGCTGGGCTCATAACCCAGAGGTCGCAGGTTCAAATCCTGCCCCCGCTACCAGGTCAGAAGGCCCGGACCACTTGGTCTGGGCCTTCTGCATGTCCGATTGCTCACGGATTTGCTCACGAGCATCGCCTGATCCGCCCTCTCCTGTGCCCTCCGGTGGGGGAGTGGGACCGAGAAGCACTGCCGCCACCGTGTGTGCCGCGTCACGGTCACGGGCCCGGCTTCGGCGGCGCCAGGGCCCTTCGCTCGGCTCGGGTGCGGGGCGGCGCCGGGGCGCCGTCCTCGCCCGGACGGCTCGTGACAGTGTTGGTGAGATCGACCGAAGCGACCTGGGAGAACCAGTGGGCGACACCTCCAAGGACATCCTCGACCGCGTCTACGCCATGCAAGGCCCTGATGACGCCGAGCGCGTGTACGACGAGTGGGCGGCACGCTACGACGACGACACGGTCGCGGGCATGGGGTACGTGGGACCCGCGATCGCTGCGGCCAAGCTCGTGGAGCTCGCCCGCCCCGGTCTCGTGCTCGACGCCGGCTGCGGTACGGGTCTCGTCGGCGTGGAGCTCGCCCAGCGCATGGCGACGACCGTCGATGGCGTCGACATCTCCCCGGGCATGCTCGACCGGGCACGGGTGTCCGGCGTGTACCGCAAGCTGGAGCGTGCCGACCTCACCCGGCCGCTGGAAATCGAGGACGACAGCTACGACGCCGCGATCTGTGTGGGCACGTTCACCGCGGGACATGTCGGACCGGAGGCGTTCGGCGAGATGGCCAGGGTCGTCCGTCCGGGCGGTCACGTGGTGGCGACCGTGCTCGATCGGCTGTGGGAGTCCGGCGGCTACCGCGCCTACATCGACGCGCTTGCCGCCTCCGGCGGGGTGAGGCTGCTCGAGGCCGACGTGCACCCGTACCGCGAGGTCGAGGGTGTGGACTGCCGCCTCTGCGTGCTCGAAATCTGCTAGTCCGTGTCTCGAGTCGTCGTCGCGATCGACGGCAAGGAGCAGCAACGATGCGGAAGGTCATCGAGCAGGCAGTGGTCACCCTGGACGGCCAGGTCAGCACGCCGCAGAACTGGCTCCCCACCAGGTGGGCCGGCGAGTTCGAGCAACTCTGCAGGGACCTGCTCTTCACTGTCGACGCGCTCCTCTACGGGCGGGTCACCTACGAGAACCACGCCGAGGTGTGGCCGACCCTGGAGGACGCGTTCGGTGACTACGCCGTCCGGATGAACACCATCCCCAAGCACGTGGCGTCGCGCACCCTCACCGAGGTGACGTGGAACGCCACCCTGCTCGAGGGCGACGTCGTCGACGCCGTGCGCACGCTGAAGGAGCAGCCAGGCAATGAGGTCCTCAAGATCGGCACCGGCGGCACGTTCAGCAGGACGCTGCTCGAGCACCGACTGGTCGACGAGTACCTGTTCTGGCTGTTCCCCGTCATCGCCGGCAGCGGCGAACGGCTCTACGACGGGATCGACGTCACGGACTTCGACCTTGTCGAGGTGCAGCGGCTCGACAACGGCATCCTCGGCCTGACCTACGTTCCGACCACCCTCTGACACCACCCTCGAACCAGGGCCCAGGCTGTGCTCACGCCCGGGCTCGTGTGCGGTGTGGCGGCGAACCGGACGGCGTGGGTTCTCACGAACCCTGCGTCGTACGGGCCGCGGACGCGGCCGCAGCGGTGCCGTAAGCGGACCAGTCGGCCTCCCCGGGCCGGCCCCAGATGACCATGACCGTGAGCGGGACGCTCCCCGTGTTGCGCAGGTCGTGGTCGGACCCGACCGTCGCGAGAACAGCGTCACCGGGGCCGAGGGTGTGCTCGACGCCGTCGACGCGCATCGCCGCGGAGCCTTCGAGGACGACGTACAGCTCCTCGAGGGGCTGGTCCGGCCCGTGCGCGTGTGCGCCTTCGCCGCCTCCGGGTGGCAGCGTCCAGGACTGCACCGCGACGGGCAGCTGTGTGCGCTCGTGGAAGTACCACTGGATGCGTGTGGGCTCTGCGCCGCCGTGGAGCCGGTAGTCGAATGCCGACTCTCCTGCACGCTCGAACACGCCTGTCCTCCCGCCGGGCCGGAGCCTCCCGTCGTGGTCGATACTGCCCCGGTGCGCTGACCGCAGGCTAGGACGCGACCGCTCAGGCGTACGGCAGGACGACCGTCCGCACCGAGGGGAGGAGGGGGAGCACCGGCCGCCACGGCCCGGCGCCCCCGGCCACACATGGAGAGCTCACTGGCAGGGAGGACCGCACTCGTCGCCGGAGCGAGCCGAGGCGCGGGACGCGGCATTGCCGTGCATCTGGGCGCCGCCGGGGCCACCGTGTACTGCACCGGGCGGACGACGCGCGCGGCACGGTCGGAGATGAACCGGCCCGAGACGATCGAGGAGACGGCCGCACTCGTCGACGAGGCCGGGGGACGGGGGATCGCCGTCCCGGTCGACCACCTCGATCCCGACCAGGTGTCCGGGCTCGTGTCCCGCATCGACGCCGAGCAGGGCGCCCTGCACGTTCTCGTCAACGACATCTGGGGCGCCACCACGATGGAGTGGGACAAGACCGTCTGGGAGTCTTCCCTGGACGTCGGGCTGCGCACCCTGCGCCTCGCCGTGGACACGCACGCGATCACCGCCCACTACGCGCTCCCGCTGCTCATCAGGTCCCCCGGCGGTCTGGTCGTCGAGGTGACGGACGGCACCGCGGAGTACAACGCCACCCACTACCGCGTCTCCTTCTTCTACGACCTCGCCAAGGCGGCCAACCTGCGGATGTCGTACGCGCTCGCGCACGAGCTGCAGCCGTACGGCGGCACGGCCGTGGCCCTCACCCCGGGCTGGCTGCGCTCGGAGGCCATGCTCGAGGCGTACCGCGTGACCGAGGAGACCTGGCAGGACGCGACCGCGATCTCGCCGCACTTCGCCATCTCCGAGAGCCCGGCGTACGTCGGGCGGGCCGTCGCGGCGCTCGCGGCCGATCCGGAGGTGTCGCGCTGGAACGGGGCGTCGCTGTCCAGTGGGCAGCTGGCGAGGGTGTACGGCTTCACCGATCTCGACGGCAGCCAGCCCGACGCCTGGCGGTACGTCCCCGAGGTCCAGGACGCCGGCAAGCCCGCGGACACCACGGGCTACCGCTGACCGAGCCGCGCCTCGTGCCCCGACTGGGCCCGCTTCCCGGGGTAGGGGTACGGCTCCCTGCTGGGTGTCCTCGGAACGTCCGCCCGACTCCTTGAGCCTTCCGGGCCGGAACTCACCCGGCCGGGGCACGCATCCAAGATCTCTCCGCCTGAGGGCTCAAGGATCCGGACGCCCTGCCCCGAGGACTTAGGGGAGCGTCCACAGTCGCCTACGGATGAGGCGCTCCACGCCAGCCCCCTGGTGTGCCGAAGCCGCCCCCGACCCGAAGGCAGTCATGTCGCTCTCCACTCTTGACCTTGCCCAGACCGTCCCGGCAAGCTCCGTCAGCACCGCGCGCCGGGTGGTCATCCTCCTTGTCGCGCTCGGGGTCGCCCTCTCCGGCCTGACCGTGCTCAACACGAGCTCGGCCGACGCATCCACCCCTCCCTATCCCAGCTACCAGCCGCAGACCAGGTGCTCGCCGTCGGCCAAGGCCGGCACGGTCTTCCTCGCCAACTGGCTGCAGCGCCGCTACGGGGGCAGCGGCTCGCTCGGCATCTCCCGCCCCTGTGGCTCCGGTGGGGCCAGCGAGCACAAGGAGGGTCGCGCCTTCGACTGGGGGCTCGACGCCACCCGCGACCGCGACCGCGGCTATGCACGCGCGTTCCGCCACTACCTGTTCAACGAGGGCCGGAGCGGCCTGAACCACGCTCGTGCCCGCCGGATGGGCGTCATGTACCTGATCTGGAACGACCGGATCTACTCGTCCTCGTACCGCTACCGCTCGCGTCCGTACACCCACTACGTCTGCAGCTCGATCCGTGGCTGCAGCAAGACGCTGCGGCACCGCGACCACATGCACATCTCGCTCACCCGTGGCGGTGGCGCCGGGAACACCCTGTGGTTCCGGCACCACATGCGGTGACCTGAACGCTCTCTTCA
>JBOGEN010000011.1:0-24636 GCA_050743265.1 Actinomycetes bacterium
CCGCACCACCACCCAGCCCGTCCGTAGCATCAAGGGCCAACGGCCGCGGACCGCTACCTCAGTTTCCTAGACCACCCGTCGCACATCAGGTGGCGGAGATGTGTCGCACATCAGGTGTCGGATCACAGACAATCGCTGCGACAATCGCTGCGACCGGTAGACCTGCAGACACGCGCCTGGCGAGCAGCAGGCTCCGCCCTCTTGCATCCGTCTGCGTTTTGAGAGGTACCGGGGAGATCCGCTCTGCCAGACTAGACCGGCACCCTGGACACCTGATGGGGAGCGAGAACCCATGTCGGAGATCACTTGGACTCACCCCTCCGTGTTGCGAGTGCTTGAGCAGGAGGGAGCGCAAGACCCGATTACCTGGACCGAACACCGCGCGCGCGGCGTGTCGCTGACAGCGATGGAGAGAGGCTGGGAGGGCCCACCCTACGACTCATTTCAGCTCGCAGACGCCCTCGATATCGAGGTCGTCGCTCGACAGGACCTGGACGACGCTCGTCTTGTTGCTATCAATGGACGACCAAGGATCGAGTTTAATCCACAACGCCGACCTGCGCGGATCCGATTCTCCATGGCCCATGAGATCGGCCATTTCCTGTTTGAGGACTACGCGGAGCGCACGCGATATCGCGATGCGAATCAGCGGCGTTCGGACGACTGGCAACTTGAGATGCTCTGCAACATCGCTGCGGCTGAATTACTTATGCCCGCAGGGGCCCTCCCGATCAACGAGACAGACAACCTTGACCTTGTACGTTTGCTCGGCCAACGGGCTCGATTCGGCGTGTCGACGGAAGCGCTGCTGCGACGTGCCCTTCGCCTCACGAGCAGTGCGGCCGCCATGTTCGCTGGTGCTCGAGTGAATAGCTCGCCGAAGTTCCGAATCGACTACCTAGTAGGCTCGCGCGCTTGGCGGCCGTCACTTAGACCGGGCGATCTGATCACGAGCACGGTGCTTTCGCGATGCACAGCTGTCGGTTACTCGGAACACTCGTTCGAAAGTTGGAATAGTGAGTACCTACGCGTGCAAGCTGTCGGCGTGCCGCCATACCCAGGTGACACCTTCCCCCGTATCGTTGGGATTCTCGACCCCGCTGACAATTCGGCTCCAGCAGGGACCGGGATTCGCTATATCCGCGGCGACGCGTCTGACCCTCACCCAGATGGTGCTGCAGTCATCGCGCATGTAGTAAATGACAAGGCCCAGCGCTGGGGTGGCCGCGGATTTGCCGCATCTCTCATGGAGCGCTTTCCTGAAAGCCGCGACTCCTTCGCCAGTTGGCCGATCGAAGAGCGTCGACTCGGTGCTGTCCATTTTGCGGCAGCCGCCCCAGCAGTCTGGATCGCGAGCATGGTTGCACAGGCAGGCTATGGCGCCCTTTTACGGGGGAAACCGCGCCTCCGCATGAATGCTCTCCGAGAAGCGCTTGAGCGAGTTGCCCACCTGGCGAAGGAGCAAGGGGCTACAGTACATATGCCGCTCATAGGCACGGGCCAGGGCGGCACCCCCTGGCCCAGGGTACGGGACTTGATCCTGGAGGAGTTGGCGGAGCGGCGAGTGCCGGTAACGGTGTATCTGCTGCCGGATGCACCTATGCCTGATGAGGTGCCCGATGAAGAGCAGTTGACGCTTCTGTGACGCTGCCGTCAAAGGGAGCAGGGACGATCGGGGGGCTTCATGGCGCAGCGCTTGATCGTCGTGGTGTCTGGTCCGGTTGCCGGCGGAAAGAGCATGCTCGCACGCGCGCTCGCGGACCGGTTCGGGGGGATTCGCCTTTCAACCCGCGAATTGCTAATGCCACGCTTGGGCCCCAATGAGTCGCCTACCCGGCAATTGCTGCAGCGAATTGGTGCCGATCTCGACTCCGAAACTTCAGGTCAGTGGGTTGTAGACCGGCTTTCGCGGCGGATCTATGATGCTGTGCAGCCATTGGTCGTGGTGGACTCTTGCAGGACTGCAGAGCAAGTTGATGGCCTCCGTAAAGCCTTTGGTCGCGAGGTTCGGCATGTCCACGTAACTGCGTCTCGGAGTACGTGTTCCGTCCGATACGAGGAGCGCCGTTCCCGCGCCGAGGTAAGCGAAGCAGCATCCTACGACGATGTTGTCGCCGACCCGACCGAATCACGGGTCGATGAGCTGGGACCGACAGCTGACATCGCCATAGACACAGATCGCGACGCGCCGCCGGACGTAGTGACTCGCGTTGCGGCTCAACTCGGCCTTCTCGATAGAGAGCATGCCCCTTGTGTAGATGTGATCGTGGGAGGGGGTTACGGCTCCGAGGGTAAGGGCAACATTGCGTTCTACCTTTCTCCGGAGTACGACATACTCTTTCGAGTGGGAGGACCTAACGCGGCACATAAGGTCTTCCTTGCTTCGGGAGAAATCTTCACGCATTTTAGTCTTCCTTCGGGTACACAAGCTGGGCAGGCGCAGCTTGTGCTCGGGCCGGGGGCGGTTGTATACCCACCAGAGCTTCTGAGCGAGATCGCGCGTTGCGACGTGAGCAATGATCGCCTAACCATCGACCCGCACGTCATGGTTATTGAAGATGCCGACAAGGAGGACGAAAGCGATCTCGTTGGCTCGATCGGATCCACGGCCTCTGGAACTGGCAAGGCAACCGCACGCAGGATTATGCGGGACGAGTCCGTCCGGCTTGCACGCGATATACCGGAGCTCCATCCCTACATCCGACCCACCAACGAGGTGCTGGAGCGTGCCTACCGGTCCGGGCAGCGAATCATGCTTGAAGGGACACAAGGTAGCGGACTTTCATTGCACCACGGCCCATACCCGCACGTCACGTCTCGCGACACCAACGTCCCGGGGTGCCTTGCTGAGGCTGGGATCGCCCCTGCTCGCGTTCGTCGGGTTGTCCTGGTCGTGCGTACCTATCCCATCCGTGTTGGTGGGCAATCCGGCCCGATGACCACAGAGATTTCGTGGGATGAGGTCGAGCGCCGTTCAGGTCTCGAGGGTCTCGCGGCAAAGGAACTGACCTCAAAGACGAACCGACTGCGACGAGTCGGCGAGCCTGAGTGGGACCTTCTTCGTAGAGCTGCACTGCTCAATGCACCAACTGACATTGCTTTGACGTTTGCGGACTATATTAGTCGTGAGAACGCCGAAGCCTGGAGGTTCGAACAGCTGACTGACGAGACCATTAGATTCATCGAGGAAGTTGAGCGTGTCACCGGAGCACGAGTGTCACTCATTTCGACTGGATTCATGCCCAACCGCGGTGTCATCGACCGTCGTCAATGGTGAAGTCAAATTCGTCCGGTCTCACACCGGGGTACATCGCAGACCGATGGCCACAACTGTTTCACATGGCGGAGGCGGGGTCTTGGTCTTCGATCAGTAGGCACGGTTTACGGTCAACTACCGCTCTGCTGGACCTTTTCGAGGTTCAACCTGCGGTACGGGAGCCCATCGAAACCGCCAAACGTCCAGAGTCACTCCGGATCTACCACGAGAAGTACGGAACGGCATGGATTCGCGACAACAAGCCAATCAATGAGACCGTTCTGCGGAGGACCCTGGTTGGTATGGATGAAGTGACCTGGTACCGCACACTGAACGGTCGCGTCTTCTTCTGGTTGTCAGAGACTCGTCTCAACCGCCTGCGTAAGGCACCCCCCTATCGTGAGCGTACCCACGATATCCTAGTCCTGAGCACGGCAGCGCTCCTGGAGGATTATGCAGATATCGTAGAGTTGTCGCCGCTCAACAGTGGAGCAGTACATCCCGCGGCGAACTACCCACGTGGCGCTGGTACCTTCCGGCGGATCCCCGAGTATCCGTGGGCGGAGCGCTGCCGCGTCTCCCCGGCGGAACCGATTGTCGAACTGACTGTTCCATACAGCGTGCCAAACGCAGCATCTTTCATTGTCGACGTCACCACATCGTGAATTGCTGCTGAACCCGTGCCGTCCCGTTCTTCCGATGCGCCACCTCGGGGCGGGGCGTCCGGCACTATCTCAGGAGGAGCAGAAGTCGGGGGCGCACCGTGGCAGAGGAGCTGTGGAAGACGGCCAGGTTGATCCCTACATCGGGGATCAGCGGGGCGGAGGAGCAGGAGCGTCGGGCCACGTCGGCGCTGTTGGCGGTGATGTCTGCTGTGCGTGAGTTCGGCCGGACGATGACTCAGCCGCTTGGGGCGCCGAGGGGGAAGATCGAGACCTACATCGAGGTCCCATTCCACTTGCAGGGGCGCAAGGTCTTGCCGGACGGGTTGGTCCGGGTTTCGCGCGGCGGGAGGACCTGGACGGCCCTTGTTGAGGTGAAGACCGGCAGGAATGAGCTCGACACAGAACAACTCGAGGACTACCTCGAGGTCGCCCGGGCTGAGGGCTTCCAGGCCCTGGTCACCGTATCAAACCAAATCGCGGCGAACCCTCTTGTGCACCCTACGAAGATCGACAGACGCAAGCTTCGCAAGGTCGACCTGCACCACCTCTCCTGGAGCCGCGTGCTGACCGAGGCCGTGATCCAGAAGGAACACCGCGGGGTCGCCGACCCCGACCAAGCCTGGATCCTCGGTGAGCTGATCCGCTACCTGGAACACCCCCGGTCCGGCGCGCTGACCTTCGATGACATGGGGCCTTCCTGGGTAACCGTGCGCGAAGCCGTCGCCTCAGGGACGTTGCGGGCCGCGGACAGGACCGCCCCCGAGGTCGCCAGTCGCTTCGACGCTCTGCTCCGCTACACGACCCTGCAGCTGGGTCGTCAGCTCGGCACCGAAGTTGTCCCCGCGCTGAGTCGTCGAGAGATCGTCGAGCCACAGTTGCGCGCACAGTCGTTGCTCAACGAACTCGTCGCCACAGGAACGCTGAGTGGGGGGATCCGCATCGCGAACGCCGTGGGTCCGCTACACGTCACCGCCGACCTGCGCGCCGGCCAGGTCACATGTCATGTCGACGTCGACGCTCCCCGCGAAGGCCGCCCGACAACCCGAGTGAACTGGCTGGTCCGCCAGTTGCGTGACGCACCGGACGGGGCCCGGATCGAGGCGTTTCTTGCGCACGCACGCGGTTCTGGCGCCGCGGAGCTTCTTCGCGATGTCAGGCAGAACCCGTCTTGCATCGCAGGCGACCCCAAGAAGGAACTACGCACCTTCCGTGTCGCGATCACCTCATCGATGGGCACCAAACGCGCGGCCGGCCGGGGATCCTTCATCCAGTCCGTACTCGACGCCGTCGATCACTTCTACGGCCAGGTCGTGCAGAACCTAAAACCATGGGCGGCCGCCCCGCCCCGCCTACACGAACCTGCAGAGATCAAACGACCCGTCATTCCCGAGCAACTTGTGGCGATCGCGATGACTTCCGAGGACAACGCCCACGCGGCCACACCTGGCCATCCTGGGTCAACACGTGGGGATGGCGAGACGGCGGTAAGGGGGGAAGGCCTGTGACGCCGCCGCGCAATGGTGTCTGCGGTTCAATCGGATGCTCGCATGAGTCTCGGTGGCCTCGTACGAGGCGCTCGATCGGCTACTGCGACGGATGCCTGGCCAGGTTGATTTCGCACTGCGATGCGACGGTCATAGCCTTCGGAGACGGTCCCCGTGACAAGTTCAGGACTCGCCACAATCCATGTGGAGCCGTTGTTGATGTGAGTCTGCAAATGATCCGTCGAGGCGGCTGGGTATGCCAGATGTGCAAATGGAGAGAGATCGGCGAGAAGTATCGTGCGCTAGGTTACGCACATCTCGTGCGCTACTGGCCAGTCGAGGAACAAGAGCAGTTGCTGGTGGCTGGCGGGATGCGGACCTTGGACAGGTTGCGTGATCAGGACGGCAATGACCCCCTTAATCTCGAGTGCGTCCAATGCGGTGCAACGCAGGTCCAGACCTTGTTCTCGTTGGCCGAGGGGATTCGACTCTCATGGCTGCCGTGCCACTCATGCAACACGGAAAGGTTCAAGCCGACGCGCGAGACAGTGGCATCGCGACTCCAAGAGCTTGGGCTTGAACTGCTTGGAGGGTTCGATGGCGAGCCGGGGAGTCGCCTAGAGGCTGTCTGTGCCCGATGCTCGACGCCGCGTGCAGTGTCCTGGACCGCGATCTGTGGAGGCGCTCCTCCGTGCTTGCGCTGTGATGGAGCCCGACTGGATCCGCAGGCCCCTCATCGGGTGTATCTGATTCATTTTCCCGAACTCGGGAGACTCGGCATCTACAAGGTCGGTATCACACATTGCGCGAACGATCAGCGTCTCAGTGACCACACAGCGTATGGAGGAACGCTACTCCAGACCTTGCAGGTTCGTGACCGTGCAACAGCGCTCGCGGTGGAGAGCCGAGTGTTGGCGAGGTACCTGCCGGGGGCAGATGCTCATCTCTTGCCGCGTGCTCTCCCGCACGGCGGGGAGACCGAGTGCTGGTCGGTCGAGGCGGGTTTTCCAGACCTCCAGGACGTGGCGAAGGACATGGCTGTGGAGCCTATGGAAACCCACCGCAGTAGCGGAGGTCCTTGGGCACCAGCGTAGGCCGTTTGCGGTTCGGCTCGCGTCGTCGCCTTGTGGCATGGTGAACCGATGGTGAGTGGCGCGCTTGGGGAGAGGATCGCCGCGTACCGTCGTCGCCGGGGTCTGAGCCAAGCGGCGCTCGCCGGTCTTGTCGGGCGATCTGAGTCGTGGCTTTCGCAGGTCGAGCGAGGTCTCCGGTCGGTTGACCGGCTGTCGGTGCTGCTTGACTTGTCTCGTGTGCTGCACGTGGATGTGCAGTCGCTGATCGGCCGGCCATGGCGGTATGCCCCGAACGGTGACCCTGCTGTCGATGGCCTGGATGAGGTCCGTCGGTTCTTCACACGCTACGACCATCTCCTTGGTGTTGACCCGTCACCTGAGGTCGCGCTCCCGGAGCTTCGGTCGTCTGTTTCGCAGGCCCATCGGACATACCAGGCAGCCCGCTATCAGGATGTGATCGGCCAGCTCCCGGACATGCTGACGGCTGTTGACAGCGTCCACCGCGGCACGGGTGGTCAGGACCATCGCGAGATGCTCCTGGGTTACGTGTCTGCCTACGTGGTGGCTGCCAAACTCCTGACAAAGGTCGGAGCCGTGGACCTGGCCCTCCTCGCTTCGGATCGGGCAGCGACTGGCGCGACGGACGCAGAGTCACACGCAGCCCGCGGGATGGCTGCATACCAGGTGGTCTGTGCGCTACTCCGTGCTGATCGTCCGGACGATGCTGAGCACATCGCCGTTGGCATGGCTGAGCAGCTTCAGGCGAAGGCGAGATCAGACCGTCCGACCTTGGTGTCACTCGCCGGCTCGCTCTGGCTGATCGCCGCGATCATCGCCGCGCGTAGGACGGAACGTGGGGAGGCATGGCGTCGGCTGGACCAGGCGGACTTGCTCGCGGGCCTGCTCGGTGACGATGCAAACCACGCATGGACCGCGTTCGGCCCCACCAACGTCGCAGTCCATCGGGTGTCGGTCGCAACAGAGCTGGGCGACGCAGGTGAGGCTCTCCGTGTCGCCGCCGATGTGGACCCCGGACGGTTCCCTGAGGGACTCTCGAGCCGCCGCGCTCAGGTACACCTCGACCTTGCCTGGGCTCAAGCGCAACGCAAGCGTGACGCCGAAGCGACGCTGCATTTGCTCGAGGCCGAGCGCACGGCCCCAGAGTCGATCCGGTACAACGTGATCGTGCGTGAACTTGTCCGCGAGATGCTGACCCGTGCTGGCCGGTCGCAGACCAGGTCCCTGTCAGACCTGGCCGTCCGCGCGGGCGTCATCGACTAGAGCAGGCTGCGTGGCTCCGTCGCTTGCGCTTGTCGTCTGTGGCGCCCCACTCGCCGTACGGACACCGGATACTGGTCGCGCACTCATCGAGGCAGGCTGGGCCGTCACCGTCGTCGCGACCGAGGCCGCTTCGCCATGGCTCGATACGGGCGCGATCCGCTCGGCCGTCGGCCAGTCACCGCGGACGGCCTACCGCACGCCTGACCAGCCGAAGCCCCCAAGGTCGGCCGCCGTCGTCGCCTGTCCGGCCACGTTCAACACCATCAACAAGCTGGCGGCCGGGCTCGCCGACAACTACGCGACGAGCCTGCTCTGCGAGTCTCTCGGCGCAGCCGTTCCCCTAGTTGTTGTCCCGATGGTCAACGAGTACCTGTGGGGCCACCCGGCATGGGCGCAGCACCTGACGCGCCTCGCCAACTCAGGTGCAACGTTCCTAGATGTTCAGACTGGCGAGCGCGAACCACGGGCTGTCCCCTCAGGAAGCGGTGATCAGGTCGTCGAGGCCTTCGATCCAGGCTGGGTCACCAACGCCCTTCCGTCGCCAGACACACTCCCCTCGCACTAGCTCCTCGTTTCGCAAGTGACCAACCCGCACTTTTGTGCGGGTGGTACCGCTGTACGTCCTGTGGGTCGAATCTGCCGTCACTGTCGTTGTCGTCGGTCCGGAAAGTCCGGGCCGTCACAGCGAAGTGGAGTAGTCATGGCAATCCAGGGACCCATCGAGGTGCCTTTCGAGCAGGTGTTTCCGCACGGTGGCTTCCTGCACGGCGACGTGAGTCCGATGCGGGACTTCGAGAAGTCCACACCGGAGAGCCCGGTGCAGGCGACCGACAAGCAGTCCGGTGAGCTGGTGTGGGCCGTCGATGTCATTGACGCCGATCCGCAGGCGCGGTCGAAGACGGTGCGGGTGAAGATCGCTGCCCCAGTGCAGCCGGTGCCCCCCGAAGCCGTCGCGGGGATGCCATTCCGCCCGGTGGCGTTCGAGGGCTTCTCGGTGACGCCGTACGTGGACTCGAACACGGGTCGGCTGGCGTACTCGTTCCGCGCGCGTGGGATGCGCGCCCCGTCGGCGAAGGACGCTGGCTCTAGCGGCACGACCACATCCTCGGCATCGACGGCCGGCGCCGCCGCGTCGTCGTCGGCTGGGGAGAAGTCCTCGTCGGGTTCGTCGTCGAAGCAGGCGGCCTGAGGGGGGCTGAGTGATGCGCGCGCGTGTGCTGGTCGTCCTGATCGTCCTGGTGGCGTTGCTGCCGGGTGTCGTAGTGGATGCCTGTCAGGCGGTGCTGGGCGGTGCCCTGGAGCTTGGGCAGTCGCTGCTGGACCAGGCGGGTGGCGGGCATGCGTGACGTGCACGGGTACGGGGGCTACGGCCGGGTTGGTGCGCCGCCAGTGGTGCAACGTTACCCGGTCGACCCCCGCCCCCCGGAGACCCGCTCCTACAGCTGGCTCACCATCCTCGGCCGCCCGCTGTGGTCCTGGCGGATCGAGCTCACCACGGCCCTGCTCGGCCTCTACGTCTGGCACGCGCTCGCCGGGATCATGCACGAGGCGATCGCCCTGGTACTGATGGCCGTAGCCGGGGCCGGGCTGTCCCGGATCGGTCGTGTCCGCCGGGCGGTCCGGTGGGTGTTTCGCTGGTCCCAGGTGTGCCGCAAGTGGGAGAAGGCGGTCCGCCACGCCGGCCTCGCCACGTTCTCGGACCGGGTGCCGCGACCGCGTCGGATGCGGCTGGTCCCGGCCGGGGAACGCCTCAAGGTCCGCATCCCCGACGGCGGACGAGTCACCGACCTGGCCGGTGCCGCCGAGGCCGTGGCCGTGGTTCTCGACGTGCGCGATGTCCGCGTAGTCCGCAACCCCGCCTCCGCCCGGTACGCGGACGTGACCGTCATCCGCCGCGACCCCTTCATGTCCGAAGACGCGGACCCGTGGCCGCGAGTGTCCGCGCAGCGGTGCTCGTTGTGGGAGCCGGTACCGGTCGGTGCGGACGAGGACGGCGAACCGGTCACCATCACCCTGCCGGAACGGAACGTGCTCCTCGGCGGGGAGCCCGGTGCCGGCAAGTCCGTCGCGCAGTCTCTACTGACGGCGACGGCCGCGCTCGACCCGGACGTCGAGCTGTTCCTCTTCGACGGCAAGCAAGTCGAGCTCGCCCCCTGGGCCGCCTCCGCCGTGGCCACCGTCGGCCCCGATGTCGCCCATGCGGTGGACGTGCTCGACGGGCTGCGCACCGACATGGACGCCCGCTACGGGGTCCTGCTCGGCGAAGGACGCCGCAAAGTCAGCAAGGACGACGGCCTCCCACTGCGGCTGGTCGTGGTGGACGAGCTGGCCTACTTCCTCGCCATGGGCGACCGCAAGGACTGCCAGGCGTTCGCGACCGGCATACGTGATCTCGTGGCCCGTGGCCGGGCGGCCGGCATCATCGTCGTCGCCGCCACGCAGAAGCCCTCGCATGAGATCGTGCCGACCGGGCTCCGCGACCTGTTCGCGTTCCGGTGGGCGATGCGCTGCACCACCCCGCAGGCCTCCGACACCGTCCTGGGCCAGGGCTGGGCCTCGCTGGGCTACACCGCCTCCGACGTCGACGGGGCCGCCCGCGGTGTGGGCTACCTGCTCCACGAAGGCGGGCAACCGGTCCGCTGCCGCTCCTACCTCCTCGACGACGACACCCTCCAGACCCTGTCCCGCCGCGCGGCTGACCTGCGACGTAACCCGACGGGTGAGAACTCTCGGCACCCCTCGAACGCGAAGCCGGAGCGGGAGTCGGAGCGGGTGCGACCATGAGCGTCGCCACCGTCGCGCAGACCACCGACCAGGTCGCCCGAGCGGCCGAGACAGTAGGGCTGCCCGCGCCCGACCAGGAGACAGCCCTGGTCCTGGACCGGGCCTCCCGGGGCGGCTATGACCGGTGGTCCGAGCAGATCCGCTCCACCGGCTACTGCTCGCACCCGGTCCGCCTCTCCGGCCAGGTCACGGCAATTGACCGGGCCACCGGCGAGGCGCGGGTCCACTACGACACCGGCAAAGAGCCGGATGGGGTGCTGCTCAAGGCGTGCAACAACCGCCGCGCCACCGTGTGCCCCACCTGCGCGGAGACCTACCGGGCCGACACCTACCAGCTGATCGCCGCCGGGCTCCGCGGTGGCAAAGGCGTCCCGGAAACCGTCGGTGCCCACCCCCGGGTGTTTGGCACACTCACCGCAGGGTCGTTCGGCCCCGTCCACGGTCGCGTGGAGCGTCGCGGCCGGACTTCCCCCTGTCGAGCCCGGCGCCGACGCGTCTCCTGCCCACACGGCCGCCCCACCTGGTGCACCCACCGCCACACCGAGGACGACCCCTGGCTCGGCCGTCCGCTCTGTGCCGAGTGCTACGACTACGACGCGGCCGTGCTGTTCAACTGCTTCGCCCCCGAGCTGTGGCGCCGGTTCACCATCTACCTGCGCCGCGACCTCGCCCGCCTCGCCGGCCTCTCCCAGAAGCGCATGCGGCAGCTCGTCAGAGTGCGGTTCGCGAAGGTCGCCGAGGGCCAGAAACGCGGCCTGGTCCACTTCCACGCGGTCCTCCGACTCGACGCGGCCGCCGACGACCCGGCCGAGCACCTGCCCCCGCCGCCACCGTTCACCGCCGACCTCCTCGAGGAAGCCTTCTACTCCGCGGCGGCCCGGGTGCACGTCGACACCCCCGCCCTGTCCCCCTCCGAGCCCGGGGTCAGGCTGCGGTTCGGGGAGCAGGTCGACGTCCGCACGGTGCGCACCGACGCCATCGAACGCTCCGGGGAGTCCGGTGACCTGGACGAGACCGCGGTCGCGGCGTACCTGGCGAAGTACGTCACCAAGGCCACCGCCACCGGCGGCATCTCCGACCGGACCTTCACCCGCGACAGCATCGCCACTCTCAACCCGGGCCATCACTACGACCGGATGGCGCTGACCGCATGGCGGCTCGGCGGCCGCAAGGCCCTCGAGGAGTTCCGGCTGCGCCGCTGGGCGCACATGCTCGGCTTCCGCGGCCACGTCGCCACCAGATCCCGCGGCTACAGCACCACCCTCGGACGGCTCCGCGGCGCCAGGCGGGACTACCGGGTCAAGCAGAAGTTCGGCGACCAGGGCCCGCGTGACCCCTGGGGCCGGGCACTCGACGCCTCTGACGACCCCGACGACGACGAGTCCACGGTGCTGCTGGTCGCGGACTGGCGGTTCACCGGCCGCGGTCACACCACTGTCGGCGACGCCTGGCTGGCCGAGACCTCCGCGGCGCGTGCCCGCGAGCACAAGGAAGCCCGAAATGCCGAACGCAGGAACCAGACCGTGAACCGGGAGGAGCAGTGATGAGCACGCACATCGCGGTGCACGTCGACGAGGAAGCCACCGTCGACTGCCACGCCTTCACCGACCGGCCGCCCATCCTCGCCGTCCACGGGGAGGAGGTCACCTTCGACCTGGCCCCCGGCCACGCGGACTCGGACGTGCAGCTGGCCTTCGCCGCCGACCTGCTCGCCGCGGTGCTGGCCTTCCACGCGGGCACCCAGCGGTACTTCGGCCGACACGCGGCCACCCCGCGGGCAGAGGGTGCCGCCGCATGAACACGCCAACCACTCCCTTCGTCGTCCTCCCCGTAGCCGCCCTGGCGCAGGCCGCAGCGAAGGCCGTCAAGGGTGAGCGCAGCGAATCGCGCAGCGACGCCGCCAGGCGCCCTTGACGGACACAGCGAAGACCGGAGCCTGTGCGGGCGCAGGGGAGGACGACGACCTGAACGGATGGCAACTACAGCAACCACGACGTACGACTCGGGGAGGAGACGGAGATGGAGCGGCTGTTGACGGTGGATGAGGCTGCGGAAGCGATGAACACGTCGTCTCGGTTTGTGCGGCGTCTGGTGGCGGAGCGGCGGATCACGTTCACGCGGTTGGGTCGTCATGTGCGGATCGCTGCCGCGGATGTGGAGGCGTACGTGGAGGCCGGACGTGTCGAGCCGCTGACGGCTGCCTCGGTGTGGCGTGTGCGGGCGCGTGTGTGATGGGTCGTCGGCATTTCGGGGCGTTGCGCCGGTTGGCGTCGGGCCGTTGGCAGGCGCGGTATCGGGGTCTCGACGGCCAGATGCGTCCGGCCCCGGTGACGTTCGTGACGAAGTCAGAGGCTGCGCGTTGGCTGTCGTTGGTCGAGACGCAGCTGACCAGTGGGACGTGGCAGGACTCGCGCCGGGGTGAGATCCCGATCGGAGAGTTCGCGGACGCCTGGGTGGACGAGCGGCCGAACCTGCGTCCGAAGACGGTGGAGCTGTACCGGAGCCTTCTTCGTCGGCACGTTCGCCCGTACCTGGGCGACGTCTGGGTGAACCGGCTGTCGACTGAGCGAGTTCGGGTCTGGCGCAGGGCGCTGCTTGATGCCGGGGTGTCACCGACCACGACGGCGAAGGCGTATCGGCTGCTGCGGTCGATCATGACGACAGCCGTGGACGACGAGCTGATCCACCGAAACCCGTGCCGCCTCCGTGGAGCGAGCACGGAGCCGACTCCGGAGCGGCCTGTCGCGACGGTGGCACAGGTGATGGAGATCGCCAACCGGGTCCCGGTTCGGTTCCGGGCGATGGTGTTGCTGGGGACCTTCGCGAGCCTGCGGTGGGGCGAGCTGGTGGCGCTGCGTCGGCGGAACCTCGACCTCGATCGCGGGATCGTGCGGGTGGTTGCCGCGTACAACGAGTTGTCGACCGGTGGAATGCATCTGGGTCAGCCGAAGTCCGCGGCCGGGCGGCGGATCGTGGCGATCCCGCAGTCGATCGTCCCGGATCTGGCGTGGCACGTGGCCGAGTTCGCCGCGGCTGGCCCGGACGGCTTCGTCTTCGTCGGCCCGCAGGGCGGTCCCCTTCGCCGGAGCAACTTCAACAAGGACGTGCCCTGGCATGCGATCACCAAGGCGGTCGGCCTGCCCGGGCTCCGCTTCCACGATCTGCGACATACCGGCAACACCCTTGCGGCTCCGTACGCGAGTACTCGCGAACTGATGTCGCGGATGGGGCACAGCAGCACCCGCGCGGCGATCATCTACCAGCACGCCACCGAGGACCGGGACCGCGTGATCGCCGATGCCCTCGACACGCTGCTTGCGGCCGGGATGGTTACCCCCGAGGAGGCAGAGCGGGCGGCCGATGACCCCTGACCGGAAGCGTCGTGGCACGTTTGTGGCACGACCCCCATGACGGCCCCGGCAAGCGAGAGCCCCAGGCGAGGTGATCATGCCTCTGGCCTGGGGCTTCGTACGTGGAGCGGGTGAAGGGAATCGAACCCTCACTGTCAGCTTGGGAAGCTGATGTTCTGCCATTGAACTACACCCGCAGGACCCGCCCTCGAGGAGCGGATCAGGCAGACACCATAGCGTGCCGCCCTCCGGGGCGAGGTACCCGCGGCGGTGCGTGCGGCCCCCCAGCGAACGGTGCCGGTAGCCTCGCGGCGTGCTGCTGTCCGACCGGGACATCCGGGCCGAGATCGAGAAGGGCCGGATCGTCCTCGCCCCGTACGACGACGACCTCGTCCAGCCGTCGAGCATCGACGTGCGGCTCGACCGCTACTTCCGCGTGTTCGAGAACCACCGGTACCCGCACATCGACCCCGCGGTCGAGCAGGCCGAGCTGACCCGGCTCGTCGAGCCGAACGGGGACGACCCGTTCATCCTGCACCCGGGCGAGTTCGTCCTGGCGTCGACGTTCGAGGTGATCACGCTCCCTGACGACGTGGCCGCGCGTCTGGAGGGCAAGAGCTCGCTGGGCCGGCTCGGGCTGCTCACGCACTCCACGGCCGGGTTCATCGACCCTGGCTTCTCGGGCCACGTGACCCTCGAGCTGTCGAACGTGGCCACGCTGCCGATCGTCCTGTGGCCAGGGATGAAGATCGGCCAGTTCTGCTTCTTCCGGCTGACGTCGCCGGCCGAGTTCCCGTACGGGTCTGGCCGCCACGAGTCGCGGTACCAGGGCCAGCGGGGGCCGACGCCGTCGCGCTCGTACAAGAGCTGGTACCGCGCCGACACCTGACGTCGCGCGGGGCGCAGAACCTCTAGGCGGTCGCGACGAGCTCCTGCACCGGGACAGGGCGGCCGACGCCGAACCCCTGGGCGTAGTCGACACCCAGCTTGCGGACCTGCTCGAGCGTGGCGTCGTCGGCGACGTGCTCGGCGATCGTCTCCTTCCCGAGCCCGTGGGCGACGGCCACGACGGCCTCGACGACGAGGCGGGCGGTCCGGTTCGTGGCGCACTCCCGGACGAACTCCGGGTCGATCTTGAGGAAGTCGACCGGCAGGTGCTTGAGGTACGCGAACGAGCCGAACCCGGTGCCGAAGTCGTCCAGCGCGAAGCGGCACCCCAGGGCGTGCAGGTCGTCCGCGCACTCGCGGACCTCCCCGAGATGCGCGATGGCCTCGGTCTCGGTCACCTCGAAGACGAGCCGGCGCGGGTCGACACCCGTCACCTTCAGACGCCCGGCGATCGCGTCGACGATCGCGTGCGTCCCCAGCGAGCGTCCGGACAGGTTGATCTCGAGGACGTCCCCGCCGGGCATCGCGGCCGCCAGGTCGATGGCCTGCTGCGTGACCCAGATGTCGACGGCCTCGGCTGAGCCGAGCCGCTCCGCCTCCTGGATGAACGCCGCGGCCGGCACCAGGCTCCCGTCCTCGTCGACGAGTCGGACGAGCACCTCGTGGCGCGTGGTCGCCCCCGTACGCAGGTCGACGATGGGCTGCGCGTGCAGTACCAGGCGGTCCTCGGCCAGAGCGGTCTCGATCCGGTGCCCCCAGCTGGCGCGGGTCTTCTCGGCCGCTTCGCCCGCCACCGCGCCGATCACGAACTGGTCCTTCCCTGCGTCCTTCGCCACGTACATCGCGGCGTCGGCCCGGCGGAACAGGTCGCCGGGCTCTACCCCGTCGGGGCTGGACAGTGCGACACCCATGCTCGCGGTGATGCGGTGCGGGGTGCCGCGCACGTCGGGGACGAACACCCTCGTACGGATCTCGCTCAGCACCTTCTCGGCGACCAAGGTGGCCTCGGCCCGGTCGGCGAGGGGGAGGTACACGGCGAACTCGTCCCCGCCCAACCGGCCGATGAGGTCGGACGTACGCAGGTGGCGGCGCAGCTCCTCGGCGGTGCTCACGAGCACCTGGTCGCCGCTGCTGTGCCCGAGCGTGTCGTTCACGTTCTTGAACCCGTCGAGGTCGAAGAGCAGTAGCGCGCCCCAGCCGCCGTAGCGTTCGATCCGGTCCAGCGCCTCGCTGAGCCGCTGCTCGAACGAGCGACGGTTGAGCAGTCCGGTCAGCGGGTCGTGGTCGGCGAGGTGCGCCAGGCGCTGCTCGTGCTCGTGCCGCTCGGTGACGTCGACGACGTGCAGCAGGTAGCGGGCCGGGAATCCGTCGGCCTGGTCCAGCCGAACGGCGTGCACCGACGTCCACACGGTCTGGTCCCCGAGCGACCAGCGCAGGTCCCTTCGGGGCGCGGTGCTCGGGTCGTCGTCGGTGAGGACGAGACGCTCGGCGAGCAGGGCGAGGTCGTCGCTGTGGACGAGCCGGGGCAGCTCCAGCCCGACCAGCGCGTCCCGGTCGACCTCGAGCATCTCCGCCATTGCCCGGTTTGCCTGGGTCAGGCGGTCGTCGTCCCCGACCAGCGCCATGCCGACGGGCGCGTCCTCGAACGCGGCTCGGAACCTCGCCTCCGCGCGGCTCGCCGCGGTCACGTCGGTCACCGTGGCGAGGAACGCCGTCACCGCGCCCGGGTCGTGCCGGGAACCTTCGAACACGGGGTGCGCTGCGGACTGCACCACGGTGACCCGGCCGTCCGGAGCCGCGTACCGGTAGGTGGAGGCGAACGGTGCCGCGTGCGTCACGGCGTCCTGCCACTCTGCGCGGACGCGGTCGCGGTCGTCCGGGTGGAGCGCGTCCTGCCAGCCGTCCCCGAGCGCCGACTCCGCCGACCAGCCGGTGAGCTGCGTCCACGTGTCGTTGACCCACCGGAACTTCCCGGCCGGGTCGGTCTCGGAGATGCCCACCGGGGCGATGCCGAGCAGGGTCTCCAGCTCGGCCGTCCGCGTGTGCAGCCGCAGGGTGAGTGCTTCGCGGGCGTCGTCCGCGACGATCCGGTCCTCGTCGACGGCCGTGGCACGGTGCGCGACCCAGATGCCCACGCCGCTCACGGTGACCGCCGAGGCCAGCGTGAGGGCTGCCGGATAGGCGGTGACGTGCCACAGGCCGCCCCAGTCGCCGAGCCTGAGCAGCAGGCCGACCGCAGGGGCGGCGAGGAGGGCCACGGGGAGGGCTCGCCGCATGATCATGCCGCCGGGTCCCGGACCGGCCAGCAGCCTGGCCGGGCTCACCTCGGGTGCGAGGGCGGCGGTGGCGACGCCGACGAGGACGAGGCTCACCGCGGTCGGAAGCGCTACCGGCGTGAAGCCCGCGCCTCCCAGCACGTCCGTTTCGCCGTAGAGGTGGCCGATGAGGGCCATGTACGCCAGCGCGACCACGACTGTCGCGAGCGCGGACGCGACCCGGGCCGATCGGGACAGGGCGGCCAGCGCAACACCGAGCAGCAACAGGCAGGCGGCGACCAGCAGCGAGGGCCTCCCCGGAGCGTCCGGCGACGGCTGGAGGTCGCGGGTCGCGTCCGGCAGGATCAACAGGTCGAACCCGCTGCCTGCCCCGACCACACGCTCGACGAGCAGGACCGCAGCAAGCAGGGCGGCCGCCGCCGCGACGGCACGGGAGAGGTGGGTGATCCGCCTCGCCCCCAGCACGCTCAGGCCGAGCAGGATGAGCGCCACCGCAGACCAGGGCTGCATGGGCGTGTCGTCACCTGTCGCGGCGTCCACGATCGGCGACCGCACGGCCCGTGCGGCGATCACGGCGGCGCCGAGGACGACACAGGCGAGCCCGGCGACCGTCGGGATCCAGCGACCGAACCCGGACGTCTCGGGCAGGAGCGAGCTACTCGCGCTGTTCGCGCTGGTTCGGGGGACGGAGGGGTGGCCACGAGGTGTCACGGTCCTGACGTCCGAGAGATGACCCACGTGCCCCCCTGGAGATGACTAGACCGGGGCCGAGCAGGGGCTTCGGGTCTCCAGCATCACATTCCGTGGCCCCTGTGTCACCCTACGGAGTTCGGGGTCAGAGCGCCGAGCTTCTCCACGTACGGGCAAGCCGAAACCCGGCGGAATCAGAGCCCGAGCGGGGCCGGAGTTGACAGGAACCCCGGACACCGACGTGGTCGGCAGGTGCCCGGAGTCCCGGATGTATTGAGGATCGGGCGCTTTCCCGAATCCCTTGAGTCGCCGTCCAGGTCTAGGCGCTCGCGACCTCGGACGACCGCGGCGCGGGAGGTGAGGGCTCGGGCACCTCGAGCCGGGTACGCAGGTCGCTGCGGGCCGCGATGGCCGCGTAGTACGCCTCGCGGCGACGCGCCACGCAGCCGTCCGGCCGCGTCGGCGTGCCCAGCCTGTCGGGGTCGAGCTGGCTGTTCATGCCGTCCTTGAGCAGGACGAGCGCCTCGGCACGCATCTGGGACACGCGCGACTCCGAGACTCCCAGGTCAGCGGCGATGTCGGCCATCGCACGCTCGGCGAGGAAGTACTCGACGACGACCGTACGGAGGCGGTCCGGGAGCGCGGACACGGCGTCGCGCAGGTACCCCTCGTTCTCGCGGGCGAGCAGCGAGGCCTCGGGACCGGGGGCCCGGTCCGGGACGAGCTCCTCCACGACGGCGGTGTCCGAGAAGCCCTGAAGGGACAGGATCGTGGCCCGGTGCACGTCGTCGTCGACCGAGTCGAGACGGGAGACCGCCACGCCCATCTGCGCGGCGAGCTCCTGCTTGGTCGGCGTGCGGCCGAGCAGGCCGGTCAGCTTCTCCACGGCGAGGTCGCGCCGGCGGGCGGTCGCGCGGACGGAGCGGCTGGCCCAGTCGTGGCTGCGCAGCTCGTCCAGCAGGGCACCCCGGATCCGGGTGGCCGCGAACCGGCTGAACGGGACACCGCGGGACGAGTCGAATCCCCGGGCGGCCTGGGCGAGCGCCGCCAGGCCCGCGGATCTGAGCTCGTCCCTGCTCACGTGGGCCGGGAGCCGGCCGATGAGCTCACTGACGAGGTAGCCCACCAGAGGCAGGTGGGCGGAGACGAGCTCATCCTCGCTGCGGAGGTCTCGTTCCGCCACCGGGGTGGGGATCCTGAACGGGGTCATGCCCGCTGTCTCGGATCGCCCACGCGATCGGGTTGAGGGTTATCGGCCAAACTCGGGCGGGATTACCCCGTTCGGCCCAGCGGCCCCGTTCGGCCCAGCGGCCCCGTTCTCGTCCGGGTGACCCTGCAGGGGGCCGAACCCCTCAGCCTCCGTGGGGGCCCGGCCGATGGGAAACAGAATCTGATTCCGGCGACGTGGAGCACCCCATGGGCTTCGCAGAGGTGTCGACGATCCTCTGGCGCGAGCGTGAACTGCTCGAGGTCCTCCTGTTCAAGCTGGAGGAGGAGCGGCTGGTCCGCGCCGCCCGCCGCAGCCGCTCCCGCTGGCTCACCCGGGCCACGTACGAGGTCGCGCTGGTCCGGGCCGAGATCCGTCACACCGAGGTGAGCCGGGCTCTGCAGGTCGACGCCGTGGCAGGCGCGCTCGGCCTCGGCCCGGCGCCCACCCTGTCCGTCCTGGCCGAGATGGCGGACGACCCCTGGCGGACGCTGATGCGGGACCACAGGGACGCGTTCCTTCGGTCCGCGGCGGAGGTGACCCGCGCCTCCGGTGCCGGGGTCACACGGTCGCTGGCGGACTTCCTGCGCTGACCTCCTCGGCCGGCGACTTCACCGACCTCAGCAGCAGTTGCGAGACGTCCACGACCTCGAGCGACTCGGCCGCCTCGCCGGTCTGCTTCTTCTCGGTCACCGAGTCCGACAGCATCACGAGGCAGAACGGGCACGCGGTCGACACCGTGTCGGGGTTGAGCGACAGCGCCTCGTCCACGCGCTCGGTGTTGATGCGCTTGCCGATGCGCTCCTCCATCCACATGCGCGCACCGCCGGCACCGCAGCAGAAGCCGCGCTCCTTGCAGCGGTGCATCTCCTGCGACGTCAGCCCCGGGACGCCGGCCAGCACGTCGCGCGGCGGCGTGTAGACCTTGTTGTGCCGGCCGAGGTAGCAGGGGTCGTGGTACGTGACGCTCTCCTCGACCGCCGTGACGGGCGTGAGCCGCCCCTCCGCCACGAGGGTGGCCAGCAGCTGCGTGTGGTGGACGACCTCGAACTCCCCGCCAAGCTGCGGGTACTCCTTCGTCATGGTGTTGAAGCAGTGCGGGCATGTGGCGACGATGCGCTTCGCGCCGACCTCGTGCAGGGTCTCGACGTTCTGCTGGCCCATCATCTGGAACAGGAACTCGTTGCCGAGCCGGCGGGCCGGGTCACCCGTGCACGCCTCGCCCTCGCCGAGCACCATGAAGGACACCCCGGCGATGTGCAGCAGCTCGGCGACGGCCTTCGTGGTCTTCTTCGCCCGGTCCTCGAGCGCGCCGGCGCAGCCGACCCAGAACAGCCACTCGACGTCGTCCGGGATCTTGTCCTCGCCCCCGGCGCCGAACACGCGGACGTCGAAGTCGACCTCGGAGACCCAGTCGTTGCGGGCGGAGGCGTTCATGCCCCACGGGTTGCCCTTGTTCTCCAGGTTCTTGAGCATCGTCCCGGCCTCGCTGGGGAACGAGGACTCGATCAGCACCTGGTGTCGCCGCATGTCGAGGATGTGGTCGACATGCTCGATGTCGACGGGGCACTGCTCGACACACGCGCCGCAGGTCGTACAGGACCAGAGCACGTCAGGGTCGATGACGCCGAACTCCTCGGCCGTGCCGACGAGGGGGCGCTCCGCCTCCTTGCGTGCCGACTCGGGCAGGGCCGCCAGTGCCTCCTCGGACGCGTTCTCGCCCCCGGCGAGGATGTACGGCGCCTTGGCGTACAGGTGGTCGCGCGAGTCGGTGATGACGAGCTTCGGGTTGAGCGGCTTGTCCGTGTGCCACGCCGGGCACTGCGACTGGCAACGCCCGCACTCCGTACACGTGGAGAAGTCGAGCAGGCCCTTCCACGTCGTGTCCTCGATCTTTCCGCGGCCGAACGTGGCGTCCTCGTCCGGGTCCTCGAAGTCGATCGGCGTACCGCCGGAGTACATCGGCTCCAGGGCGCCGAGCCCGTCCGGGCGGCGCGAGAACAGCACGTTCAACGGCGCCAGGATGATGTGCAGGTGCTTGGAGTGGACGAGGAAGACGAGGAAGCCGAGGACCACGCCGATCTGCGCGAGGATGAACACGGTCTCGATGACCTCGTTGGCCTCCTCGCCCAGCGGCTCGAGCGCCCGGGCGACGAGCTCGGAGGCGAAGGCCCCGCTGTCGAACGGGAAGACCCCGGTGTTCACCTGGGCGCCGCGGTAGACCAACAGCGTCGCGACGACGAGAAAGATCATGCCGAGCACGGCGTACGCGGCGCCGGTGTGCGACTTGTAGAACCGCGAGCCGCGCCCCCGCTTCGCCGGACGCTGGCGGACGCGGATCCCGGCGAACACGACGAGCGAGACGAGCACGGCCACGGCGAAGGAGTCCTCGAGGAAGCCGAGCGCCGGCCAGTGCCCGATCACCGGGATCGCGAAGTCGGCTTCGAACAGGGCGCCGTACGCCTCGAGGATCGTCGCGCCGAGGATGATGAAGCCCCAGAAGGTGAGAAAGTGCGCGACGCCCGGCACGGACCACGCGAGCAGCTTGCGCTGGCCGAGCACCTCGACGACCTCGGCCTTGGCGCGCTCACCGAGGTTCCCGGTACGCCCGACCGCGGGCTGGCCGCTGCGCGTGAGCTGGTACAGCCAGACGAGCCGCCGCCCGGTGATCGCCAGCGCGACGACAGTCATGGCGAGCCCGATGACGAGCCTCACGGCCATGCGTCCTCCTCCTGGGGTGAGATGACGCAAGCGTAGGGAATGGCGAACGGCGGGCGACTCTACCCGTGGGTAACTCCCGCCCGCCCGCCGGGCGGCTCAGGGCAGCAGCAGGTTGATCGTCCAGCGCAGCACGGGGATCAGGGCCGGGGCGGAGAGCACGGCCAGCCCGAGCACGACGACCACGGCCAGCACCCGGGTCCTCAGAGTCGGGCGGCCGTCCGGGCCGCGGAGGCCGCGGAACACGCGTCCCAGCGTACGGACGGGGCCGGCTGGCGCCAGATCAGGGCCGCGTGCGGGAATGTCCGACCGAACCCTGCCGTTCGCACAGTCATGAGAGTTGCGTCACCCAGGCTCAAGAGGGTTTGACCATCAGCGCTGGGGGACGCATCCTTGAGGCCGACGCACCCTGACGTGCAGAGGCCTCGAGCCCAGGGAGCCCCCGGATGCCCGGGGTGGTCCGGCTCGACTGGCAGCACCCGTACCCGTTCTCGTACATCGGAGGCAACGACATGGCACGTGCGGTCGGTATCGACCTCGGGACGACGAACTCCGTCGTCGCGGTCCTCGAGGGCGGTGAGCCCACCGTCATCGCCAACGCCGAGGGCAGCCGGACGACGCCGTCGGTGGTCGCCTTCGCCAAGAACAGCGAGGTCCTCGTCGGCGAGGTCGCCAAGCGGCAGGCCGTGACGAACGTGGACCGCACCATCCGGTCGGTCAAGCGCCACATGGGCTCCGACTGGAAGCAGACGATCGACGACAAGACGTTCAACGCCCAGCAGATCAGCGCGTTCGTCCTGCAGAAGCTCAAGCGGGATGCCGAGTCGTACCTGGGCGAGACGATCACCGACGCGGTGATCACCGTTCCCGCGTACTTCTCCGACGCGCAGCGCCAGGCCACGAAGGAGGCCGGCGAGATCGCGGGCTTCAACGTGCTGCGGATCATCAACGAGCCGACCTCGGCCGCGCTCGCGTACGGGCTCGACAAGGAGAACGACCAGACGATCCTCGTCTTCGACCTCGGCGGCGGCACGTTCGACGTGTCACTGCTCGAGATCGGCGACGGCGTGGTCGAGGTCAAGGCCACCTCGGGTGACAACCACCTCGGCGGCGACGACTGGGACCAGCGCATCGTCGACCACCTGGTGACGCAGTTCAAGAACGGTCACGGTGTCGACCTGTCCAAGGACAAGATGGCGCTGCAGCGCCTCCGCGAGGCGGCGGAGAAGGCCAAGATCGAGCTGTCCTCGTCCTCGGAGACCTCGATCAACCTGCCGTACATCACGGCGTCGTCCGAGGGTCCGCTGCACCTGGACGAGCGTCTCACGCGCGCGCAGTTCCAGCAGATGACCGAGGACCTGCTGGACCGGACGAAGTCGCCGTTCCAGGCGGTCATCAAGGACGCCGGCATCGACGTCAAGGACATCAACCACGTCGTCCTCGTCGGCGGCTCGACCCGTATGCCGGCGGTCGTCGACGTCGTCAAGCAGCTCACCGGCGGCAAGGAGCCGAACAAGGGCGTCAACCCGGACGAGGTCGTCGCGGTCGGCGCGAGCCTGCAGGCCGGCGTGCTCAAGGGTGAGGTCAAGGACGTCCTGCTGCTGGACGTCACACCGCTGTCCCTCGGCATCGAGACCAAGGGCGGCATCATGACCAAGCTCATCGAGCGCAACACGACGATCCCGACGAAGCGCTCGGAGATCTTCACCACGGCGGACGACAACCAGCCGTCGGTGCAGATCCAGGTCTACCAGGGCGAGCGCGAGATCGCCGCGTACAACAAGAAGCTCGGCATGTTCGAGCTGACCGGCCTGCCGCCGGCGCCCCGCGGCGTCCCGCAGATCGAGGTCACGTTCGACATCGACGCCAACGGCATCGTCCACGTGTCGGCCAAGGACCTCGGTACGGGACGCGAGCAGTCCATGCAGATCACCGGCGGCTCCGCGCTCGGCAAGGAGGACATCGACCGCATGATGCGGGAGGCCGAGCAGTACGCGGAGGAGGACCGAGTGCGCCGCGAGGAGGCCGAGACCCGCAACCAGGCGGAGCAGCTCGTCTACCAGACCGAGAAGTTCCTCGCCGAGAACGGCGACAAGGTCGAGGCCGGGACGAAGACCGAGGTCGAGTCCGCGGTCGCCGAGCTCAAGACCGCGCTCGAGGGCACGGACAGCGAGGCGATCAGGTCCGCGACCGAGAAGGTCGCCACCTCCAGCCAGCAGATGGGCGCGCAGATGTACGCGAACCAGCAGGCTGCGGGAGGCGGCGAGGCCGGCCCCGAGGGCGCCGCGACCGGTGACGCCACGGGCAGCGCGGACGAGGACGTCGTCGACGCCGAGATCGTGGACGAGGACCGCAAGGAGGGTGGTGCCGCGTGACGACGCCCGGTCCGGAGCGTCCGCGGCGCGAGCCCGAGGCCGAGCACGACGAGCCGCGCGTCATCCGTGACAAGCGGCGCGTCGACCCGGTGACCGGCGCCGTCCGGGACCCGGCGCCGGCCGGCCCGAACCCGCCCGGTGGTCGTGAGGGCTCAGAGGCCGAGAACCGGCCGACCAGCCCTCACGATCACGGGGAGGGCGAGGAGGTCGCCGCGCTGCGCACCCAGATCGCCGAGCGCACCGCCGACCTCCAGCGGCTCCAGGCCGAGTACGTCAACTACCGGCGCCGGGTGGAGCGCGATCGTGAGGCGGTCCGCGACCAGGCGACCGCGACCCTGCTCCTCGAGCTGCTGTCCGTGCTGGACGACATCGGCCGTGCCCGTGACCACGGCGAGCTCGAGGGGCCGTTCAAGGCGGTCGCCGAGTCGGTGGAGTCGGTAGTGACGAAGCTCGGCCTCGAGCGGTACGGCGAGCCGGGCGACCCGTTCGACCCGACCGTGCACGAGGCGCTCATGCACGCGTACGCCGAGGACGTGACCCAGCCCACGTGCGTGCAGATCCTGCAGCCGGGCTACCGGCTCGGCGAGCG
>JBOGEN010000012.1:0-12318 GCA_050743265.1 Actinomycetes bacterium
GTCCGGCACAGCCGCGGCCGGCCAGCAGCAGGACGCCGACGGGGCGGGCGGTGGGCCGCCCTGGCCGATGCTCCTCCTGCTCGCGCTCGTCACGGTGGTGGCCGGGCTGCGCACCCGGGTGCTCCTCCGGCGACGGCGGCGCGTCCGCGGCCTCACGTCCGGCGCACGGGCACGCTCGGGGCCGGTCCGCAGGCGGTAGCGCGGGTGCCAGGCGGAAGCGCGGGCGTCAGGCGGCAGCGCGGCGTCAGCCGGCAGCAATCCCCGGCGGAGTCCCCGGCTGGGGACCAGGCGGCAGGCTGCCCATCGGGTAGTCCCGGGCGGGGCGCCACACCCCGTCGGACCCGTGCTCGTACAGGCTGAAGCCCCACACGTTGAACCGCGCCTCGTACCCGGCGAGCCCGCTGAACGCGCGGTCCAGGTTGTCCTCCGGGACGTCGTGCGCGACGGTGACGTGCGGGTGGTAGTTGAAGGTCAGCGTGCGGCCGAGCGGGCCGGACCTGATCCTTCGCTCCACCCGCTCGCAGTCGCTGATTCCTCCGGCGAGCGCGACGAAGACGACAGGCGAGACGGGCCGGAACGTCCCCGTGCCCCGCAGGTGGATCTCGAACGGGCGCTCGGTCGCCGCGACCCGGCGCAGGTGCTCCTCGATGCCGGGCAGGTCGGCGGCGGTGACCTCGGTGGGCGGCAGCAGCGTCACGTGCGTGGGGATCGCCTGGGCCAGCGGGTCGCGGAACGACTCGCGCCAGCGCTGCAGGTCGCCCCCGTACGGCTCGGGTATCGCGATCGCGACTCCGATGGTGCGCAGGCCGTCCCCCGGCCCCGGTGTGCTCACCGCTTGGCTGACACGAACCCGACGCGGTCGTACACGGTCTCGAGCGTGCGCGCGGCCACCGACCGCGCGTGCTCGGCGCCCCGCGCGAGGACACCGTCGAGGCTCTCCGGGTCCTCCAGGTAGGCCTGCGTCTTCTCGCGGAACGGGGTGACGAGCTCGACGACGAGGTCGGCCAGGTCCTTCTTCAGGTCGCCGTACCCCTTGCCGGCGTACGCCTCCTCGAGCTCGGGCACCGTACGCCCGGAGAGCACCGCGTGGATCGTGAGCAGGTTCGCGATGCCGGGCTTGGTCGCCTCGTCGAACACGATCTCGCGCCCGGTGTCGGTGACCGCGCTGCGGATCTTCTTGGCCGCGCGGGCCGGCTCGTCCAGCAGGTCCACGATGCCGTTCGGGCTGGACGAGGACTTGCTCATCTTCGTCGTCGGGTCCTGCAGGTCCAGGATCTTCGCCGTCTCGGTCACGATGTGCGGCTCGGGCAGCACGAATGTCGTGCCGTACCTGGTGTTGAACCGCTGGGCCAGGGTGCGCGTGAGCTCGAGGTGCTGGCGCTGGTCCTCGCCGACGGGCACCTCGTCGGCCTGGTACACGAGGATGTCCGCCGCCTGCAGCACGGGGTACGTGAACAGGCCGACGGTGGTGCGGTCCACGCCCTGGCGCTGGGACTTGTCCTTGAACTGGATCATGCGGCTCGCTTCACCGAACCCGGTGAGGCAGCCGAGCACCCACTCGAGCTGGGTGTGCTCGGGGACATGGCTCTGCACGAACAGCGTGCACCGGTCCGGGTCGAGCCCGGCCGCGAGCAGCTGGGCGGCGGCGACCCGGGTGCGCCGGCGCAGGAGCGCCGGGTCGTGCTCGACCGTGATCGCGTGCAGGTCGACGACGCAGTAGAACGCGTCGTGGGTGTCCTGCAGGGCGACCCACTGGCGCAGCGCACCCAGGTAGTTGCCCAGGTGGAAGGAGTCGGCCGTGGGCTGGATGCCGGACAGGACTCGGGGGCGCTGCACCATGCCGGCAATTCTCTCAGGCTCGGGGGGTGTGATGGCTCAACCCCTGGCGTCCTGGCGGCCTGCCTGCCCCGTGGTCGAGGTGGAGCCAGGGTCGGGGTCCCGACCCGGAGCCGGCTCGGAGGTCTGGTCGGGTGCGGGCTGCCCGCTCTCCTGAACCGGGGCAGGGAGCACGCTGACCCGCACCCGGGCGACGCGCCGCCCGTCCATCTCGCTCACCGCCAGGCGGTAGCCGTCCGAGTCGACGGTCTCGCCTTCGCTCGGCAGGTGCCCCAGCTGGCTGATGACGAAGCCGGCCACGGTCTCGTACGGCCCCTCGGGCAGGACGATGCCGCTCTCGTCGGCGAAGTCCTCGAGGTTGAGGAGACCCTCCACCTCGAGGTCGCCGCCGTGGAACCGCCGGGTGGACACCGTCTCGACGTCGTACTCGTCCCTGATGTCGCCGACCAGCTCCTCGACGAGGTCCTCGAGCGTCACGATGCCCGCCGTCCCGCCGTACTCGTCCACGACGATCGCGAGGTGGTGACCCTCGCGCCGCATCTCCGACAGCGCGGGCAGCACCCGCTTGGTGCCGGGCATCAGCTTGACCTCACGGGCTACGTCCGCCACCCGGACGGAGCGGCTCGCGAGCCCGGGCGAGAGCAGGTCCCTCACATGGACGAAGCCCACCACGTCGTCGGTGGAGCCGGCCACCACGGGATAGCGGGAGTGGGGCCGCTCCGCGGCGAATCTGGCGGCCTTGAACACGGGCATCGAGGCGTCGAGGAAGTCCACCTCGGTACGCGGCAGCATGACCTCGCGTACCTGCTGGTCCCCGGCGGAGAAGACGTCCTCGAGGATCTGCCGCTCCTCCGAGCCGAGCGACTCGTGGGCGGCGACGAGGTCACGCAGCTCCTCCTCGCTGATCGCCTCCCGTTGCGCCCGGGGATCACCGCCCACGAGCCGGACGACGACGTCCGTCGACACCGACAGCAGCCAGATGACCGGACGGGACAAGGTGGCCATGCGGTCGATGAACGGCGCGACGAACAGCGCGAGCCCCTCCGCGCGCTGCAGCCCGATCCGCTTCGGTGCCAGCTCGCCGAGTACCAGCGAGACGTACGAGATGGCCAGCGTGATGGCGACCAGGGCCGTCGCGTTCGCCAACCCCGGGCCCAGGCCCCAGTCGACGAGCACGGGCTTGAGGTCGCCCGCGAGCGTGGCCGCACCGAACGCGGCCGACAGGAACCCGGCCAGGGTTACCCCGACCTGCACGGAGGCGAGGAACCTGTTGGGGTCGTCGTGCAGCCGGGCCACGGTGGCCCCGCGCTTGCCCCGCTCCGCGAGCGACTTGACCTGGCTCTCCCGCAGGGAGACGAGGGCGATCTCCGCCCCGGCGAACAGGCCCCCGACAAGCACGAACAGCAGCACCAGGAGCACGTTGGCCACGACGTCGTTCACGGCGTGACCCCGGGCTCAGGGTGGGGGCACGCCGAGCTACTCGGACCCTCGTCCATGACGTGCAGCGTACGGGACCGGGGCAGGCGCCCGGGCCCGGCTCGAGACCCCCAGCAGGGCCCCGCCGACGGCCTCAGCGGGCCATCGTGGTGCGCAGACCCTCGTTCAGGGCGTCGAGGAACTCCTGGGTGGTGAGGAACGGGGTGTCGTCCCCGACGAGCAGGGCGAGGTCCTTGGTCATCCGCCCGCTCTCGACGGTCTCGACGCAGACCCGCTCGAGCTTCTGCGCGAACTCGGTCACCTCGGGGGTGTTGTCGAGCTTGCCGCGGTGCTCGAGGGCCCGGGTCCAGGCGAAGATCGACGCGATCGGGTTGGTCGAGGTCGGCTTGCCCTGCTGGTGCTGGCGGAAGTGCCGGGTCACCGTGCCGTGCGCCGCCTCGGCCTCGACCGTGCCGTCCGGCGTCATGAGCACGGAGGTCATGAGCCCGAGCGAGCCGAAGCCCTGGGCCACCGTGTCGGACTGGACGTCCCCGTCGTAGTTCTTGCATGCCCAGACGTAGCCGCCCTCCCACTTCAGGGCCGCGGCGACCATGTCGTCGATCAGCCGGTGCTCGTACGTGAGCCCGGCCTTCTCGAACTCGGCCTTGAACTCGGTCTCGAACACCTCGGCGAAGAGTTCCTTGAACCGCCCGTCGTACGCCTTGAGGATCGTGTTCTTCGTCGACAGGTACACCGGGTACCCGCGCTCCAGCCCGTACCGGAGTGAGGCCCGCGCGAAGTCGCGGATCGAGTCGTCGTAGTTGTACATCCCCATCGCGACCCCGCCGCCGGGGAAGTCCGCGATCTCGAACTCCATCGGCTCGGACCCGTCCTCCGGCGTGTAGGTGACGGTCACCTTGCCCGGTCCGGGCACGACGAAGTCGGTGGCCTTGTACTGGTCACCGTGCGCGTGACGGCCGACGATGATCGGCTTCGTCCAGCCGGGCACCAGGCGCGGGATGTTCGAGATGACGATCGGCTCGCGAAAGATGACGCCACCGAGGATGTTGCGGATCGTCCCGTTGGGCGAGCGGTACATGCGGCCCAAACCGAACTCCTCGACCCGGTCCTCGTCGGGGGTGATGGTCGCGCACTTCACGCCGACGCCGTGCTGCCTGATGGCGTGCGCCGCGTCCACGGTGACCTGGTCGTCCGTGGCGTCGCGGCTCTCGATGCCCAGGTCGTAGTACCTCAGGTCGATGTCGAGGTAGGGCAGGATCAGCTTGTCCTTGATGAAGGACCAGATGATGCGGGTCATCTCGTCGCCGTCCAGCTCGACGACCGGGTTGGCGACCTTGATCTTTGCCATGGGGGTGCGCGGTCCTTTCTGCTGCGTCGGTGGCGTGCGCCGGCGAACCCGGTCAGAGGCTCTGGACATCGGCCTGCTTGGCGCGGACGGCCTCGGCTGCCTGCTCGAGGCCGGCCCGCTCGGTGTCGGTGAGCGCGGTCTCGACGACCTTCTTCACGCCACCCCGGCCGAGCTCGGCCTCGACGCCGAGGTAGACGCCGGAGATGCCGTGCTCCCCGTCCACCCAGGCGCACACCGGCATGACGGCGCCGGAGTCCTCGACGACCGCGCGGGCCATGCGGGCCGCTGCCGCCGACGGCGCGTAGTACGCCGAGCCGGTCTTGAGCAGGGCCACCACCTCGGCGCCGCCGTTGCGCGTACGGGTGACGAGCTCGTCGATCTTCTCCTCCGACAGCAGGCTGGTCAGGGCCTTGCCGTCGACGGTGCAGCGCGACGGGACCGGCACCATGGTGTCGCCGTGCGACCCCAGCGTGAGCGTACGGACCGAGCTCACCGGGACGGCCAGCGTCTCCGCCACGAAGTGCGAGAAGCGGGCGGTGTCGAGCATGCCCGCCTGTCCCAGCACGCGCGGGGTGTCGAAGCCGGTGGCGATCTGGGCCAGCGCGGTCATCTCGTCCAGCGGGTTGGACACCACGATCACGACCGCCTCGGGGGCGTGCTTCGCCACGTTCTCCGAGACCTGCCGGACGATCTTGGCGTTGGTCTCGATGAGGTCCATACGGCTCATGCCCGGCTTGCGGGGAAGCCCGGCTGTGATGATCACCACGTCCGAGCCGCCGATCGCCTCGTACCCCTCGCCGTTCGGCCCCGTGGTCTGGCCGACGACCTTGGTCTCGAAGCCCTCGATCGGCCGCGACTGGTTCATGTCGAGCGCGAGCCCCTCGGGTCTGCCCTCGACGATGTCGGTGAGCACGACCTTGTCGAACACGTCGTACTCGGCCAGCCGCTGCGCGGTCGTCGAGCCGTAGAACCCGGCGCCGACGACGGTCACTGTGCCCTGGCGTGCCATGGCCTTGCCTCCTGCAGCTGCGTGGTGGTCGATGTCGGCCTGCTCGACGTGTGCCCCGGCCTCGAGGCGGTGAACCGATCTCTCGCTGTCAAGACACCTGGTGCGGTGAGAGAGGCTACCCGGTGGCTCATCGGGCGGGGGGCACGAGGATGGCCAGCACCACGATGCCCACGCCCGCGGTCAGCAGCAACGCCACGTCCACGGCGCGAGAACGGACCGCGAGCAGTCCGAGTGAGCGCGCCGGCAGCACCAGCCGCAGCCCGGCCCCGACGAGGACGGCCGACCCCACGACCACGACACCGAAGCGCCAGCCGTCGACCAACGCGATCAGCAGCCCGAGCACCACGCCGAGCAGCACCCCCACCAGGGGCCACTCGGGGAACCGGCGGCCCTGCTCCCGGGGTTCGACGGCGGCGTGATCGCCGCCCGGTGGCGGAGCGGCGTGATCGCCGCCCGGTGGCACCGTCGTCACGTCATCGCTCGTCGATCGGGACCCACTTCTGGTCCCGCGGGCCGATGTACTCGCTGTCCGGACGGATGAGCCGGTTGTCGAGCTGCTGCTCGATCACATGGGACGTCCAGCCGCTCATGCGCGAGATCGCGAACACCGAGGTGAACAGGTCGGTCGGGATGCCGAGCGCGCTGTACACGCTCGCCGCGAAGAAGTCGACGTTGGGGTAGAGCCCCTTCACGTCCATGACCGCCGCCTCCATGCGGCGCGACATGTCGTAGAACCGCCGGTTGCCGGTGAGCTCCGCGAGCTCCTCGGACATCGAACGCAGGTGCGTGGCACGCGGGTCCTCGGTCTTGTACACCCGGTGCCCGAACCCCGAGATCTTCTGCCCGGAGCCGAGCGCCTGGCGGACGTACCCGTCGACCGCGTCGGGACCGCCGTCGATGGACTCCAGCACCTTCATCACGGCCTCGTTGGCCCCGCCGTGCAGCGGGCCGCGTAGTGTCCCGACCGCACCGACGATGGCCGAGTGCATGTCGGAGAGCGTCGCCGCGCAGACCCGCGCCGCGAACGTGGACGCGTTCATCGTGTGGTCCGCGTGCAGCACGAGGCACTCGTCGAAGAGCTCGGCGGCACGCGCGCTCGGGCGCTCGCCGGTGACCTGGAGGAGGAAGTTACCGGCGATGCCGAGCGACGGGTCGGGGTCCACGACAGGCCGACCGGACCGCTCCCCCTGGTAACGGGCGACGAGGACGGGCGTCTGGGCGACGAGCCGCAGAGCCTTGCGCTGGTTCGCCTCCGGGGACGGGTCGTCGGCATCCGGGTCCTCGACGCTGAGCGAGGAGATCAGCGTGCGGAGCGCCTCCATCGGGGTGCCCGAGCGGACCACGCGCGGCAGCAGGAGCACGGCGGTCTCGCCGATCTCGCGGTTCGACCCCATCTCGGCGGTGATCTCGTCGAGCTGGGCCCGCGTCGGCAGGCTGCCCCGCTGGAGCAGGTGGACGCACTCCTCGAAGGACGTCCGACCGGAAAGGTCATGGATGTCGTAGCCGCGGTAGAAGAGGCGGCCGGCCTTGCCGTCGATGTCGCTGATCGCTGTGGACGCGGCGACGATGTCGGCGAGACCGCGGGACGGCTTGTCCGCCATGCGCAAGAGTCCTCCTGTCAGCCGGTGCCCGAGTCTAGTGGTGTCCGGAGACGGAGCCGCGCTCGGCAGCCTCGACCACGTTGGACACGAGCATCGCCCGCGTCATCGGTCCGACCCCTCCGGGAACGGGGGCGAGCCAGGCCGCCACCTCCTTCACCTCGGGGTGCACGTCCCCGACGAGGCCCTGCTCTCCCCGGGTGATCCCCACGTCGAGGACGGTCGAACCTGGCTTGACCATGTCCGCGGTCACGAGACCGGGCGTCCCGGCGGCGCACACGAGGACGTCGGCCCGGCGGGTGTGCCCGGCCAGGTCTTTCGTCCCGGTGTGACACAGCGTCACCGTCGCGTTCTCGGACCGGCGGGTGAGCAGCAGGCCGAGGGGGCGCCCCACGGTCACGCCGCGCCCGATCACCACGACCTCCGCCCCGGGCAGGGCGATGCCGTAGCGGCCCAACAGCTCCACGATGGCCCTCGGCGTACAGGGCAGCGGTCCCTGCCTGCCGAGGACGAGACGGCCGAGGTTCGTCGGGTGCAGCCCGTCGGCGTCCTTCGCCGGGTCCATGAGCTCGAGGGCGCGGTTGGCGTCGAGGCCGGACGGCAGGGGCAGCTGGACGATGTAGCCCGTGCAGGCCGGATCGGCGTTGAGTACGGCGACGACCTGCTCGACGTCGTCCTGCGTCGCCGTGGCGGGCAGCTCGCGGGCCTGGCTCGCGATGCCGATCTCGGCGCAGTCGCGGTGCTTCCCGGCGACGTACGTGCGGCTGCCAGGGTCATCACCCACGAGAACGGTGCCCAGGCCGGGCACGATGCCGCGCTCGCGGAGCCGGGCGACCCGCCCGGTGAGCTCGGCCCGGATCGCGGCCGCGGTCGCCTTGCCGTCGAGGATCTGCGCAGTCACGGGCCGGGAGTCTTCCAGGCGTCCGGCCGGTGCGCACGCCGGGCGGCTGGCCGGTGCGTGCGGCCCGGCCCGCCCCGGCGGGTCTAGTGGGCGAAGTGACGCGTCCCGGTCAGGTAGAGGGCGACACGGGCCTCCGCCGCCGCGGCGACGACCTCCTCGTCACGGACCGACCCCCCCGGCTGGACGACGGCGCGGACGCCGGCGTCCAGCAGCACCTGCAGCCCGTCGGCGAACGGGAAGAACGCGTCCGAGGCGGCGACGGCCCCGGACGCCCGGGCGCCTGCTCTCGTGACGGCGAGATGGGCGGCGTCCACCCGGTTCACCTGGCCCATGCCGACCCCGACCGTGGCGCCGTCGGCAGCCAGCAGGATCGCGTTGGACTTCACCGCCCGGACGGCACGCCAGGCGAACTCCAGGTCACGCAGCGTCGCCTCGTCGACGGGGTCACCGGCGGCCAGCGTCCACGTGTCGGGGTCGTCCCCCGGCGCGTCGACCGTGTCCACGTCCTGGAGCAACAGGCCGCCGCGCAGCATCCGTGCCTCGACACCGCGCGGGCCGGCCACCGGCGTACGCAGCAGGCGCACGTTCTTCTTGCGCGTCAGCAGCTCGAGTGCGCCGGGCTCGAAGTCCGGTGCCGCGACGACCTCGGTGAAGACGTCCGTGAGCTGCTCGGCTACCTCACGGGTCACCGGCCGGTTGGCCGCGACCACCCCGCCGAACGCGGACACGGGGTCGCACGCGTGCGCCTTGCGGTGGGCCTCGGCGACGTCCGCGCCGATGGCGATCCCGCACGGGTTGGTGTGCTTGACCACGGCGACGCACGGGGCCTCGTGGTCGCCGGCGGCACGCAGCGCGGCCTCCGTGTCGACGTAGTTGTTGTAGCTCATCTGCTTGCCGTGCAGCTGCTCGGCGTCGGCGAGCCCCGGTGGGGAGTCGGGCAGCGTGTAGAGCGCCGCCCGTTGGTGCGGGTTCTCGCCGTAGCGCAGGACGTCCACCCTGCGCCCCACGAAGCCGAGGAAGTCGGGGAAGCCCGACTGCTCGGCCGCCTCGTCCGGGGCGAGGACGCCCGCCATCCAGGACGCGACCCCGACGTCGTACCAGGCGGTGTGCGCGAACGCACGGGCGGCCAGGCGGCGCCGGGACTCGACGCTGAACCCACCCGAGGCCAGCGCCGCCACGACGTCGGGGTAGTCGCCCGGGTCGGTGACGACGGCCACCGACTCGTGGTTCTTCGCGGCGGCGCGGACGAGCGCGGGACCGCCGATGTCCACCTGCTCGACGACCTCCTCCGGGGGCGCGCCGGAGGCCACCGTCGCGTGGAACGGGTACAGGTTGACGATGACGAGCTCGAACGGGGCGATCCCCAGCTCGTCGAGCTGCGAACGGTGCGCGTCCTTGCGCGTGTCCGCGAGCACGCCGGCGTGGATGGCCGGGTGCAGCGTCTTGACCCGCCCGTCCAGGCACTCCGGGAACCCCGTCACCTGCTCCACCGGCGTGACGGTCACGCCCTCGGCGGCCAGCCGTGCCGCGGTCGACCCGGTGGAGACGACCTCGACGCCCGCGTCCGCGAGCGCGCGACCGAGGACGTCCAGGCCGGTCTTGTCGGACACGCTGACGAGCGCACGGCGCACGGGTCGTGCCGTCATAGCAGCCGGACCTTCCTTCCCTCGACCTCGTAGCCCCCGCGGGCCATCTGCCCCACCACGTCCACGAGCAGGGCCCGCTCGACCGTCTTGATCCGCTCGTGCAGCGTCTGCTCGTCGTCCGTGTCGCGGACGGGTACCGCCGCCTGCGCCACGACGGGGCCGGTGTCGATCCCGGTGTCCACGAGGTGGACGGTGGCACCGGTGACCTTGACCCCGTACGCGAGCGCGTCCCGCACGGCGTGCGCACCCGGGAACGCGGGCAGCAGCGCCGGGTGGGTGTTGAGCACGCGGTGGGCGAAACGGTCCAGGAGGTCGGCGGAGAGGATCTTCATGAACCCGGCCTGCACCACGAGGTCCGGCAGGTGGGCAGCGATCTCGTCCCCGAGGGCGCGGTTCCACGCGGTGCGGTCCTCGTGGTTCGCGAGCGGCACGACGAACGTCGGCAGCCCGGTGTCCTTCGCGCGGGACAGCGCGGGCGCGCCGTCGCGGTCAGCCCCGACGGCGACGACGCGGGCACCGAACTCCTGGTCGGACCCGGCGTCGAGGAGCGCCTGCAGCAGCGTGCCCGTCCCTGAGGCCAGCACGACCAGCCGAGCGGGCGCGGAAACGGGCACGGATGCTCCCCTCACGGTCCTGACTTCTCGGTCTCGACTTCTCGGTCACCGCTGCCGGCGGCCGCTCAGGTCACGGCGATCCACGGGCCCCGTCTTCGGGTGAGCCCGACCGTCGGTCACGATAGCGGCAGTGCGTACGTGAGCAGAGCGACGAAGGAGCGGGAGTGAGCGATCCGCAGGACCGGGACCCGTGGGCGCCTCCCGCTGAGGACGACCCGGGGGCGTCCTCGCGCGCCCCGGGCTCGCACGCCCCGGTCTCGCAGGACGAGGAGCCGTCGCGGACGGCCGGGTCGGCCCCTGTCCGGACGGCCTACGGCACGCCACAGCAGGACCGGGCCCGCGGACGTCCCCCCGGCCAGGGGCTCCTGCTCCTCGCGGTGCTCGCCCTGGTCACCGCGTTCGTCATCCCTCCGGTCGGGTTCGCACTCTGCGCGGTGGTGATTGTGCTGGCCCTGCGGGCCCGCCGCACGGCAGCCGCAGCGGGCGGGACGGCACCCGGGACCATCGGAGCGATCGCGGTGTCCGTGACAGGACTGGTGCTGCCTTTGGTGGTGCTCGGCGTCTTCTACGACCAGATCACCCGGTACTCGGAGTGCGTCCAGGCCGCGAACACGCACGAGGCGCAGGACGACTGCAACGACATGCTCGAGGACATGCTGGCCGACCTCAGACGCTGACGGCCCCCGCGGGCGGCAGCGCGCCCCGGCCGCCCGCATCGCGGACGCGTCAGGCCCACGGCCGGAGTGTCCGGCGCGCCCGGTGCGTACGCCAGACCGCGGCCACCGCAGCACCGAGGCTCACCTCGACCGCCGTGGCCAGCCCGGTGAGCGCCACCGGGGAGCCCAGCACCGCGAGGTCGCCCCCGCCGAGAGGGCCTCCGGCGACGTACGCGAGCAGCGCGACCACGAGCCCGGTCCACGCCCCCACGGCCAGCGCGCGCAGCAGGGCCCCATGCCGGTGCCTGCTGGGGGCCGACCGCTCGGCGAGCAGACCCGCCACGATCCCGGCAGCCACCGGGGCGACAAGGACCACCGGTGCCCATGACGGCAGCACCCCCGGGGGCGGCAGCACCGCGAGCAGCGGGAACGCGGGCACGGGGCCGACGTCCACGCCGAACGGGGAGACGGACGAGCCGGTGCCGACGGCGAAGCCGGGCCCGACCACGAACCCCACGCTCCACATCACGAGGTTGGGCAGCAGAGCGACACACAGCACGAGCAGCAGGACGCCGCCGACCAGCCCGGGCTGCAGCGCCCGCCACAGCTGCCCTGCCGTCTCGATCTGCAGGGCGAGGGAGACGGCGACGACGAGGCTCCCCGCACCGACGAGGACGCCGAGCGCCCCTGCCACACCCCGGCCCTGGGCACGCACCCAGACCGGGAGCGCCCGGCGGTCGAGCCCGTCGGTGTCGCGGGCCACGCCCACGCCCCCGGCGACGGCTGCGAGGATCAGCGCGCCCCCGAGGGCGTGCCACGGGCCGGGACGGGAGGCCTCCGTGGCCGTCACCCCGGCGACGCCCGCGGCGAGCATCCCGTAGGGGACCGCCAGGGCGAGCGTGGCCGCGAGGTGGCCACCCCAGCCGGTGAGCGCGACCGACTCGGCCAGGCCCCGGCCCGCCCGGGCGAGCAGCAGCCCGAGTGGCACGGTGAGCCCGAGCGGGGTGAGCCCGAGCACGCCGTCCCGCAGCGTCAGCGACTCGCCGTGCGCGACGAGCCAGACCTGGCCTGCCGTACGCAGAGCCTCGGAGGCGGAGGACGCCGACCGTGGGTCGGTCGCCCATGCGACGAGGACGACAACGACCACGCTGAGCAGGCCCACGAGCGCGGCCCAGAGCGCGCCGGCCGCGCCGCCCACGATCAGCGAGAGTGGTTGCGCGCCCGGCCGGGCGGGCTCCGGCGCAGCCGACCGCCCCGACGACGGCCTGAGGGC
>JBOGEN010000013.1:0-21742 GCA_050743265.1 Actinomycetes bacterium
ACCCTCCCCCTCGGGGCCACCGAGGAGGACGTCCACGCCACCTACGAGAACGGCATTCTCACGGTGTCGGTACCCCTGAAGGCCCCGGAGCCGGAGAAGGAGACCCGCCACGTCCCCGTGATGCGCATGACCGGGGAGTGACGGCGTCAGGGCGGAGCCAGGGGTGATTGCTGAGCACAAGGCGCCGCCCCCCGGGGCAGCGGTCCCTGTGCAGGCGACCGCTCACGCCGGAGTGATCAGCCCGTAGTGCCCGTCGTAGCGGCGGTAGAGCACACGACCCCGCCCGGTGCCCGGGTCGACGAAGAACACGAACGGTTCCCCCGCGAGGTCGAGGTGCTCGCGTGCCCGCTGCTCGCTCATCAGTGGCGCGGCACCGCCGACGACGACCCGCGGCGCCGCGGCGCTGCTCTCCAGGGCACCCACGCGACCGCTGACGAGGTAACGCCTGTCCGGCAGCTGGGAGATCAGCGCGTCCTCGCCGGTGGCCAGGTCCGTGAAGAGGTAGAAGTCATGGCCCACCAGCTCCATGTCGAAGGCCGCCTCGTCCGGGGTCTGCGGCTCGAGGGCGAAGGTCTTGCGGCGGATCACCTGGCGTTCTGCCGCCGGACGTGGGAAGTACTCCGGCCGCTCGGTTGGCAGGTCTCCGTGCCGCCACTCGTGCGCCGTCGCCTCGCCGGTCCACCGGTGCCGCGTACGGATCCGGTCCTCGTGCTGGACGAGCCGCCGGCGCAACCGGTCCTGGAGCCGGTCGACGGCCTCGTCCATGTGCGCGGCGGCGACGTGAGCGCGTACGGGGGTCCCGTTGACGTCGAGTGTGGCCTCGGCAAGGGCCGGGCGCGCCCTGGCCGGGTCCGCAGCCTGCTCGAGAACGGCATGGGCTCCCAGGACCGGCTCGTGTGAGTAGTGCGCCACCTGCGCGACCTTCTGCGCCGCGTACGCCCGCGCGCTCGCAGGGACCGAGCCTCGCACCGTGACCTCCACGCTGATCGAGGCACGCTCACGCTCGCCCGGGGACGGCCTCACACTCGCTCGCCCGTCCCCCGGACGTCCTCCGTCGCGGCGTTGGCGAGCTTGGCTGCCACGGCGTGCAGCGCGCGGGACGCCGCCAGCTCCTGCCGGATCTCCGGCACGTCCCGGTCCCACTCCTGCTGGTGCGCCCTGCCCTCACCGTGCATGCTCGCTCCGTCCCGGGTCTGCAGGACGGCCTTGGCGTGCGTCCGACCACCGTCGTCCTCGAAGAAGATCGCGACGTTCCACTGTGAGGTCTCCATGTCCGTTGCCCTCCTCTCGCGGCCGATGAGACGGCCACCACACGTCGAGAGAACAACGACCCGGGGGACGCGAACAGAGGAGGAGGTCCCGCATCGGGCGCAAGGGGACGAGCTGTGGGAGCCGTGCCCTCGTCCCTCGACAGAACCGTCGGAGTCCTGGGTGTCACTGCGCAACCCGCGGCAGGAACCTCCCCGTGACCACCCCGAGGACACCACCCGCGGCCAGACCCGTCACCGTCCCCGTCCCGGCCAGGGCCGCGAGGGGCCAGGCGGCGGACGGGAGCCCGGCTCCGACGAAGATCACCACCATGGCCGGCGCCCATGCGGCCGCGTTCGCGACCACCCATCGCGCGGGGTGCGCGACGTGGCCGCGGAGCACCCACGACTGGGCGGCACCGAGCGCCGTCCCCATCACGGCCCCGAGCGCCGCGGCGCCACCGAGGACGAGCGGCCATGCCGGCTCACTGCCCCCGCCGCCGCCTCCCGACAGGGCAGCCGGGGCGGACGCAGCCGCCCAGCCGAGCCCCGCCACTGCCACCGTCACGCCGACCCACCGGCGACGGCTGAGTCGCGGCAGCCAGGGCGCGAGACCTTTCGCCTGCGCCGTGCCCAGCGCCGCACCCTCCACCAGTCCACCGGCCACGGCGAGAGAGACGGCCACCGCGGCCCCTGCCCCGGACGAGGGCTCGCCCACGAGCTCGTGGGACGTCCTCACCGCGACCGCGGCCGCGGTCATACCCGCAGCCTCGGCGAGCGTGCACAGGAGGGTCCAGCGAGCGAGCGACGGCTCGTCTGTAAGACGGCCCGTCCGGCTGCCCCGCATCCACCACGCGGACGGCTGCGGGCCACCCGCGGTGGCCGTCATCACGGGCTGTCCGCAACGACGGGCGCACCACCCGGACGGGTGTCCGTAGCCACGTCCCCGCCTGCCTCCCCGGTTCGGTCCGCCTCACCTGTTCGGTCCGCGGCCCCACCGTCGGGGGAGATGCCCAGCAGCGCGTACACCTCGCGCCCGTCGATGGTCTCCTTCTCGACCAGCCGGGCGGCGAGTGTGTCGAGCGCCGGCCGGTGCTCGCGGAGGGCGATGAGGGCGTGCTCCTCGGCCTCCTTGAGCAGCGCGCTGACCTCTTCGTCCACAGCGCGCTGGGTCGCCTCCGCGTACGGCCGGGTCGAGGGCATGTCCGGAGCGAGGAAGCGTGGGTCCGTCGGTGCGTAGCCGACCGGGCCGAGGGTGGCGGACATGCCGAACTCGCGAACAATCCGCGTGGCGACCTGGGTTGCCCCGGACAGGTCGTCGGCCGCGCCGGTGGACGCCTCCCCCAGGACGAGCAGCTCCGCTGCCCGGCCTCCGAGCCGGATGGCCAGCGAGTCCTTGAGGTAGCTCTCGGCGTACAGGTGGCGCTCGTCGACCGGTAGCTGCTCGGTGATCCCCATCGCCTGCCCCACCGGCAGGATGGTGACCTTGGCGACCGGGTCGCCGTGGGGCGTCAGCGCGGCGACGATGGCATGCCCGCTCTCGTGGACGGCTACCGCGTGCCGCTCGGCGGGGAGAAGCACGTTCGCGCTCTTGCGGAGGCCCAGCAGGACGCGGTCCCGCGCGTCCGCGAAGTCCTGGGCGACGAGCACGTCGCGATTCGCCCGGACCGCGAAGATGGCGGCCTCGTTGACGAGGTTGGCGAGGTCCGCGCCGGAGAACCCCGGGGTTCCGCGGGCGACGGTGTCGAGGTCCACGCCCCCACCGAGCGCCTTGCCCTCCGCGTGCACGGTGAGGATGGCCAGCCGCTCGGCCCGGTTGGGCAGCGGCACGACGACCTGCCGGTCGAACCGTCCGGGACGTCCCAGCGCCGGATCGAGCACGTCGGGACGGTTCGTGGCGGCCAGGACGACCACGCCGGCCGCCGGGTCGAAGCCGTCCATCTCGGTGAGGAGCTGGCCCAGGGTCTGGCTGCGCTCCTCGTGCGTTCCCGGCCCGGCGTCGCGACGCTGCCCGATGGCGTCGATCTCGTCGATGAACACGATCGCGGGGGCTCGCTTGCGGGCCTCGGTGAACAGGTCCCGCACCCGCGCAGCGCCCACCCCGACGAACATCTCCATGAAGCTCGAGCCCGTGACCGACAGGAAGGGAACCTCGGCCTCGCCCGCCACGGCTCGTGCCATCAGGGTCTTCCCCGTACCCGGGGGACCCACCAGCAGGACGCCCTTGGGCATGACCGCCCCGACGCGGCGGAACCGATCCGGGCTCTTGAGGAACTCCACGAGCTCCGCGACCTCGCGCTTGACCTCCTCGTACCCGGCCACGTCGGAGAACGTGGTCGAGGACCGCTCGGCCTCGACGATCTTCGCCTTCGAGCGGCCGAAACCCATGGCCCCTGCCGTGCCCATACCGCCGGCGGCCCGACGCCCGAGGTACACGATGAACCCGACCAGCACCACCCAGGGCAAGAGTCCGAGCAGGACAGCCCACGGCGACGTCTCCGACGCCGTGGCCCGCACGGTGACGTCGTGTGCCTCGAGCCGCGGCAGCAGCTCGGAGTCCCCGACGCTCGTCGGCACGGTGGTCGTGAACGCACGACCTTTCTCGAGGACGCCCTCGACCTGCCCGTCACTGGCGATCGTGACCTCCTGCACGCGTCCCAGTTCGACCCGCTTCAAGAAGGTCGAGTAGTCGTACTCGGTGGCCGTCCGTGGGGTCAGCGTGCCTAGCGCGATCACCAACGCGACCATCGCGAACACCACCCAGGAGACCGGGGACTTGTACCACGGCTGTTGGGGTGGGGAAGCGCGCCGCTCCGGCGGCGGGGGCCCAGGGCGCGCGACCTTGCTCACGATCCACCAGTCCTCGGTGACGGGAGTTCCAGGTTCGGCCGGGGAAAGCACGACCCGCCAGAGCACAAAGGCCCGCGTCGGCCCGAGTCGGGCGGCACGTGGTGACGCGTGCTGACCTGGCCGGAGAGGGCTTCTGGCCCTAGTTCCCCGCGCAGGCGAGGACGAGTGTGCGAAGCGCTTCGATCTCTTGTTTTCGAGGGGTGCGCGATGTTCTTCGCCAACCGCATCGACGCGGGACGCCGTCTAGCCGCCCGCCTCTCCTACCTCCGCGGGCAGGACGTGGTGGTGCTCGGTCTGCCCCGAGGTGGGGTGCCGGTGGCCTTCGAGGTCGCGAGAGCGCTCGAGGCGCCGCTGGACGTGCTCGTGGTCCGGAAGCTCGGCGTCCCGTTCCAGGCGGAGCTGGCCATGGGCGCGATCGGGGAGGGCGGCGTCCGCGTACTCAACAATCGGGTTCTCGCCGACGCCTCGGTGACCGCGGACGAGATGGCTGAGGTGGAGCGCGCCGAACGGGAGGTCCTGGAACGGCGGCTGGCACGGTTCCGAGGGGACCGGGTCCGGGTTCCGCTGGAGGGTCGTACGGCGCTGGTCGTCGACGACGGCATCGCCACCGGTTCCACGGCTCGTGCGGCCTGCCAGGTCGCACGGGCCCTTGGGGCGGCCCGGGTCGTACTCGCCGCGCCAGTCGGCCCGCCCAACAGCATCCCGGCTCTCGGGCAGGACGCCGACGAGGTGATCCTCCTCGAGACCCCCGCGTTCTTCTTCGCGATCGGCCAGTTCTACGCCGACTTCTCCCAGACATCGGACGAGGAGGTGGTGCGGCTCCTCATCTGGGCCGCGACGCCGCGGGTGCCGTCCGCCCGAGCGAGCGTCGAGGACGGCACGCCCGCCGCCGCCCTCGCCGAGGCGCCCGCCGAGGCCGAGGACCCGCCTGCCCGGGGCGAGGAGATCGAGATCCCGACAACGACGGCCCGGCTCGCCGGGAACCTCAGCCTGCCGGAGGGAGCACCGGGTCTGGTCGTCTTCGCGCACGGCAGTGGGAGCGGCCGGCACAGCCCTCGCAACCGCTTCGTCGCGTCCGTGCTGGCCAAGGCCGGGTTGGGGACGCTCCTCTTCGACCTGCTCACCCCGGATGAAGAGCACGACAGGGCGCTTGTCTTCGACGTCGAGCTGCTCGCCCGGCGACTCACCCACGCGCACGCCTGGCTGCGGCGCGACCCGCGGCTCGACGGACTGCCCGTGGGCTACTTCGGAGCCAGCACGGGTGCGGCCGCCGCCCTGTGGGCCGCCGCGGAGCCGGACGCCGACGTCGCCGCCGTCGTCTCCAGGGGAGGCCGTCCCGACCTGGCCGCCTCCCGGCTGGCGCGAGTCCACGTCCCGACGCTCCTCGTCGTCGGTGGGCGGGACACGGTCGTCCTTGATCTCAACCGGCAAGCGCAGCAGATGCTGGGCGGCGAGTCACGTCTCGCCGTCGTTCGCGGAGCCACGCACCTCTTCGAGGAACCCGGTGCCCTGCCCGTTGTCGCCGACCTCGCCCGTGACTGGTTCGTCACCCACCTCACCTCTGCCCCACGCCGCGCGTACCGGCGATGACAGGGCGAGCAGGTCGGACCCTCGGGCCGGCTGCCGCCGTCCTGAGGGCACGGTTGCGGGTGCTGCCTCGGGAGATCCTCATCGTCCTCGGAGCGGTCGCGCTGTACTTCGGCGGGCGGGGGATCACGGAGTCGGCCCGGGGGCCAGCCGTCGACCACGCGCGCGGCCTCGTGGCGCTCGAGGAGCGCACCGGGCTGGACTGGGAGTCGTGGCTGCAGGGCCTCGCCGACGGGTCGCACCTCGCCGTCGACACGATGAACTGGATCTACATCTGGGGGCACTGGCCCGTCATCGTGGCCACGTTGCTGTGGCTCGTGCTCCGGCACCCGGACGTCTACCGGCGTACCCGCAACGCCATGGTGGTCTCGGGGGCGATCGGCATGGTGCTGTTCGTGGCCTACCCCGTCGCCCCGCCGCGGCTGGTGCCCGGACTTGGTCTCACCGACACGGTGACGGAGCAGTCGCACGCCTACCGGGTGCTACAGCCACCAGGGTTCACCAACCAGTACGCCGCCTTCCCCAGCCTGCACTTCGGGTGGGACCTCCTCATCGGGCTGGCCATCGCCGCCGCGGCTACGCACTGGCTGCTGCGGCTGGTCGGCTACCTGCTGCCGGCCCTCATGGCGCTCGCCGTCGTGGCCACGGCGAACCACTTCGTCATCGACGTGCTCGCCGGAGGGCTGCTGGCCCTGGTCGGCCTCGTGGTCGCCCACCGCCTCGAGGCTCGGAAGCGTCCGGACGGGTTAGTGCCGACGGCCCGAGCTGACTGGCGTATCCGGCAGGGCTCTCAGGAAGGGCGGAGCACCTGTGCCCACCCCGGCCCTTCCTCCGTATCAGGCTCGGACAACCGTCCCCTCCTACCACGCCCTCACCGCCGAAACCCGGGAGCTGCTGGCGCCGAAGAGCAGGCTTCTGAGCCGGAGCCGCTCGACCCGGGTGCGAACGCCGATCGAGGAACCTTGATCGAGGAGCCGTGACGACGATCTCCGCGAGGGCCGCCCATGGCAACCGTGCCGGAGAGGACCTGGTGCGGCCCGATCAGGTCAGACCACCCACGCCAGGCCCGCCGCCCGCTCGCCTCCGTCACGGTCGTGCGTCACCGCTGGTCAGCGCGATGAGCGAGAGGTGATACCTCGTCGTCAGCCTCGTCGGAGCATCCGCGACAGAGCCCGGACAGGACGCGTGAGCCTCCACGACCGGGACTCGAGCATCCGACGCACCTCGCGGCGCAGGGTGTTCCGCTCGCCGGTCACCTTCTCGACCTGCCCGCGCAGGTGAACGATGCGCTCGCGTTGGTGCGCGGCCCGCTCCCGGTGGGTGCGCGCGCGGTGCTCGAGTGCCTCGATCCGCTCACGCTGCCGGTCGCGGCGCTGGGACCCAGCTTGGTGTCGGCGGTCCATGGCGGCGTGGAGCGCTCCGAGACGCTCGTGCCTGGCGATCATTTCGCAGAGCGCGGGGAGCAGCTCGGCGGTGCGCTGTTCCCATCTCTCCAAGGCACGGTCGGCCTCGCCCTCGACGCGAGTCGGCGTGTACCCGAAGTGCGTGTAGTCGTCGGCGTAGAGGTCGGCGACGGTGTCGGCGGACTTCTCGTCGTACAGCCCCGGGGTGAACGCGAGCAGTGCGCGGTTCTCCTGGGGAAGAGCGGTCGGCACGACGGCACCGCCACTGAGGTGCGCGCGCAGCGCGTTCAGGGTGTCTTCGAGCCGCTCGACCCTGCCGACGTGGCCGAGAGGGAGCCGGTGGGCGAGCAGGTGCTGCGGGGCCCAGTGCACGTCGCGGACGGAGTCGTCCCAGGCGCGCTCTCTGAGTGCCAGGGTGAAGGCGCGGAAGTCCTCGACGATCTGGTCCGGGTTCGTCGGGATCCGGGGGAACCAGGGCTGGTCTCCGAACGTGTCCGCGTACGCCGGCTCGCGCATCAGCAGCTTGGACTGCCACGCCGACCAGAGCCTGGACGCCGGGTCGCGGACCACGGTGAAGCGGAACCAGTCGTTCCCGGTGAGCGCCTGGTCGCGTTCGTGCGCCTCGAGCGTCTCCAGGACTCGTCCGGCGCGGCGCCAGATGGCCATGTCGTGCACGGCCATCGGCATGGTCACCTCGGGCTTCAGGGAGCCGGTGAACGCCGATCGGGGCAGTCCGGCCAGGTCGGCCAGCAGGGTCAGTAACGAGGTCCAGGCGGCCTTCGGCACCGCGACGTAGAGCAGCTTGAGCTCGCGGATCACGATGGTGCGGGACTCGAGATGCCGCTCGTAGACGAACTGGCCAGCGGGATCGCAGCCGACGGGTTCCTGCTCGAACCTGGTCATGTCGGGACTCAGCCGCGGACAGTGCGGTAGAGGGATCTCGTCCCGGGCACCTGGAGGACGAGGCGCCGGGCACGGCGTCGGCGCTCGACCTTCGGCGATCTCTTCACCCGCGTGAACTCGATCATGCGTTGCCCTCGGGGGTGGCCCCATGCCCCGAGGTAGCGCACCTTCCATGGGCTGAACGATGCGGCCCAGCCCAGGTCTTCGCGGTAGTAGAGGAACGGGTTGCGCTCGGTTCGCTTGGCGCGCCGCCCCGGTCGTACGCCGTCGAGAGGGAAGTCGGCCGGTGCCTCGAAGTAGGTGGCGTAGAACCGGCCGCCGGGGGGCATCGCCTTCGCGACGCGGAAGAGGCAGAGGCGGATGTGGTTGAGCGGGACGTGGGTGAACACCGAGTGGGCGAGCGCGAACTCGAACGGCACAGCGAAGTCAACGTCAAAGCGTCCTGTCGCGCGCAGGTTATCGCGCGACAGAGTCTTCCTGAGGTGGTCGGGGAGCTCGCGGTCGTAGCCGGCGTCCAGCAGTGACCGGTTGATGTCGATCCCGTAGTAGTGCCCGGGCTCGAGGTACGCCGCCAGGTGCCGTCCGGCGCGTAGCGCACCGCAGCCGACGTCGAGCAGCCGGTGCTCGGGGCGCAGGCCGTGCTCGACGAGGAAGTCCCGCTGCATCTTGCCGAGGGAGTCCCACAGGCCCCCGACCCGCCGGCGGTGCGCTCCGCTCTGGATCTGCTCCGGCCTCAGGTCTCGCGCGTAGTCGACCTGGCTCCGGGGTGGCCCCAGCACCCCGTCCCGACCTGACCCGCCATGGGCGTGGCTCATGCCGACCAACATTGCCGCGCGCGGTCCTCCGCGGGTATCGGGTCTTCCCTGTATTTCTCCCCAGCCGAGACAGACCACCGGGAACTCCCCGGTTCCTCGCGCATGGGCAGTGCACCCCATGGACACGCGTCGTCGCCTGGGTGAGCCTTTTCGGCAAGGTGGGGCAGACCTGTGGTCGGGCCTGACGTGCAGCTGACGAGGAGGACTGCGGTGTGAGCGACGCGGTAGGCCACGACGCTGTGCAGGTGGGCCGGGACCGGCTTCCGCTGCTATGGCGGGTGTTCCTGATCAACGGGCTCGTCTTCGTGACGGGAACGGCCACGCTGGCACTTTCCCCGGCGACCGTCTCGGCGCCGGTGTCGGAGCAGGAACTGAGCGTGCTCACAGCGGGACTCGCCGTGCTCCTCTTCGCGAACTGGATCTTGCTCCGGAACAGCTTCGCGCCGTTGGGTCGACTCATCGGGCTCATGGACCGGGTGGACATCCTGCGGCCCGGTGAGCGTCTGCCCGAGGCCGGTGCCGGGGACGTGAGCCGCTTGATCCGCACGTTCAACGCGATGCTGGACCGGCTCGAGGCCGAGCGCGGCGCCAGCAGTGCCCACGCCATCGTCGCGCAGGAGGCGGAACGGCACAGGATCGCCCAGGAGCTGCACGACGAGATCGGGCAGAGCCTGACCGTCGTTCTGCTCGGGCTGAAGCGCGCGGCGGACCGGGCACCGGAGGACCTCCGGGACGAGATCCACCAGATCCAGGAGCTGGCCCGGTCGAGCCTCGACGAGGTCCGCCACGTCGCCCGCCGGCTACGCCCAGGGGAGCTCGAGGACCTGGGCCTGGCCAGCGCACTTGCAGCCCTGGCCACCGACCTCTCCCGGCACATCGACACACCGGTGCACCGGCGCATTTGCCACGACCTGCCTCCGCTGCCTCCACATGTGGAGCTCGTGCTCTACCGGGTGGCCCAGGAGGCGCTGACCAACGCGACGCGGCACGCCCACGCACGCCATCTCGAGCTGTCCCTCGACACGCAGGATGGCGTGGTCGCCCTGCGCATCGCGGACGACGGACGCGGCCTCGGAGCACGGCCGGAAGGCGCGGGCATCCGCGGCATGCGCGAGCGCGCCATTCACATCGGAGCCCGCCTCGACGTGCACGCTCGGGTAGGCGGGGGAACCGTCGTGCATCTGGTGCTCCCAGCGGCCCAGGTAGGTGCGCCGTGAACGGACAGCCCGAGACCCGGATCCTCCTCGCCGACGACCACGTCCTCGTACGCCGCGGGGTCCGGATGATCCTGGACAACGAACCGGGTCTCACTGTCGTGGCCGAGGCCGGCGACGGTGCCGAAGCCGTCGACCTCGCACGGACGACCGATGTCGACCTCGCAATCCTGGACGTGGCCATGCCCCGGATGACCGGGCTGCAGGCCGCCCGCGACATCTCACGGCGCCGCCCGGATCTGCGGATCCTGATTCTGTCGATGTACGACAACGAGCAGTACTTCTTCGAGGCCCTCAAGGCCGGAGCGTCTGGCTACGTGCTGAAGTCCGTGGCCGACCGAGACCTCGTGGAGGCCTGCCGGGCGGCGATGCGCGACGAGCCCTTCCTCTACCCGGGCAGCGTCACCACGCTGATCCGCGACTACCTCGAGCGGGCCCGCCGCGGCGCGCGCGTGCCCGGCCAGATCCTCACCGCACGCGAGGACGAGATCGTCAAGCTCATCGCGGAGGGCTACTCCTCCAAGGAGATCGCCGACGCGCTCACGATCAGCATCAAGACCGTCGAACGGCACCGGGCCAACGTCCTGCAGAAACTCGGAATGCGCGACCGTACCGAGCTCACCCGGTACGCCATCAGGGTCGGGCTGATCGAGCCCTGAGATCGGGCGGCGACTCCACCATCAGGAGGCCGTTGCCGCCGGGGCTGGCCGGTCGCGTCGTGTTGGTCGGCCAGTTGGAGGACGCCTCAGTCTGAGGTGTCGGGCGCGGGAACCTCCGGCACCTGCTCGTCCAGCCACTGGGTGAGGGTCTTCACGTAGGTGGCGGACAGGTGGCCGTCGTCGCGGTAGACGAGCGCGTTGCCCATCACGCCGGGGCAGATCCCGTCTGGGCACATCAGTGGGGTGGGGTCGATCACCTGCGCGCCATCGACGCGCCCGGCTGCCCCGACGTTGACCGAGCGGGCGCCGAGCACGCTGTCCTCCCGCTCGGCGCAGCTGGCGAGGTCGTCAAGGTGCGCGGAGACGCAGGCGGGGACGTCCAAGAGGCGGGGGTTGTCGCGGATGACGGCGATCTTGGCCCCAGTGGCCTCGCGTAGGTGGCGCAACGTGCGGACGTAGCCGTCCTCGAGGTAGCCGGCACTGGCCGTCCGGTCCAGACGCTGCCCGTCGACGACCACGGAGTAGCGCTCGAGCCCGCTGGTGAGGATCAGGTCGGGCTCCTCGGTGCGCACGATGCGTCGCAGGGTGTGCTCGCGCCACTCGAGGCACTCGTCATACTCACGGTCGAATATCCCCGTGAACGGCGTGACGTCCGCAGCGGGGCATCCGGCCTTGGTGAGCCCGACGAGCCGCCAGCCGCGCCGGTTCGCGATCGCCTCGACCGCGGGGAAATACTGCATCATGTGCGAGTCGCCGAACATGACCGCGGTGATGTCGGACGAGGTGTCCCCGTACACACACCGCGGCGACCGTGTGCCCCCAGGGGAGACGAGGCATCCGTCGTCGGCCATCCGTGAACGGTCCTCGTCCGCGCGCGACGGCTCGGGTCGGAGCGCACTCACCGATTGCTGATGCGGGTTGTCCGGGGTCGACGGGCGGGCCGCCTCCGCGCCCCGGACCTCGTTCTGGGGGGCCTCGGGAACCTGTGGTGCCGTCCAGGACAACCACACCCCGGAAAGGGCGGCGGTCAGCGTGCAGACCAGGCCGAGCTGCAGGGCGCGGCGGGTGTGCGCCGAGAGCATGGACGACCTGCGGAACGGCTGCTCGACCAGGTGGTGCGTGACGACGGCGGGAACCCAGGAGGCTGCCGCGAACACGAACCCCTCCACCGCAGACAGCGCGCCGAACACCTCACCGGCAAAGACCAGCACCGGCCAGTGCCACAGGTACCAGGCGTAGGAGACCCGGCCGACGTGCCGCATCCCCCGGCTGGTGAGCAGCCGGCCCGCGCCGTGCTGCACCGAGGAAGCCCCGGCCACGATCACCGCGGCCACCCCCACCGTGGGCACCAGCGCCGCCGCACCGGGGAATCGGGTGGACGCGTCGAAGGCCACCACCGCGTACCCGATCGCCGCCAGCCCGCCCCAGGCCAGTGCCCCGGCCATCGGTACCGGCAGGCGGCGCCGGCCAGTCAGCGCCAGCGCCAAGACGCCGCCGAGCGCGAGCTCCCACCCGCGGGTGAACGAGGAGAAGTACGCCTCCCCCGTCTCCACGTACGTGCGCAACAGGCAGTACGCCAGCGACACGCCCCCAGCCGCCACCACCGCGGGCAGCACCACCCGGCGCAACCCGACCGCCCGCCACCGCGCCCACCAGGCCAGCACCAACAGCAGCGCCGGCCACGCCAGGTAGAACTGCTCCTCGACCGCCAGCGACCAGAAGTGCTGCACCGGGCTGTCGAACCCGCCCGAGGCGAAGTAGTCCACTGCCCGCTCGGACAGCCGCCAGTTCACCGCATACAGCGCCGAGGCGACCACGTCGTCGGCCACCTCTACTCGGCGGACCGGCGGCTGCACCAGCCACGAGGCCACCGCCACCGACCCCAGCACCACCGCCGCCATCGGCAGCAGCCGCCTCGCCCGCCGCGCGTAGAACCGCGGCAGCGACACCGAGCCGGTCGCAGACAGCTCCCCCACCAGCAGGCCGGTGATCAGGTATCCGGAGATGACGAAGAACACGTCCACACCCACGAACCCACCCGGCGTGAACGGCAACCCCGCATGGAACAACAACACCGCCCCCACTGCCACCGCCCGCAACCCCTCCACATCCGGGCGGAAGCCTGTCTGCCCGGGGCGGTGGGGGAAACCGGAACCACCAGGCCTCGTTCCGTCTGTGGGGGACGTCTGAGGGTCAGACGTGCGTGCGCCGCGAAGTGCTACATCCACCGAGCCACCACGATCGCGAGAGGTCCGATTCGCCGGCGGCGGTCAGCGAACCCCTCGATAGTCATATTCGAGGTGACTTGACGCGCTCGACCCTCGGGAGCCGGGGGCGTCCACAGACCTGCAAGTCAGCCGGACACGAGCCGGACGGCGCACCACGCCTCCACGCAGGGAAGGCGGGCGGGGCAGGGGATGCCGCCCGGCAACGGACCAAGCATCGCGGCACCAGGCGCCAGCAGGTATCCGGTCCAACCCCCATTTCGCGCCCGGGCGTGCGAGGTCCCGCCCCGCGGCGGACGCGCATGCGTCGGGCCGGGCACCGCAGCTCCCCGCGGCTGACGCGGAGCTCAGACGCCGGCCGCCAGCAGGATCACGTAGTCCTCCCGCGTCAACGGACGCGCGACCCGGACACCGCCCGGGAGCCTCACGGGCAAGAGCGCGCCGCGGTTGACCAGCGTGACGGTGTCCACGCCGGGGACCGACGTCGCAGTGAGCACGATCGATGCCGTGGCCAGCGATCCCGCGATGTCGAGACCGTTCTGCCCGGCCCGTATGTCCACCACGGCTCGCCCGGTCCGCAGCTGGGTGAGCGACAGCATGACGCCACGAGGCAGGACATGGCGCAGCCCCCGCATACGCTCCTCGGCCGTAGGGCCCGACGCGACAGCGGCGGGTACGTACCGCAGCCTGCTCGCTCCCCCCCGCGGCGAAGCTCCGCGTGTGACTCCGACGAGCTCGCCGGCGCGGAGGAAGTAGACGTCCGGGCCCCGCGGCGTACTCGGGGTCTCGTCGAGCAGCCCGTACGGGACCGACGAGGGGTCGATGCGCTCCGGCGCCCCTCCGGTGGGCACACCGCAGCCCACTGCGAGCACGACCACCGCGAGCAGCACGCCGACTCGGCCTCGGGCGCTTGTCACCGGTCGCCCTCCGGAAGCGAGACCACGAAGCGCGCCCCGCCCCCGGGACGGTCGGTGCACCAGACGGAGCCGCCGTGCGCCGTCACGGTCTCGACGACGAGGGCGAGACCGAGTCCGGTGCCGTGGGAGGAGCCGCGCCCTGACCGCCCCGTGGTGAAGCGGTCGAAGATGTACTCCCGCTCGGGGACGGGCACCCCACGTCCGGCGTCGTCGACGTGGACACGCACCGTGGCGCCGCGGTCGTCCACGGTGACGGCGACAAGACCGAGGCCGTGGTTGTCGGCGTTGTCGAACAGGTTCGTGAACATTCGACCGAGCCTGACCTTGTCACACCGCAGGGGTACGTCGAGATCCCCGGACAGCAGAGTCGACGGTCGTCCGCTTGCGGAGAGCACTTGCCCGAGGAGTTCCCCAGCCGAAACGACGTCGTTGGTGATCAGCGGGCCCTCCGCATCGCTGCGCGCCAGCTCGATGAGGTCGTCGAGCAGTCGGCGGAACCGGTCGAGCTCGGCCATGATGAGGTCGAGTGCGGTCCGGGCGCGAAATGGCAGCTCGTTGCGACGAGCGTCCAGCAGGTCGACGCTGCCGATGAGCGTGGTCAGGGGAGACCGGAGCTCGTGGCTGACGTCACCCGCGAAGCGGGCGTCACGCTCGATCCGCTGGGACAGCGCGTCCACCATGCTGTTGAAGGATCCGACGATCGTCGCCAGGTCGGGATCCCGTGTCGCAGGGAGGCGGGTGGAGAGGTTGCCCCCCGCGATGGCGGCCGCCGTACCGGCGACCTGGTCCAGGGGTTGCAGAACCCTGCGGCTGAGTCGGAACCCCAGGGCAGCGGCGAGGGCAGACGTGACAACGGCCCCGGAGATCAGCACGAGGCCGAGGAAGCGCAGCGTGCGCTGCAGGTCGGACAGCGGTGCGACGTCGTAGACGCTGGCGTCGACGGACGGCACGGGGACGCCCACGATCACGCGCGGTTCACCGTTGACCGACCACCGTACTCGCGCGGTTCGGCCTGCCTCGACCTCTCGCCGGAGCGCCGCAGGCACGTCCGACGGGCCCAGCGACGACGAGGTGTGCCACCGGCCGTCATGTCGCACGAGGACGGCGTGGTCGCTGTTCGGTGCCAGTGCTTCCAAGACCTCGGAGACGCCCGCCGTACGGCCGAGCAGGCGATCCTGCAGGTAGTTCGCATCGGCGAAGGCCCCCCGCAGCACCGTGCGCTCCCGCTGCGCCAGCAAGTACCCTCGCGCCAGGGCGTACGTGGTGACCGCGAACAGAGCGCACACGACGAGCGCTCCGAGGGTGAAGGCGAGAACGACCCTGGTTCGGAGGCTGTGGACGCCGCGACTACCCACGGGGGTCCAAGCGGTAGCCGAGTCCCCGCACGGTGACCACAAGCCGCGGCCGCGCCGGATCGCTCTCGATCTTGGTGTGCAGCCGGCGGACGTGCACATCGACCAGGCGCTCGTCCCCGAAGAAGCCCCGGTCCCAGACACGGTCGAGCAGAGCCTGCCGGCTCAGCACCTTCCCCGGGACGTCGGCAAGCTCGCACAGGAGGCGGAACTCGGTCAGGGTGAGGTGCACCGGCTCGTTCCCCCGGCGGAGGACGCCCGCCTCAGGCGACAGTACGAGCGGCAGGCCTGCCGACGAGTCCAGGACGAGGTCCGCGGGACCCCGCGTGTGCTCCGAGCGACCCACTCGGCGCCGGAGGGCACGGATCCGGGCGGTGATCTCCTTGACCTGGAACGGCTTCGTCACATAGTCGTCCGCCCCTGCCTCGAGGCCGGCCACGATGTCGTGCGAGTCGTCGTGCGCACTGACGATCACGATCGGGAGGTCGCGGGTGCGGCGGACCTCGCGGATGCAGGTCAGGCCGTCGAGCTCACCGAGCATCAGGTCGACGATCATCAGGTCAGCCGGCCTGGCCTGGAGTTGGGTCAGGGCCGACTCACCGGACGGTGCCTCTGCCACGTCGTAGCCCTCGTCCTCGAGGGCCATCCGCAGCACAGCGCGGATGCGGTCATCGTCCTCGACAACCAGCACGCGCATCGCCATGCCCGGCATCGTCGCACGCACGTCAGGGGCGGGCGGACCAGCCGAGACCCGCCCGGCGATCGTCACGCAATCGCAAAGCAGCTGGATGCCGGGCCGCAAAGTGCTCGAGGCAGTCTCCTGGTCGGGACAAAGGCGAACCGATCGGAGGCGGTCCGGCGGTGGAACGACACGGGGTGACCAACGACGATGTGATCTACGCCGTCCTCGATGACACAGAAGGACTCCAGGATGTGGTCGATCAGGTCCGCAGGCTCCACGAGCAGGTGCTCAGAGGCGCCCGGACCGTCGTCGTCGACGTCTCCCAGGTCCGGGCGCTCAGCTCGACGACGATCGCCGGACTGCTCGCGGTGCAGCGCGCCTGCCGCGTCCGAGGTGGCTCGGTCGTCCTGCGCAGTCCCGGCCGCCGGCTGTCGGACCGACTCGCACGTACGGGGATGCAGGACGTGTTCCACCTCGAGGACCCGGTCACCCCGGTACACGGCGGGTTCGACGAGCGGTGAGGTCTGGTGACAGGGGAGCCCCCATGCCCGGGCTGATGCCGGACTTCCTCGATGAGGTCGCCGGCCGGCTTGCCGCCGAGATGGGTCCCGACCTGGACATCTACGCGGTCGTCCAGGTCGTCCGCCAGTCCGCGCAGGACCTCGCCGGCGAGCAGGACCCACGACCGGCGTCCGAGCTGGTCGAGCGTCGCGCACGCGAACGTCTGTCCGAGCCGTTTCCCTGCCCGACCCGGACACGCCGGGCAGTGTGGCTTGGGGAGCTCGACCCCGACGTCGCGGAGACCACGACGCGCCTCGTCACCGAGATGGGTGCGGACCTGGACGCGTACGTGATCTCCGAGGTGGTCCGGCGCTGCGCAGAGGACCTCCGGGGCCAGGTCCCGCGGAGCTCGTTCCCGGAGCTCGTGGAGCGGTGCGCTCGCGCCCGGCTTTGTGAGGTCGTGGGGCAACTCGCGACACGGCCGCGCGTCGTCGCCGGCCGAAGCCACGTCCACGGACTGGGGGAGGCCGCAGAAGCCACGAGCACGAGAGAGGACGGCGTGTCTGCCGGCCCCTCGGGAGCGCCGGGCCGATCGTCCGGGGGTCCGGCGTGAAAGCGATCATGCAAGGGCGCGTACGGCCCGCCCGACGTGCTGTCGTCTGCGGATGTCGGGCGGCCGAGGTCGGGACCGGGCCGTCGTCCGAGTGGCCCGGCCGGTGCAGGATGTGGGCTACGCCCGAGCGACGGCAGTGGTCACCCCGAGGTCAAGGACCAGGCGTCGCTGGTTCGTGAGCGGCTTCCACCGCTCCGTGACCGAATGTTCGAGCGACACGCGCTGGTCGTCATCCGCTCCGGCGACTGCGTCCGCCAGCGGTGTGCTGAGCAGGTACTCCCAGAGGAAGACCGCCGGTCGGGGCAGCAGCAGCCTGACGTCTTTCGACCGGACGGAGGCGGTGCCGAACCCCGCCTCGTGCAGGAGCTCGCGGATCTCCGCGGTGTCGCACAAGGAGAAGACGGCGCGCACGAACGAGGCTGCCTGTGGGCCGACGTGACGCTCCAGCTCTTCCTCCATCACGGCGAAGATCGCCGGGGTGGGGCCGGGCACGTTGAGCACGAGGCGGCCGTCGTCCGCGAGGACGCGCCGCACCTCACGCAGCGCCGACACTTTGTCAGGGAAGAACTGCAGACCGAACTGGCAGACGGCGACGTCGAACGCCCGCGCCGTGAACGGCAGGGACTCGGCACTCGCCGCCTGCCACTGGACGCCACTCTGCGACGGCACCGAGGCGCGTGCGACGGCGAGCATGCCGGGGTTGACGTCGACGGCTGCGACCTTGCCCCCGACGCCGACCTGTTCTGCCGCCTGCCGTGCGAGCACCCCGGTGCCGCACGCGAGATCGAGGACTCTCTCTCCGCGTCGCAGGGTGGCCGCCTTCAGGAGTTCGAGCGCCAGGGGTGCGGCGACGGCGGGGACGAAGAAGCGCTCATAGTTCTCCGGCGCGCTGGCGCCGGGCTGGACGGAGGAGAGCTGGGACATCCGGCTCACCCACACACGCGCGTGCGCTCGGACATGCTGGTCGTCGCTCCCGCCGCGTACTCGGGCACCGTCAACACCACTTTCGGTCCGGGTTGTGCACTTTCGCTAGGCAGGATTCCTCGGCGATGTTGCATCTGGCCCGACCGGTTCTTTGCGTTCTCGTGACAGTCGGCAGCAGGCGTCCGCATGCGGCCACGCGGTTGTCGCGCGGCCGCGGTGTCAGACAGCGGCGCCGACGCTGGGCCACGGAGCCGCCACCCGGTGGTCATCGCGCCGAGTTGCCTCGAGGGCCCACGGGTTTCACAGTCGGGTCGGACGAGCGCCGGCCCAGCGACGGCCCAAGGATGTTCGGATCAGCGGGGAGCCAGGCGAGGCGAACCGACGAGCAGGTCGTGTTGTTCTCGGGGTCAGGCGAACGCGAGGTAGCGCAAGTACAGGTAGGGCACGCACAGCGCCACGGTGACGACGGCGACGACCAGCCCGTACTTGGTGAACTCCCAGAAGCTGATCGGGTTCCCGCTGCGCTCGGCGAGGCCAAGGATGACGACGTTGGCGCTGGCGCCGACGGCGGTGGCGTTGCCGCCGAGGTCGGCGCCGAGCGCCAGGGCCCACCAGAGCACGTTGGGGTCCGGGCCACCCGCCGGGGCGCTGGCGACGAGCTGGTCGACGATCGGGGACATGGTGGCGACGTAGGGGATGTTGTCGACGATCGCGGACAGGAACGCCGAGGCCCACAGCAGCACCATCGTGGCCAGCGTGAGCCGGCCCTCGGTCGCGTCGGCGGCGGTGTGCGCGAGCCGCCCGACGACCCCGGTCTCGACCAGGGCGCCGACCATGACGAACAGGCCCATGAAGAACGCCAGCGTGGGCCATTCGACCTCTCGCACCGCCTCCTCCGCCGTGACGCGGGACACGGCGACCAGCAGGCCCGCACCGAGCAGCGCCACCACTGACGGCTCCAGGTGCAGCGCGGTGTGCAGCACGAAGGCCGCCACCACGACAGCGAGCACGACCAGGCTCTGGACCAGCAGCCGCGTGTCAGTGATCGCCTCGCGTTCGTCGAGTGCCATCACCTCGGCGACGCGTTCGGGGTCGTGCACGAACGCGTCACGGAACAGCACCCGGCACAGGCCGACGAACACCACCAGCAAGACGAGGACGAGCGGCGCCAGGTGGATGAGGAAGTCGTTGAAGCCCAGGTCGCCGCGGCTGGCAATGATGATGTTCGGCGGGTCACCGACCAGCGTGGCGGTGCCGCCGATGTTGGACGCCAGCGCCTCAGCCACCAGGTAGGGCGCCGGCCGCAGACCGAGCCGGTCACACAACAGCAAGGTCACCGGTGCGACGAGAAGCACGGTGGTGACGTTGTCCAGCACGGCCGACGCCACCGCGGTGAACAGGCACAACAGCACCATCACGCGGAACGGACGGCCGCCGGCCCGCTTGGCCGCCCAGATCGCGATGTACTCGAACACGCCCGTGCGCTTGAGTACGCCGACGATCATCATCATCCCGAGCAGCAGGAAGATGACGTTCCAGTCGATGCCGCTGTCTTCGGAGTGGAACGCCGCATCGGCGTCGGTGAGACCGAGCGCGAGCATCAGCCACGCCCCACCCAAAGCGGCGGCGAGCCGGTGCACCTTCTCAGTGGCGATCAGCACATACGCGGCCGCGAAGATCGCCAATGCGGCGGCTGCGCTCACTGTCGCGCCCCCAGGCCGTGGGGCTCCCCACGGCGGAGGGCCCGCTGGGCCGGAAGACCGAAGACCGGGCCGGCGTCCACGACGAGCACCTCCGGGACCTGGACAGCATCAACTGGCTGCCGACCAGACTTCCCGGCGCTCCGCCCAGGACGGTACATCCCTGCCTGCAGGCGCCCAGATCCGCCCCCGATGCCTTGCCGCAACGCACACGCGACGGTCATCCCGTTGGTTGCCGTAGTTGGGGAGGCCCGGGCTGACGACGTGCCGCACCCGCGTGCCGGCTCGGCACCAGGCCTTGGCTTCGCGGCCGCACCATACTGGCGCGCATGGACGCTGCAGTCGCCCGATGGCGGCTCCGCAACCAACACCTCACCGCGCCTCAGGCGGGTTCGGTGAGCAAGGTGATGGACACGCTGCTGGCGGTACAGGCTGAGAACCCGAGCCAGTCCGCGTGGGCGGTGGCCGCTCGGACGACGTCGCCAGAGCCCGATCATCTTGCGGCTCTGCTCGCCTCCGGGGAGGTGGTCCGTACCCACGTGTTGCGCCCGACATGGCACTACGTCGCGCGTCCGGACGTCGACTGGCTACTTGCCCTGACCGGACCACGGCTGCTCAAGGTCATCGACCCGCAGCTGCGGGGCGACCTCGACCTGACCCCCCGCGACGTCGCACGGCTCACGGCTGCCGTGCTGGACGTTCTGACCGCGACGCCGGACCGGACCCGAGACGAGTTGGCCGCCTCCTTGCGCGACCACGTGCCGGCTCTGGCACAGAGGGTCACCGGCCGGATGGTGATGCTGTTGATGGCGCACCTGGAGATGGACCGATGGGTCAGCAGCGGCAGGCCCCGTGAGGGCGAGCACACGTACGCGACCTACGTGGACCGTGTCGGTTCGCGGGTCGATCCGGAGGTGTTTGACCGCGAGGAGGCGCTGGCCCAGGTGGCGCTGCGCTACTACACCGGCCACGGTCCGGCGACCGTGAAGGACCTTGCCTACTGGGCAACGCTCACGATCACCGATGTGCGCCGCGGGCTGGACGCGGTCGCCGACCGGCTGGACTCCTTCGAACACGACGGGCGCACGTTCTGGCACGCGCCCGGTGAGCCTCCAAGCGGGCCGGGCCAGCCAGCTGGTCACCTGCTACAACTGCTCGACGAGACCTATCGCGGCTACCAGGACTCACGCTGGGTCCTCGACGCCAGGGGAGTGGTGCCGCGACAACGGGAGAGCACGATCGGGATCGCGCTGGTCGACGCCCAACTGGCCGCCGGGATGAAGCGCACACTCACCACGTCGCGAGTGACGTTCGAGTTGACGCCCTACCGTCCGCTGTCGGCCGCCGAAGGGCAGGCGCTGGAGCAGGCGGCCGTACGGTACGGCAACTTCCTGGGCCGGCCCACGACGATCCGCGGCGTCAGCTGAGCGCGGACCGTGCCCCGCCCCGGGTGTCGACCGAGGCGGTTCAGGCCGTACGGGTGAACGTCACATGCGTGACTCCGCTGGGGGAGGAGGTGGCTTCGACCTTGTAGTCCTTCTCGAGGCCCTCCAGTCCGTCCCAGAGGCGCATGCCGCGGCCGAGCAGGATCGGGACCACCACCGTGTGCATGTAGTCGACCAGCCCAGCGGCCAGGAAGTGGCGGATCAGGCTCGGGCCTCCGCCGAGGCGTACGTCCTTGCCGTCCGCGGCCTCGCGGGCCGTCTCGAGCGCCTCGGCGGGCGACGTGTCGAGGAAGTGGTACGTCGTGCCGCCCTCCATCTCGACGGACGGGCGCGGGTGATGGGTCAGGATGAACGTCGGCGTGTGGAACGGCGGGTTGGGGCCCCACGCGCCCGTCCACTCCGGGTCCTCGTGCCAGCCGGGGTGGCCGAACTTACCGGCGCCCATGATCTCGGCGCCGATCCCCGCGTCGAACAGCAGCAGGAAGGCGTCGTCGACGCCGCCGCTGCCGCCGGGCTGCCACGAGCGGGAGGCGAACATCCACTCGTGCAGCCGATCCCCGGCGTGGCCGAAGTGCGCGTCGCGGCTCTGGCCCTCGCCGGTGCCGAAGCCGTCGAGGGAGATGGCGAAGTTGTGAACGCGGGTGAGTGACATGGCCTGTGCTCCTCCGGTAGGGCATTTCGTCGTCACCCGATGATGGTCACCGC
>JBOGEN010000014.1:0-11242 GCA_050743265.1 Actinomycetes bacterium
AACCTGATCTCGACCGGGTTCGCGCGGGACTACTACATGCACGGAGAGATGGCGCTGAAGTCGGATGGCACGATGCTGGGCCTGCGAACCTCCCTGCTGGCCGACGAGGGCGCGTTCTACGCTGACGCGCAGCCGAGCAAGTTCAAGGTCGGGCTCTTCCACATCGTGACGGGGTCTTACGACCTTCCGGCCGCGCACGTCGTCGCCGACGGCTACTACACGAACAAGGCGCCGGGCGGCGTGGCGTACCGGTGCTCGTTCCGCGTGACTGAGGCTTCCTACCTGATCGAGCGCCTCGTGCAGAACGCGGCCTACGAGCTCGACATGGACCCGGCCGACATCCGGAAGAAGAACTTCATCGACAAGGACCAGTTCCCGTACGAGTCGGCGACCGGGTTCGTCTACGACTCGGGCGACTACCACGGGGCCATGGACGTGGCCCTCGCCGAGCTCGGGTACGACGACCTGCGCCGCGAGCAGGCGGAGAAGCGGGTTCGCGGCGAGCTCATGGGCATCGGGCTCGCCTCGTTCACCGAGGTCGTCGGCGCGGGCAAGGGCAAGGACTACGACATCCTCGGGCTGAAGATGTTCGACTCGGCCGAGCTACGCGTGCACCCGACCGGCAAGGCGATCCTCAAGATCGGCGTGCAGACGCAGGGCCAGGGCCACGAGACGACGTTCGCCCAGATCGTCGCGAACGAGCTCGGCATCCCGCCCGAGGACGTCCTCGTCCAGTACGGCGACACCGACAACGTGCCGTACGGCCTGGGCACGTACGCCTCGCGCAGCACGCCCGTGGCCGGGGCCGCCACCGCAGTGGTGGCCCGCAAGCTGAGGGACAAGGGCCGCGTCATCGCCGGGCACCTTCTCGAGGCCTCGCCGAAGGACCTCGAGTGGGACGGGACGGGCTTCCACGTCCGTGGTGACCCGGGCTCGCGGGTCGGCATCGGCGACGTCGCGTTCGCCGCGTACACGAACCCGCCCGACGACGTCGAGGCCGGGCTCGAGGGCGTGACCTACTACGACCCACCGAACATGACGTTCCCGTTCGGGACGTACGCGGTCGTCGTCGACCTGGACAGCGAGACCGGCGAGTGGAAGGTCCGCCGGGTCGTGGCCGTCGACGACTGCGGCGTCCGGATCAACCCGATGATCGTGGAAGGGCAGATTCACGGCGGGCTCTGCGAGGGGTACGGCATCGCCGCGATGGAGCAGATCGCGTTCGACGAGAACGGCACCTGCCTGGGGTCGACGTTCATGGACTACCTGCTGCCGACGTCGTGGGAGACCCCGAAGTTCGAGACGTTCGCCACCGTGACGCCGTCCCCGCACCACCCGATCGGGGCGAAGGGCGTGGGGGAGTCCGCGACGGTCGGCTCCCCGGCGGCGTACGTCAACGCGGTGATCGACGCGGTGGCCCACCTCGGCATCCGCAACATCGACATGCCGGTCACGTCCTCCAAGGTGTGGGAGGCCATGCGTGCCTCCGGAGCGCCGCCGGCTCCACGGTCGGGCGGGTGAACCGCTCGGCGCCGCCCGACCTCCTCGCCCAGGAGGTGGCCCTGCGCGACGCCGGCCGCCCGTACGCCAGCGCCGTCGTGACCCGGGTCCGGGCGCCGACGTCGTGCCGGCCGGGGGACCGGGCGCTGGTCACGGACGACGGCCACCTCGTCGGCTGGGTCGGGGGGTCGTGCACGGAACCCGTTGTGGTACGAGAGGCGTTGACCGCCTTGGACGACGGTCGCCCCCGCCTGCTCCGACTTGGCCCTCCCGACCGGCTCGCCGCGGACGGGTTCGGCGATGCCGCCGCGGACGAGGTGGTCCGTGTCCCGCTCAGCTGCGCCAGCGAGGGAGAGGTCGAAGTGCTCGTGGAGCCGCACCTGCCGGCACCGCACGTCGTGGTCGTCGGGTCCGCCCCGGTCCTCGACGCGTTCGTGGACATGGCCCGACGCGTCGGCTATGCGGCCGCCCGGGTGGACACTGTGGACGCGCTGGCCGATGCGGGCATCGGTCCGGGCAGCCACGTCGTCGTCGCCACGTTCGGCCGGTACGACGAGGACGCGGTCGCCGCCGCCCTGACGGCCGACGTGCAGCACGTCGCCCTCGTCGCCTCGGCCAAGCGTGCCGCTACGGTCCTCGGCACGCTCCGGGCCTCCGGCGTGGACGAGGCCGCCCTGGGCCGGGTGCACGCACCGGCCGGGCTCGACCTCGGTTCGCTGCGCCACCTCGAGCTCGCGGTGGCGTTGCTCGGCGGTGTGGTGGCTCAGGAGGTGGCGCACCGGGGCCGCCGCATCCCCGAGCCCCGCGACCGGGCAGCCACGACGTCCGGCGAGCTGTCCGACCCGGTGTGCGGCATGACCGTGAGGCCCGAGGACGCCGTCGCGGTGCTGTCCCATGACGGCGTGTCGTACGGCTTCTGCAGCGCGGGCTGCCGCACCCGGTTCACCGCGGACCCGGCCGCGTTCACCGGTGCGGCGACGCCGGGCGCGGTTCAGTAGCACGTCCGACGGGACGGCTCCAGGTTCTCCGGGCCCCACGTCGTCGGTGCCTCGGGTCGCCCCTACCGGTCAGGTGGGGACGACCGCACGCTCCTCCGGGAAATGGCAGGCCACGCGGTGGCCGGTCGTCTTCTGCTCCAGAGGGGGTGGCACGTCCCGGCAGATGTCCTGGGCCTTCCAGCAGCGGGTGCGGAACGGACAGCCCGACGGCGGGTTCAGCGGGCTCGGCACGTCGCCGGTGAGGAGGATGTGCTCCCGCGCCTTGTCCGCGTCGGGGTCAGAGATCGGTACGGCGGACAGCAGCGCGTGCGTGTAGGGGTGGAGTGCGTGCTGGTAGATGTGGTTCTGGTCGCCCAGCTCGACGATGCGCCCGAGGTACATCACGGCGACCCGGTCCGAGATGTGCCGCACGACAGAGAGGTCGTGGGCGACGAAGACGTACGTGAGGTCGAGCTCGTCCTGCAGGTCCTGCAGCAGGTTGATGATCTGTGCCCGGATGGACACGTCGAGCGCGGACACCGGCTCGTCGCAGACCACGAGCTTGGGCCGCAGCGCCAGCGCCCGCGCGATCCCGATGCGCTGGGCCTGCCCGCCCGAGAACTCGTGCGGGTACCGGTTGTAGTGCTCCGGGTTGAGGCCGACGAGCTCGAGAATCTCCTGCACGGCCCGCTTCACGCCCTGCTCGGTCTTGACGTGCTGGAGCCGGAACGGTGTGCCCACGATCGTCCCGATCGTGTGGCGCGGGTTCAGCGACGAGAACGGGTCCTGGAAGATGACCTGCATGTCCCGCCGGGTGTGCCGCATCTGCCGTGCCGACCAGTGCGTGATGTCGTTGCCGTCGAAGACGATGCGGCCGGACGTGGGGTCGAGCAGCCTGGTCAGCAAGCGTCCAGTGGTGGACTTGCCACAGCCGGACTCGCCGACGAGGCCGAAGGTCTCGCCGCGACGGACGGAGAAGTTCAGCCCGTCCACGGCCTTGACCTGGCCCACCTCGCGCTGGAGAAGGATGCCGCGCTTGACCGGGAAGTACTTGCGCAGGTCCGTCACCTCGGCGAGGTTCTCGCTGGACACGCGCCGCGTCGGCTGTGCACTCGCGGTGTCCATCAGGCCGTCCCTTCCGCGGGACCCGTGTCGGGGAAGACGTCGCGCGCCAGGGCGGTGGCGCGGTCCTCCTCCGAGAGATGGCAGGCCAGCCGGTGCCCGTGGCTCACGAGGCGGTAGTCCGGCACCTCGGTGGCGCACGGCTCAGGGAGCATCCGGTACCGGCAGCGCGTGTGGAAGGGGCACCCCGACGGGACGTTGATGAGCGAGGGCGGATTGCCGGTGATCGGGATGAGCCGCCGCTCCTGCTTCTTGTCCAGCCGGGTCACGGACGAGAGCAGTCCCCAGGTGTAGGGGTGCTGAGGCTCGTAGAAGATCTGGCGCAGGGGGGCGTGCTCCATCGGCCGGCCGGCGTACATGACGACCACCTCGTCGGCCGTGCTCGCGACGACCCCGAGGTCATGGGTGATCAGGATGACCGCGGAGTTGAACTCCTGCTGCAGGTCCAGGATGAGCTTGAGGATCTGGGCCTGCACGGTCACGTCCAGCGCGGTGGTCGGCTCGTCCGCGATGAGCAGGTCCGGGTCGCACACCAGCGCCATGGCGATCATCGCGCGCTGGCGCATGCCACCGGAGAACTGGTGCGGGTAGTCGTCCACCCGTTGTGACGGGGTGGGGATGCCGACGCGGCCCAGCAGGTCCACCGCGCGCTGCCGGGCAGCGCGCTTGTTGGCGCCGGTGTGGAGCCGGTACGACTCCATGATCTGCTCGCCGATCGTGTAGTACGGGTGCAGCGAGGACAGCGGGTCCTGGAACACCATGGCCATCTTCTGGCCGCGCAGCCTCCTCACGAAGTCAGGCTCTGCGCCGATGAGCTCGTCGCCCGCGAGCACCACCGAGCCGGTGATCGTGGCCTGCCGGCGGGACAGCAGGCCCATGATGGCCATCGAGGTCACGGACTTGCCTGAGCCGGACTCGCCGACGATGCCCAGGGTGCGTCCCCGGTCGACGGCGAAGCTGACACCGTCGACGGCCTTGACCACGCCGTCGTCCGTGTTGAACGAGACCCGCAGGTCCTCCACCTCGAGCAGGGACGTCACGAGGTCCTCACCCTCGGGTCGAGCACCGCGTACAGGATGTCGACGACCAGGTTCGCGAAGACGATGAAGAATGCCGCGAACAGGGTCACGCCGAGGATCACCGGTTGGTCGACGCGACCGATGGCCTGCCAGGTGAGCTGCCCGATGCCGGGGAGTCCGAACACCGTCTCCGTGATGACCGCACCTCCGATGAGCTGGCCGAGGTCGATGCCGAAGATGGTGACGACCGGGGTGAGCGCCGCACGCATGCCGTGCTTGACGACGACTGTCCGCTCCGGAAGCCCCTTGGCACGTGCCGTCCTGATGTAGTTCTCCGCCATCGTGTCGAGCATGCTCGTCCTGGTCAGCCGTGCGTACAAGGCGGAGAAGAGGAAGGCAAGGGTGATCCAGGGCATGATCATCCCGGTGGCCCACTCCCACGGGTTGTCCGTGAAGGCCACGTAGGTCGGGAACGGCAGGATCTCCAGCTTGACCGTGAAGAAGTAGAGCATGGCGAGCGCGGTGAAGTAGATCGGCAGCGACACGCCGCTCAGCGCCATGACCATGGCGCCCCGGTCCCAGATCGTGCCCCGCTTGAGTGCGGAGATGACACCCGCGCCGACGCCGATGATGAGCCAGAGGATGGCCGCGCCGACGGCGATCGACAGGGTGACCGGCATCCGGTCCAGGAGGACCTCCCACACCGGCAGGTTGTTCTGGAACGAGAAGCCGAGGCAGGGGAAGGGGCACTGGACGGCGACCGAGCCCGTTCCGTACGTGCGCCCGGTGAAGATGCCCCCGACGTAGTCGAGGAACTGCTGGTAAAGCGGCTTGTCGAGGCCGAGGAGATGGTTGATCTCCACGATGCGCTCCGGGGTGCAGGCTCGCCCGCACGTCAGGACCGCAGGGTCGGCGGGCAGCGTGTAGAAGATCACGAACGTGACCGCACACACGAAGAGCAGGATGAACACGACGGCGATGAGCCGCCGGATGATGAACCGGATCACGAGCCCCCACCTCGTGGCTCGAGGGCGTCGCGCAGGCCGTCACCGAGAAGGTTGAACGCCAGGACGGTGATGAAGAGGCACACGCCGGGGACCGCGAAGTAGAACGGGTCGACCTGGTACCAGTTCACCGCGGAGAACAGCATCTGGCCCCACGACGGGGTGGGCGGCCGGACGCCGACGCCGAGGAACGACAGGGCCGCCTCGGTGGCGATGTAGGTGGGGATCGTCAGGGTCGTGACGACCAGGATCGGGCCGGCCAGGTTGGGCAGGAGCTCGCGGAAGATGATGTAGCGGGTGGACGCGCCAAGGGAGCGCGCCGCCTCCACGAACTCCCGACGCGCGAGCGACAGCGTCTGCCCTCGCACGATGCGCCCGACGTACGACCACCCGAAGAACCCGATCACGAAGATGAGCAGGAGCTCCCGGTTGGCTTCGGGGAGCACCGACACCAGCGCGATCATGAAGATGAGCGAGGGAAACGACAGCAGGACGTCCATGAGGCGGCTGATGGCCGAGTCGACCGCGCCGCCGACGTAGCCCGCGAGGATGCCGAAGACCGTACCGAGCACGATGGATACTCCCGTCGCCCCGACGGCGATGAGCAGAGAGACCCTCGCTCCCCAGACGACTCGGCTGAAGATGTCGCGGCCGCTCTTCGGCTCGACGCCCAGCCAGTGCTCGCTGCTGACGCCGCCGAAGGAGCCCTTCGGTAGCCCGCCGAGGGCGGCGTTGATGGTGCCCGGGTTGAACTGGTTCGGCGGGTACCCGTTGATCCAGGTGAGCACGGGTGCCAGTGCCGCGACGAGGACGAGGAGGACGACGGCGACGAGACCGGCGATGGCCGCACGGTCTCGTCGCAGCCGGCTCCAGGCGATCTGGAGGAGCGACCGTCCCTCGACTTCCTGGGTACCCGAGGCGGGGTCGCCCACGGGTGCCGGAGCGTGCTGCTCCGGCACCCCGAGCGGTATGGCCATCTCTACTTAGCCACGCCGACTGTGGCGAGGTCGATCAGACTGCTGAAGGCCTGGTGGGGGTACGCCCCGGTGACCTTCGAGCCGTAGAGCGACGAGCGGTTGTCGTCCATCAGCGGTGCGGCCGCAGCCTCTTCCATGATCATCTCGTCGAGGTCGCCCCAGGCCTGGTTCGCCTTGTCCGGGTCAGACATCGCGTAGATCTCGTCGATGCGCTTGTCGATCTTCGGGTCGTCGAGCTGGGAGACGTTGGTGTTTCCCTGTGGCGCGATGAACCGGCTGTCGAACAGCGGCGGCAGGAACGTCCGCGCGCTGGGCCAGTCCGGGCACCAGCCGTAGTACACCATCTCGCTCTCGCGCTTCGCGTTGCCGATCTCGGTGTAGTAGACCGACTCGCTCACCGCGTTGATCTTGACCTTGATGCCGGCCTTCGCGAGCGACTCCTGGATGGCAGCCGACTGGTCGGGACCGTAGCCACCGGGCTCCGACGTCCCGGTGAGCGTCACCTCGACCCCGTTCGGGTACCCGGCGTCGGCGAGGATCTGCTTCGCCTTCTCAGGGTCACCCTCGCCGTTGTTGTTCGGGTAGAGGTTGAAGTCCTTGTGACCGGCGAGGCTCGCCGGCATGGTCTCTGTCGTGATCTTGCCGATGAACGGGCCACCACGCGAGGTCTGGTAGGCCTTCTGGCTGAGCGCGTAGTTCACGGCCTGCCGGACCGCGAGGTCGTCCATCGGAGGGTTCGCGGTGTTGAGCGCGAGGTAGCGGTTGCAGCCCGAGATGTCCTGGGAGAGCCGGTCCTTGACGTCCGGGTTGGTGACGATCTTCGAGACCGTCGACGGCTGGACGTCGCTCAGCATGAGCGCGTACTGGTCGTCACCCTGGTCCGACACCAACCGCTGGTCGATGACGTTCGGGTCGATGCCCATCTTGTAGACGATCCGGTCCGGCCGAGCCTTGCGCACGGGGTCGGTCTTCTGGTCCCAGTGGGTGTTGCGGACGAGGACCAGCTCCTTGCCGCGGTCGTACGTCTCGATCTTGTACGGCCCGGAGGAGAACACGTGGTTGTCGTACTTGACGCCGGTGTCCTTGGCCTTCGGCACCGGGCCGAACAGCGGGAACGTGGTGGCGTAGTTGAAGTCGGCCACCGGCTGGTTCAGGTGGAAGACGATCGTCTTGTCGTCGGGGGTCTCGATCGAGTCGAGGCCGCCCTTGTCCTCGTACGGGCCCTTGTAGTCCGCACCACCGACGAGCAGCTGGCGCGCCCACGGCGGCCCTTCGGGGAGGTCCGGGGCGAACGAGCGCTCGGTGCCGTACTTGACGTCCTGCGCCGTGATCGTCGAGCCGTCCTCGTACTTGAGCCCGTCCTTGAGGGTGAACGTCCAGGTCTTGCGGTCGGGCGACGCCTGACCGAGGTCGGTGGCGAGGTCCGGGGCGATCTCCAGGCCGGCCTTGCCCGGCTCGGCCTTGTACTGGGTCAGCGCGCGGTAGAGCAGCCGCTGCCCGAAGTCGCCGGAGTTCGTCACGTAGTTGCGCGCGGGGTCGAGGTGCTCGAAGTCTGACTGGTCGAGGATGTAGAGCGTCCCGCCCTTGCTGCCCTGTGCCTCTCCGTCGTCTCCGTCATCCCCACCGCCACACGCGGCCATCCCCATCGCCAGGACCACTGCGATCCCGACTCCGCGCAACGCGGTACGCATCACCATTGACATCAGCTCCGCTCCGGCCATGGGAGAGCCCCCCGAATCCTGTGGATGTGGGGTCGACTCTCCTCTTCAACGCCGGGAGTCAATCTCTCGATCGGGAGAAATGCTGCACAACGTCCCAGGTCTTGATGCGATCGTTCGTGAGCCGTGATGTATCTGTCATCTCCCCGCTCGCTCGTGAGCGCTGCGAGGCGCTGCCGCCCCGCTCCGTATCCGCGGGGACGGCCACTGACGAGGCGGTTTCTGATGCCCTCCGGAGTCGAGAGGGCACCCGGGGTGTCCGACCCCGCCCGGGGGGCGCATATCATCCCGACCCAGGACACATCTCGGGGACGGTCATGAGGGGTTCCACCACGTGCACAGAGGGACGCGCAGTCGGTGGGCGCCCGGGCGGCTCCGGGTCGGGGTCCAACGACCTCCGGTCGACCGCGCGGACACTGGGGGTCCCGTCGGAAGCCGCAACCGTGGAGCCGTGACCGTGGACCTGCTTGCCGAAGAAGCGGCGCTTGCCGAGGCGCGGGCGCCCTACGCCACCGCCGTCGTCACGTGGGCGCGGTCCCCCGAGGCCACCCGGCCCGGTGACCGTGCGATCGTGACCCAGGACGGCACCCTGACCGGCTGGATCGGGGGCCCGGTCGTCGAGCCCGCCGTGGCCGAGGAGGCTGTGCGCGCGATGGCCGACGGCCTGCCGCGCGCCCTGCACCTCACTCCTCCCGGGGCGTCGGCGCCGGCCCGGGAGGGTGTGATCAACGTTCCCGTGTCCGCGTCGAGCGAGGGTGAGATCGAGGTGTTCGTGCAGCCTCACCTGCCGCCGGCCCAGGTCGTCGCGATCGGTGCGGCCCCCATGCCGGAGGCGGTCGCGGACATGGCCCGCCGCATCGGCTACGTCGGCGAGCACGTCCCGAACCTCGAGGGTCTCGGGCGCGTCTCGCTCCGCCCCGATACGTACACGGTCGTGGCCACGTTCGGCGAGTTCGACGAGGAGGCGCTGCGCGCGGTGCTCGGCGCCGGTGTCCAGTACGTCGCGCTCGTCGCGTCGGCGAAGCGCTCGGCCGCGCTGCTCGCCCAGATGCGCAAGGACGGGGCCACCCAGGCCGACCTCGCTCGCGTCCGGGTCCCGGAAGGGCTCGCCCCCGGCGCGCTCACCCACCTCGAGGTGTCCGCGGCGGTGCTGGCGGACGTGGTGGCCACCCAGACGTCCCGCCGGGGCGAGTCGGCCGAGGAGCAGGTGCCCACGGCGGACGAGACCGCACCCTCGCCGGTCGCCGTCGACCCCGTGTGCGGCACCCAGCTCGACCCCGTGCGTGCGGTGGGCCGGTTCACGTACGACGGGCGCACGCACGTCTTCTGCAGCACGAGCTGCCGGCGTGCGTTCGAGGACGAGCCCTGGCGGTACACCCCCGCCGCGGTCTGACCCTGGCGCGGCCGGTCCAGGGCCGTCGGAAGTCGCGGCCGTCTCGCGTCACGGCCGTACGACGGCTGGACGTGTGAGACTCGCGGCATGAGGCTCACGGTGCTGGGCGGGGGCGGGTTCCGCGTCCCGCTCGTGTACGCCGCGCTGGCCGACGGCACCGCCGGGGTCGACGAGATCGTGCTGCACGACGTCGACGAGACCAGGCTCCGAGCCGTGCAGGCGGTGCTGCGGCAGATGGCTGCCGAGGCCGCGTACCCGCCCCGTGTCGTCGTCGCCACGGACCTGGACGATGCGGTGCGCGGCTGCGATGTGGTGTTCTCTTCGATGCGGGTGGGCGGTCTCGAGGCCCGCGCGGTGGACGAGCAGGTTGCCCTCGCCCACGGCGTCCTCGGGCAGGAGACGACGGGCGCGGGCGGCGTCAGCTTTGGCCTGAGGACGGTCCCCTTCGCCGTCCGCGTCGCCGAGCGGGTGGCCGCATTGGCCCCGGACGCCTGGGTGGTCAACTTCACGAACCCGGCCGGCATGGTGACCGAGGCGATGTCCCGGGTGCTGGGCGGTCATGTGGTCGGCATCTGCGACTCCCCGGTCGCGCTCGGGCGCCGCGTGGCCGGGGCGCTCGGGGTGGACCCGTCCCGGCTCTCCCTGGACTACGTCGGCCTGAACCACCTCGGGTGGCTGCGGGCCGCCCGGGTCGACGGGCGGGACCTGCTGCCGGCGCTGCTCGCCGACGAGCAGGCACTCACCTCGTTCGAGGAGGGCAGGCTGTTCGGACCGGCACGGCTCCGGGAGCTCGGGGCGATCCCCAACGAGTACCTGCACTACTACTACTGCCACGGGGACGTGCTGCAGTCGATGCGACGGGCGCCTGAGCCGCGGGGCGCGTACCTGCTCGCACAGCAGACCGACTTCTACGCCGAGGTCGCACGCCGTCCGGAGATGGCGCTCGAGGTCTGGCGACGGGCACGCCGCGCCCGTGAGGAGACCTACCTCGCCGAGAGCCGCCCGGAGGGCGTACGCCGGGACGCGGCCGACCTCGACGGCGGAGGGTACGAGGGGGTGGCGCTGGATCTTATGCGCGCGCTGACGCGGGGCGAGCGGAGCACTCTCGTGCTGAACATCCGCAACCGCGGGGCGCTGCCCGGCCTGGACGACGACGCGGTGGTCGAGGTGCCCTGTCGGGTGGACGCGGACGGGACGCATCCGGTCGCCGCAGAGCCGATGACGGACGAGCAGGCCGAGCTCGTCCGGACGATCAAGGCCGTCGAGCGCACCACGATCGAGGCCGCGCTCACCGGCTCACGCGAGACCGCGGTACGGGCGATGGCGGCGCACCCCCTCGTGGGCTCCGGACCTACCGCGGAACGGCTGCTCGACGCCTACGTCGCCCGTATCCCCGCGCTGGCGGCCGTGTTCCGGAGCTGACCGCCCGGGCGGCGCGGCGGGTGGGGCCGTGTCCGGCGGGTGGGCCGTCACGCCGCCCCGTCGGCGCCGGGACCCTCGGCCGAGACCCCGCCGGCGAGGAACGCGGACAC
>JBOGEN010000015.1:0-4585 GCA_050743265.1 Actinomycetes bacterium
CCGCTGCGCCCCGCCGACGGCGGCGTCCTCAAGCGCGCCGGGCACACCGAGGCGTCGGTCGACCTGGCGCGGCTCGCCGGCCTCAACCCGGCGGGCGCGCTGTGCGAGATCGTGCACGACGACGGCACGATGATGCGGCTGCCCGCGCTGCGGCGGTTCGCCGACGAGCACGGGCTCGCCCTGGTCTCGATCGCGGACCTCATCGCGTACCGGCGGCGTACCGAGGTGCTCGTCGTCCGCGCCGCCGAGACCCGCCTGCCGACCCTGCACGGGGAGTGGCGGGCCATCGGCTACCGGGACACGCTGGACGGCCTCGAGCACGTCGCCCTGGTCAAAGGCGAGCTCGGCGACGGGGAGGACCTGCTCGTCCGCGTGCACTCCGAGTGCCTCACCGGGGACGTGTTCGGGTCGACCCGCTGCGACTGCGGCGCCCAGCTGGACGCGGCGATGGCGGCGGTCTCGGCCGAGGGGCGTGGCGTCGTCCTCTACGTGCGCGGGCACGAGGGGCGCGGTATCGGCCTGCTGCACAAGCTGCGGGCGTACGAGCTGCAGGACGGTGGCGCGGACACCGTGGACGCCAACCTCGAGCTCGGCCTTCCCGCGGACGCGCGGGACTACGGCACGGGGGCGCAGATCCTCACCGACCTCGGAGTGTGCTCGATGCGGCTGCTCACGAACAACCCGAGCAAGCGCGCCGGGCTGGAGGGCTTCGGGCTGCGCGTCCTGGGCCGGGTGCCGTTGCCGGTGGTGGCGACCGCGGACAACCTGCGCTACCTGCGCGCGAAGCGGGACCGGATGGGGCACGACCTGCCCGGGCTCCCCGAGGGCGGGCCGACGTGAGCCGGACCGGTGGACAGGTGAGCGCAGCGGAAGGAGCAGGCGAGTGAGTCGCAGCGGCGCACCCCAGGTCGAGGTCACCGACGCGGAGGGGTTGCGGATCGGCGTCGTGGCCGCCCGGTGGCACACCGAGGTGATGGACGGCCTGCTCGGCGGGGCGATGCGCGCCCTGGCTGAGTGCGGGGCCGAAGGCCCCACCGTCGTCCGCGTGCCGGGCGCGTTCGAGCTGCCGGTCGCCGCGCGCGCCCTCGCGCAGGCCGGCTACGACGCCGTGGTGGCGCTCGGTGTGGTCGTCCGCGGCGGCACCCCGCACTTCGAGTACGTCTGCCGGGCGGCCACCGACGGGCTCACCCGGGTGGCCGTCGACACCGGCGTCCCCGTCGGCTTCGGCGTGCTCACCTGCGACACGGACGCGCAGGCCCTGGCCCGTGCCGGCCTGGCCGGCTCCCAGGAGGACAAGGGGTACGAGGCCGCGCACGCCGCGCTCGCCACCGCCGTCGCGCTGCGCGAGGTGGCCCAGCCGTGGAGGACCGTGTGAAGACCTTCGAGGACCTTTTCGCCGAGCTCACCGAGAAGGCGCGCACCCGCCCCGCCGGGTCGGGCACGGTGGCCGCCCTCGACTCCGGCGTCCATGCGATCGGCAAGAAGGTCGTGGAGGAGGCCGCCGAGGCCTGGATGGCCGCCGAGCACGAGGGACGCGAGCGGACGGCCGAGGAGATCTCGCAGCTGCTGTACCACGTGCAGGTGCTCATGCTCGCCGCCGGACTCGACCTGGACGACGTATACGCTCACCTGTGAGGGAGCAGGGCCACGCGCGCCCGCTCACCCGCCACCGTGCACCCCGTCCCGAGAGGGCCCGCCCCATGCTGCGCGTCGCCGTGCCCAACAAGGGCTCGCTGTCGGACCCGGCAGCCCGCATGCTCGACGAGGCCGGGTACCTGCAGCGGTCCGACTCGCGCGAGCTCGTGCTCGTCGACCCGGAGAACAACGCCGAGTTCTTCTTCCTGCGTCCCCGCGACATCGCGGTGTACGTCGGCTCCGGCACGCTCGACGTCGGCATCACCGGGCGCGACCTGCTGCTCGACGCCGACTCACGCGCGGAGGAGGTCCTGCCGCTCGGGTTCGGCGCGTCCACGTTCCGCTACGCCGCCCGTCCCGGCGTCGCGGCCGGCGTCGCCGACTTCAGTGGGCTCCGCATCGCCACCTCGTACGCCGGGGTGGTGGTGCGCCACCTCGAGGCGGCGGGCGTGCAAGCCGAGGTCATCCACCTCGACGGGGCGGTCGAGACCGCCGTGCGGCTCGGCGTGGCCGAGGTGATCGCCGACGTGGTCTCGACGGGTACGACGCTGCGCCAGGCGGGTCTGGAGATCATCGGCGACCCGATCCTCGAGTCCGAGGCCGTGCTCGTCCGGCCCGAGGGCGCGCCCGGGAACACGGCGGTGGACCAGCTCGTCCGGCGGCTCCAGGGCGTCCTGGTCGCCCGCCGGTACGTGATGATGGACTACGACGTCCGGAGCGAGCAGCTCGAGCCCGCATGCGCGCTCACCCCCGGCATCGAGTCGCCGACGATCTCGCCGCTCCAGCACGAGGGCTGGTTCGCGGTCCGCGCGATGGTGCTGCGCAAGGACACCAACCGGGTGATGGACGAGCTGTGGGACCTGGGGGCGCGCGGCATCCTCGTCACCGACATCCACGCCTGCCGGCTCTGAGCCATGGTCGACGACGAGGCCGACGCGACGAACGACCGGGGCAGCCCGCCTGCCCTGCCGACCACGTGGCGTCCGGTACGCACCCGGAGGGTCACGCTCGGCTTCGCCGTCGCGGTGATGGCGTGCGTGGTGGTCGTCGCCGCCGCGCTCCCGTCCGCCGGCGGTCGCCCGTGGCCGGTGCTCGACCGGTTCGGCATCGTGCTCATCGGGGCGCTCGTCGCGGCCGTCCTGCTCATGCTGGCCCGCCCCCGGCTCAGCGCGGACGAGGACGGGCTCGTGGTCGTCAACCTGCTGCGCTCGCGCCGGCTCCAGTGGGCCGAGGTGGTCGCCGTGTCGTTCCGGGAGGGCGACCCCTGGGTGATGCTCGACCTGGCCGACGGGAGCACCCTGGCCGTCATGGGCATCCAGGCGTCCGGGGGGCTGGCCGCCCGGCGTGCCGCGGGTGAGCTCAGGGCCCTGGTCGCGGCCCGGTCCTCCGCCCGCGAGGACGACTGAACGTCCCGACTCGTCCCTGGGCAGCCGGTGGCAGGATGACGTCCCCCGCGTACGCCACGTAGCGTGGACGGGGTGACACACTCACCGCGACCGGCGCGGCCCGGTGCCGTGCCCGCCGAGGCTCCGGCACCCAAGGACCTGCTCGCCGCGGTCGGCGTCGACTCGCCGGCCGGCCTTGCCGAGCGGCTCGACGACGTGGGGTACCTGGCGGACGAGGGCGTGGCCACGGCCTGCTTCCTCGCGCTGCGGATGGGTCGCCCGCTCTTCTGCGAGGGGGACGCCGGGGTCGGCAAGACCGCGCTCGCCACAGCCCTGGGCCAGGTGCTCGACGCTCCCCTCGTCCGGCTGCAGTGCTACGAGGGCCTCGACGCCTCGCAGGCCCTCTACGACTGGGACTTCCCCCGCCAGCTGCTGCACCTGCGCGCGGCAGAGGCAGCCGGCGTGCACGACGTGGCCACCCTCGAGGCCGAGCTGTACGACCGGCGGTTCCTCATCGCGCGCCCGCTGCTGCAGGCGCTGGAGACGTCCCCCAGCGTGCTGCTCGTCGACGAGGTGGACCGCGCCGACGACGAGTTCGAGGCGTTCCTGCTCGAGGTGCTCTCCGAGTACACGATCTCCGTGCCCGAGCTCGGCACGATCCGTGCGGCGACGCCCCCGGTCGTCGTCATCACCTCGAACCGCACCCGGGAGGTGCACGACGCGCTCAAGCGCCGGTGCCTCTACCACTGGCTCGAGCACCCGACGTTCGACCGCGAGGTGGCCATCATCCGCCGGAGGCTGCCCGAGGCCACCGAACGCCTCGCGGCCGACGTCGCGCAGGCCGCGCAGACGTTGCGTCAGGTGGACCTGCTCAAGCCGCCCGGGATCGCCGAGTCGCTCGACTGGGCCGAGGCGCTGCTCGCCCTCGGCGCGCGCGAGCTCGACCCGGAACGCGCCTCCGCCACGCTCGGCGCCGTGCTCAAGTACCGCGAGGACCAGGACAGGGTCCGGGCCGGCAACCTCGAGACGCTGCTCGACGCCGCGGTCGCCGGCGGCAAGGGCTGAGCGGCAGGTGTGACGTGGTCGAGACGGGCGTGGCCGAGACCGTGGACGGGGAGAGGGACGTCACCACGACGATGGTGACGTTCGCCCGCACGCTGCGGGCCTCCGGTGTGGACGCCAGCCCGGACCGGGTCCAGGCGATGCTCGCCGCCCTCGGGGCGCTGGACGTGCTCGCCCGCGGCGACGTCTACTGGGCCGGCCGGCTCACCCTGTGCGGCAGCCATGAGGACCTGGAGCGCTACGACCGGGCCTTCGCCGCCTTCTTCGCCGGGGAGCAGGCGCCGCCGATGCGCACCGTCCCCCCGGTCGAGGTCCGGCGCGCGGTGGCCATCCCGGGCGCGCCCGCGGGCTCCGGGCAGGAGGATGCCGAGGCCGCGGACGTGCAGGCGGCCACCGCCAGCGAGACCGAGGTGCTGCGCCACCGGGACTACGCGCGGCTCACCTCCGCCGAGCGCGAGCAGGTACGCCGCCTCCTTGCCGCGCTCGCGACCCCCGGCCCGGCC
>JBOGEN010000016.1:0-10272 GCA_050743265.1 Actinomycetes bacterium
GCCCCACCCGCAGGCGCGGCAGGCGAGGCCCCAGGCTGGGCGTCCGCGGGCCCGGGTGGTGGCCCCGATGGAGCCGGGGCAGCACCGCCGGGGCGAGCTGCCCCCGGTGCCGGGCGTCCAGGAACACCGGGGTGTGGAGCCGCCGGACGCCCGGGGAGCGGGGCCTGCCGCCCGTTGTGCCCCATCTGGGATGTGGCGTCCTGCTGGACGAGCCACGGCGGGAGCAGCACGTACGCCGCGGTGCCGCCGAACGGGCGCGAGTCGAGGTGCACCCGGATGCCGTGCCGGTGCGCCAGCCGTCCGACCACGTACAGGCCCATGTGGCGGGTCACCGACACGTCGAGCACCGGGGGAGCGCCGAGGCGCGCGTTCAGCTCGACGAGCCGCTCGGCGGGGATGCCGATGCCGTTGTCCTCGACGGCGAGCACGACCGTGCCGTCGTCGAGCGCGCGCCCGCCGACAACCACCTGCTGGTGCTGCGGGGACCGCGACGTGGCGTTGTCCAGCAGCTCGGCGAGCAGGTGGCTCACGTCGTCGGCCGCGAGGCCGGCCACGCGCATCTCCGGCAGCGTGGACACCTCGGCCCGGTAGTAGTCGGTGATCTCGGAGATGCCGGCGCGGACGACGTCCAGCAGCCGTGAGGGCTCGTGCCGCTGGGTGTCCGTCTCCTGGCCGGCCAGGACGAGCAGGTTCTCGCCGTTGCGGCGCATCCGCGTGGCCAGGTGGTCGATGCGGAAGAGGGACTCCAGGAGGTCTGGGTCCTCTTCGCGTGCCTCCATCTCCTCCACCAGGCGCAGCAGCGACTCGACAAGGGTGAGGTCACGCAGCGCAAGGCTGGCCAGCGCGGCAGGGAGCAGGTCCTGCGGGGGGCCGGGCGATGCCTCGGGGGCCTGTCCGCGGGCGCGGTGCTCCTCGCGTCCCCCGCCGAACAGCCGGGCCAGTCCACGCCGACGTCGTTGCGGTCCGCGGCGGCGCGCCCCACCGGGGTCGTCCACGGCGTGGGCCGGCGTACTCGCGGCCGGCTGGACGAGCTGCGAACCGCGCTCGTCGGACTGCCTGACGGAAAAGCCTCTCGGCGGGGCGGAGGGGCTCGGCTGTGCCACGACGATCACCTCGATACGCGACCTGGGTCGTCTCGGGCATGGGCGCGGGTCTTCCGCTGTCACACGACGTCCGCGACGCGACTGAGCCCCGTTCACCGTGCGACACCCGGCGCGCCCGCGCGGGCTCGCCGTCGTCGCGAAAGCCACTCGTGCGGGTCGTCGTCCTTGACGACCCGGCGGTGACGTTAGCAGCAGCGCCCGTGCACGCGATCACGGGCCGTGACGCGTGCGCCCGCACAGCGACAGTCGCCTGCCGACGGAGTAGACGACCTGCGGAGGGGACGACCCGCTGAGGGACGTACGGCCATTTTCGGTGGACGGGACGCGCCAGGGTGGCAGGCTCGGGCTCGTGTCAGTGACATTCCCACCGCCGCTGAGGCGGGGCGACCGTGTCGGCGTGACCTCCCCGTCCAGCGGCGTCGAGGACGACCTGCGGGCGCGTCTCGCTGCGGGCATCCGCAGAGTGCAGGACTGCGGCTACGAGGTCGTCGTCGGGGACTGCATGGACGGCAGCAGCCACATCAGCGCCCCGGCCACCGATCGGGCGCGAGAGCTGACGTGGATGCTGACGGACCCGGCATCCGGGCGGTCGTGCCTCCATGGGGTGGGGAGACGGCGATCGACCTGCTGCCGCTGCTCGACTGGGACGCGCTGCGGGAGGCGGAGCCGACGTGGCTCGTGGGCTACTCGGACATGTCCACGCTCATGGTGCCGCTGACGCTGCTGGCCGGCGTCGCCACGGTGCACGGCAACAACCTCATGGACACGGCGTACCGGCCGCCCGACGGCATGGTCTCGTGGCTGGACATCGTGCGGCTCGACCGCGGTGCCGCGTTCACCCAGACCTCTCCCGGGCGGTACGCGACCGGGTGGGACGACTACGTCAACGACCCCGACGTACGGGACCTCACCCTGGACGCCCAGGGCCGCTGGACCCGCCTGGACGGCGACGGCGACGTGGACGTCTCCGGGCGGCTCCTCGGCGGGTGCATCGACACGCTGTGCAACGTCGCGGGGACGCCCTTCTGCGACGTCGCGCGCTTCGCGGAGCGGGAAGCCCCGGAGGGGGTCATCGGGTACGTGGAGGCGGACGCCGCCGACGCCACGGCCACCTGCCGGCACCTGCACGGGATGCGGCTGGCCGGCTTCTTTACCGGAGCCACCGCCGTCCTCGTCGGACGCACGCGCGCGCCGGACGTCGACACGCTCACGCAGCACGAGGCGGTGCTCGATGCGTTGGGCAGCCTCGACGTGCCGATCGTCGCGGAGGTCGAGTGCGGGCACGTCCCCCCGTTCATGCCGCTCGTGAACGGTGCGCTGGCGCGGGTCGTCCTCACGGAGGACCACGCTGAGGTGACCCAGACGCTGTCTAGGCCGGCGGCAGGACCGTGGCGCCCGTGAGTACGCCTACCCGGGCTTTGTCATGATGTGGCGGTGCCCGCCGATCTGGACTTCCTCACGGTCAAGCGCGAGGTCATGGCGTCTGGACGGCCGAGCGACGGAGAAGACCTGCGGGGGATGCAGGCCGACTTCGATGTGTGGCTGCATGACTCGGACCGGCTGAACCTGGTCGAGGTGCGCACGACCGACGATCCGGCGTGCCTGCTCAGCGCGATCTGTCTCAACGCCCCCGGCGCGGGAGCGGACGAGGTCGAGTATGAGCTCGTCCGCATCTGGACCGAGCGGCTCTGCTACCAGTACCGGGAGTCCCACCGGACGACGACCAGCTCCGAGGCTGTCGAGCTTGACGCGGTGACACAGCTCGCTCCGGCCGGACTGTGGGTGACCGGGAGAGTGACGGTCCGTCTCCTCCGGTCGCGACGCGGCGCCACGCAGCCCTCTCGCGCCGGCGCTCCCCAACCGGCCGACATCGCTGGCGGCCCCTCGGGGACATCGTCAACGGTGTCGCGCCCCGCCGACCCGGTCCTGCTCCCTGCTGGCGGCTGACGCGAGCGGGGTTCACTCCGCGGACTGACACACTCCTCGTGACGAGTAGCGGCGCGCACACCAAAGGCCGTCGACCGCACACTGTCTCGCGCGGTCGACGGCCTGGTCGCTGACGTCCCAGCGACGCCCCAGGAGGGGTGGCTGGTGGCCCTCGTCGCAGGTCCACCGGGTCGTTCGCTCAGATGTCGAAGTACAGCTCGAACTCGTGCGGGTGCGGGCGCAGCCGCAACGGGTCGATCTCCTGCGTGCGCTTGAAGTCGATCCACGTCTCGATGAGGTCCGGTGTGAAGACGCCGCCCTCGAGCAGGTACTCGTGGTCCGCCTCGAGCGCGGTGAGCACGCCCTCCAGCGACGCCGGCACCGTTGGCACGGCCGAGTGCTCGTCTGGCGGGAGCTCGTACAGGTCCTTGTCCACCGGGTCCGCGGGCTCGACCTTGTTGCGGATGCCGTCCATGCCGGCCATGAGCATCGCGGCGAACGCGAGGTACGGGTTGCAGGACGAGTCGGGGACGCGGAACTCGACGCGCTTGGCCTTCGCACTCTGGCCCGTGATCGGGATGCGGATGCAGGCGGACCTGTTGCGCTGCGAGTACACGAGGTTCACCGGCGCCTCGAAGCCGGGTACGAGCCGGTGGTACGAGTTCGTGGTCGGGTTCGTGAACGCCAGCAGGGACGGGGCGTGCTTGAGCAGGCCGCCGATGTAGTGCCGCGCCGTCTCGGACAGGCCCGCGTACCCGACCTCGTCGTAGAACAGCGGTGCCCCGTCCTTCCAGAGGCTCTGGTGCGTGTGCATGCCCGAGCCGTTGTCGCCGAACAGCGGCTTCGGCATGAACGTGGCCGTCTTGTCGTTGCGCCACGCGACGTTCTTCACGACGTACTTGAACAGCATCACCTTGTCGGCGATGCGCAGCAGCGTGTCGAACGTGAAGTTGATCTCGGCCTGGCCGGCGGTGCCCACCTCGTGGTGCTGGCGCTCGACCTCGATGCCGACACCGTGCAGCTCGCGGCTCATCTCGGCGCGCAGGTCGGCGAAGTGGTCGTTCGGCGGGACGGGGAAGTAGCCGCCCTTGTAGCGCGGCTTGTACCCGCGGTTGCCGCCCTCCTCCTCGCGGCCCGAGTTCCACGCACCCGCGACGGAGTCGATGTGGTAGTAGCCCTCGTGCTGGTTCGTCTCGAACCGCACGTCGTCGAAGACGTAGAACTCGGCCTCCGGGCCGAAGAACGCGGTGTCCGCGACACCCGTGCCACGCAGGTAGGCCTCGGCCTTGCGGGCGATGTTGCGCGGGTCGCGGCTGTACGCCTCGCCGGTGAGCGGGTCGTGGATGAAGCAGTTCAGCACGAGCGTCTTGTCACGGCGGAACGGGTCCACGACCGCAGTCGTCGGGTCGGGCATCAGCTTCATGTCCGACTCGTGGATCTGCTGGAACCCTCGGATCGAGGAGCCGTCGAACATCAGCCCTTCCGTGAACACCTCGGCCCCGAACCCGGTGGCCGGGACGGTGAAGTGCTGCATGATGCCCGGCAAGTCGCAGAACCGGACGTCGACGAACGCGACGTCCTCGTCGGCGATGTACCGCATCACCTCGTCAGCGGTCTGGAACATCCATTCCTCCCTCGGCCCGGGGCGGTCCCGGACTCGCACGCGACCAGCCAACCGTACGGGGGGGCAGTTTCCCGGGCGTGTCCCGTGTGTTTCACCGGTGTTACGCAGGCCCCTGGGCGGCCGACCCGCACGCGTCCTCGCGGATAGCCTGGCGGCGTGGATCGGCGCTGGATCGGATCATGGCTGTCCGGCCCCCGCGCGGCGGGCGTGGGGCAGCCGGACGCCCTCGGGTACGCGGGGGAGCGGCTCGGGCTGCCCGAGACGGGTCCGGGCGCGGCGGCCCCGGTCGGACGCCGGCTGGGGGCTCTGCTGCTGGACTGGGTCGCCTGCGTGGCCATAGTCCGCGGCCTCCTGGACGTGGACGCGTCCACCACTCTCGGCGTGCTGGCCGTCCCGGGTCTGCTCGCGCTGGAGTACCTGCTGCTTCTCCCCACCACCGGCTTCACCCTCGGCATGAGGATCACCCGGGTCCGGGTCGCCCGGGTCGCCGGGGCGGACGAGGGCCCGCCCGGGCTGGCCTCGGTCGTCGTACGCACGGCGCTGCTGCTGCTCGTCATCCCCGCGGTCGTCTACGACAGGGACCGCCGGGGGCTGCACGACAAGGCCGCCGGCACAGTGGTGCTGCGGGACTGAGCGGCCCTCAGGCCTGGAGGGCCTGGACGGCGCTGGACGCACATCAGCGACCGGTCGCGGTCAGCGGATGTTGGGCCCGCCCTTGGGCATGCGCATGCCCTTCGGCAGCGGGCCCTTGGGGATCGGGATGCTGGTCTGCCCGAGGGCGCGCAGCCTGTTGTTGACCTCGCGTACGTCGGCGGGCTTCAGGTTGCGCGGCAGCTTCATGAGGTGGCGCTGGAGCTTGCGCAGCTTGACCTGGCCCTCCTCGTCACCGGCGACGACCTCGTACACGGGGGCGTCCGGGGCGACGCGGGCGTGGCGCCGGCGCTCGGCCGCGAGCAGGTTCGTGACCCGGTTCGGCGCCCCCTCGCCGACGAGGACGATGCCCGGACGCCCGACGGCGCGGTGCACGATGTCCTGGTTCTTCGTGACCGCGACCGGGCTGGTGACCGTCCAGCCGCGCCGCAGGGAGTTGAGCACCGCACCGGCCGCGCCGGGCTGGCCCTCCACCTGGCCGAACGCGGCGCGCTCCGCGCGGCGTCCGAACACGATCGTCACGGCGAGGAGAGCCATGGGGAGGCCGAGGACGCCGGCGTAGATCGGGTAACCGACAAGGAAGCCGACCCCGACGAAGACGGCGAGCACGGCGAGCGCGATCGCGAAGAGCAGCAGGCCGATGCGTGGATCGGCCTTCTTCGTCATCTGGTACGCAGCGCGGATCTGTGCCGCGCGGCCGCGGCGTCCTTCCTTACGGGCCATGCCCGGCAGGATACGTGCCCCTGCGGGGAGGACGGAGGGGGCAGCCTCGGCCCTCGGTCCCGAGGACCACGGGGCTGCTGCCGTGCCCGTGAACAGGCGAGAGACGCGGCCGGTCACGAGGCCTGTCACGAGCTCGGGCGCGTGGGTCGGCCGCGTGGGTCAGCCGCTCTGGCGGCGAGCCTGGGCGATGCTCCGGAGCGCACGGTCGGCCTCGGCACGCGCCTCGGCCCGCACCTGGTCCTCGGCCACTGCGTCGCGCGCGTTGCGCACGGCACCCTCTGTCACGGGCGCGGCCAGGGACATCACCGTCACCGACGCGACCGAGCGCAGCAGGCTCGAGAGCGGGGCGAACGGCGGCGTGGTGGGCGTCACGAGGCTCTCCGGGGTGGCAGGGGGAATGCATCCAGCCTGGTCTACGTGGGTTACCGCGTTGTGTCCTTTACGAGAAACTGGTGTGACATGCGTCTCGTCAGGCGCCAACCGGGGCGATTCGCCTGGCCTCGAGGGCCTGCTGGTACAGCCGCCCCGCACGGTAGGAGGACCGGACGAGCGGCCCGCTCATGACGCCGGCGAAGCCGATCTCCTCGGCCTCCTCCGACATCTCGACGAACTCCTCGGGACGCACCCACCGGACGACCGGGTGGTGCCGCGGTGACGGGCGCAGGTACTGGGTGATCGTGACGAGCTCACAGCCGGCGTCGTAGAGGTCCTGCAGCGCCTGGCTGACCTCCTCGCGCTCCTCGCCGAGGCCGAGGATGAGGTTGGACTTGGTGACGAGGCCGTCCGCGCGGGCGGCACGCAGGACGTCCAGCGACCGCTCGTACCGGAACCCGGGCCGGATCTCGCGGAAGATCCGCGGCACGGTCTCGACGTTGTGCGCGAGCACCTCGGGACGGGCGCCGAAGACCTCGGCCAGCTGGTCCTGGTCGGCGTTGAAGTCGGGGATGAGCAGCTCGACGCCGCAGCCAGGGAGCTGGGTGTGGATCTGGCGCACCGTCTCCGCGTACAGCCAGGCCCCGCCGTCGGGTAGGTCGTCGCGCGCGACGCCCGTGACCGTGGCATACCGCAGGCCCATCGTGGCGACCGACTCGGCGACGCGGCGCGGCTCGTCGGTGTCGAGCGGGGCCGGCTTGCCGGTGTCGATCTGGCAGAAGTCACAGCGTCGCGTGCACTGGTCGCCGCCGATGAGGAACGTGGCCTCGCGGTCCTCCCAGCACTCGTAGATGTTGGGGCAGCCCGCCTCCTCACAGACGGTGTGCAGCCCCTCACGTCGCACCAGCGCCTTGAGCTCGGTGAACTCGGGGCCCATCGTCGCCCGCGTCTTGATCCACGGGGGCTTTCTCTCGATGGGCGTCTGGCTGTTGCGGACCTCGAGACGCAGCAGCCTCCGGCCGTCGGGTGCGACGGTCACGTGCGACTCCCTCTCACTCGGCTGGCCTCCAGCCTACGCGGCGGGAGCCGTCGCTCGCGGACCTCGGGACGGCGGCCCGCGCGGGCCGCTCAGGCCGGGACGACCGCCTCCGCGGCCGAGGGCTCGCCGGTGAGCACGGCGGTCAGGTGCGCCTTCACCAGGGGCAACGCCTCGGCCACGCCGATCCCGCGCCCTGCCTCGGCCGAGAGCGAGGTGACGCCGGCGTCGTTGATGCCGCAGGGCACGATCGCGTCGAACGCGGCCAGGTCGCAGTCGCAGTTGAGGGCGAACCCGTGCATGGTCACCCCGCGGGACACGCGGACACCGATCGCGCCGATCTTGCGGGCCGGCCTGCGGGCGTCCTCGGGCACCCAGACCCCGCTTCGCCCGGCGATGCGGACGGTCTCGATGCCGAGCTCGGCACAGGCGCGGGTCAGCGCCTCCTCGAGCCGCCGGACGTGGGCGACCACGTCCACGGGCTCGCCCAGCGCGAGGATCGGGTAGCCGACGAGCTGGCCGGGGCCGTGCCAGGTGATCTTGCCCCCGCGGTCGACGTCGATCACCGGGGTTCCGTCGGTCGGCCGTTCCCACGGGTCGGTGCGCTTGCCCGCGGTGTAGACGGGCTGGTGCTCGAGCAGCAGCACGGTGTCCGGCCCCTCGCCGGCCACCCGGGCCTCGTGCAGCCGACGCTGCTCGGCCCAGGCGTCCTCGTACGGCACCGCGTCCGCACCGAACCCGGCGTCGACGTAGACGAGCGAGCGGTCGGCCATGCCGCCAGGGTATGCCGGGCCACGGACCGCGGTGCTGGTCACTGTGGGGCCGGGGTGGGCGAGACGGCGTGCCGGATGACCGACTTCAGGTCCGGGTAGCGCAGGGTGAACCCGGCGCCGGTGAGGCGTGCCGAGCTGATCGCCTGGTTCAGGGTCAGCTCGTGCGCGAACTCGCCCAGGACGAGGCGCAGCACGGGCGTGGGCGCGATCCAGGGGGTCGGGCGGTGCAGCGCGCGGCCGAGCTCCCTGATCACCTCCGCGTTGGTCGGGACAGGGCTGGTGGCGACGTTGACCGGTCCGGCGAGGTCGTCCCGCTCGAGGAGGAAGGAGAACACGCGGACGACGTCGCCGGTCGCGATGAGGGCCCACTTCTGGCGGCCCCCACCGAGCCGGCCACCGAGCCCGAACTTGACGACCGTGGACAGCCGCCCGGCGGAGCTGCCACCCGGGCCGAACACCATCGCCATGCGGGGGTGGACGACGCGGATGCCGGCCTCCCTGGCCGGGTCCGCTGCGGCCTCCCACGACACGACCGTGTGGGCGAGGAAGGTGTCCCCTGGTGGGGCGGACTCGTCCACCGGCTCGGGTCCGGTGTCGCCGTAGTACCCGGACGCGGACATGGGGATGAGCACCCGCGGGCGTGGCTCCAGGGCGGCGAACGCCTCGCTCAGCGTGCGGGTCGTGTCGACCCTGCTGCGCAGCAGGGTGTCCTTGTACGAGGCGGTCCAGCGCCGGGTGCCGACGTTCGCGCCGTTGAGCAGGATGCCCCCCTCGACGCCGCGCAGCCTCTCGCGGTCGACCACGCCCCGGGACGGGTCCCAGGCCACCTCGTCCGGCTCGCGGGCGGCATGGCGGACGAGCCGGAGGACCTCGTGGCCCTCCGCCCGCAGCGCCGGGACGAGCGCGGTCCCGACGTACCCCGTGGCCCCCCCGACGACGACCCTCATGGAGCGGGGCTCACAGGCCCAGCTCGCCCTCGAACTGCCCCTCCTCGAGGCGCTCCTTGACGTCGACGAGGAAGCGGGCGGCGTCCGCGCCGTCCACGAGCCGGTGGTCGTACGTGAGCGCGAGGTAGACCATCGACCGGACGCTGATCACCTCGCCGAGGTCGGGGTCGTCCACCACGACCGGGCGCTTGACCACGGTGCCGGTACCGAGGATGCCGACCTGGGGCTGGTTGATGATCGGCGTGTCGAACAGCGCGCCCCGGCTGCCCGTGTTGGTCAGCGTGAACGTGCCGCCGCCCAGCTCGTCCGGGCCGACCTGGCCCGTGCGGGTGCGCTCGGCGAGGTCCGCGATCTTGCGGGCCAGGCCGCCGAGGTTGAGGTCGCCCGCGCTCTGGACGACCGGCACCATGAGCCCGCGCTCGGTGTCGACCGCGATGCCGAGGTGCTCGGCGTCGTAGTACGTGATCTCGCCCTTGTCCACGTCGATGCTCGCGTTGAGCTTGGGGTGCGCCTTGAGCGCCTCGATGGCCGCCATCGCGAAGAACGGCAGGAACGAGAGCCTCACGCCCTCACGCCTGGTGAACTCGTCCCTCGCCTGCTGACGCAGCCGGGCGATCTTGGTGACGTCCACCTCCACCACGGTCGTGAGCTGGGCGGAGCTCTGCAGCGACTCGTGCATCCGCTGGGCGATGACGCCCCGCATGCGCGACATCTTCTCGGTACGCCCACGCAGGGCTGCTGCTGCCGGGCTGGGCGTCGCTCCAGCAGCCGGGGTGGACCTCCCGGAGGCCGCGGACGGGGCCGCGGGCGCGGCCTGTTTCGTCCGGGCCGCGTCGAGGACGTCCTGCTTGCGGATGCGTCCCCCCACGCCGGTGCCCGAGAGCGTGGACAGGTCGACGTCGTGCTCGGCGGCCAGCTTGCGGACCAGCGGGGTCACGTAGGCCGCGCTGGCCTTGGCGACCTCACCCCGGCCGGATGCCTGGGGCTGGGGCGCCTCCTGCGCCCGCGGCGCGGGGGCCTGGGCAGGCTCGGGCTGGCGGGGTTGCTCAGGCTGAGGCGGCGGAGCGGTCTGCGGCTGCGGTGCCGGTTGCGGGGCCGCCTCCGGTGAGGGCTGCTC